>JALEPZ010000026.1 GCA_022767125.1 Phocaeicola plebeius
TTTGCTAACGCTGCGGCAGTGTCAACCACAATCGTGACTAAGTCGCAAACGTATCAACCAAATATAAAAGTAATGTTTAACCAGGTCAACCAACATTAAAAGTAAGGCTTGAAGTAGTCAACCAAAAGCGTTAAACTACAATAATCTGTTCAGCCATTCAGTCTCTTTTTTTAGTTTCATTTATTTGGTACTGGAGTATCAATCGACTGGTACTGGAGTATCTCATGGCTGGGACTGCCTATGAAAGTTGACTTACTTTTTGCTCATTCGCAACTTCAGTAGGGTACATACAGCAAAGGCACAAGGAAAGGGGATTCCCTTCCTTGTGCCTTTGTAGCCATAGGGGCCGACTGGCGGCCGGGCAGTGTCAGTTCCGGAAACGCAAGCCGTCGCTGCTGCGCTCCACGATGATGGGGCGGGAGCGGTCCACGCGCTGTGCCAGCAACTGCTTCGACAGGTCGTTGAGCAGGTAGCGCTGGATGGCACGCTTCACCGGACGGGCACCGAACTCGGGGTCGAAACCGGCGGAAGCGATGAAGCGGATGGCTTCGTCACTCATGTTCAGCGTGACACCGTTTTCTGCCAGCATCTTCCGGATGCTGTTGACCTGCAGACGGACAATCTGTTCAATCTGCTCTTCGTTGAGCGGCTGGAACATGATGATTTCGTCGATACGGTTCAGGAACTCCGGACGGATGGTCTTCTTCAGCAGGTTCATCACCTCGTTCTTCGTCTGCTCGACAATCTGGTCGTGGTTCTGCGCATTGATGTGCTCGAACTGGCTCTGGATGTACGAACTGCCGAGGTTGGAAGTCATGATGATGATGGTGTTCTTGAAGTTCACCACCCGCCCCTTGTTGTCGGTCAGCCGTCCGTCGTCGAGCACCTGCAACAGGATGTTGAATACATCCGGATGCGCTTTCTCGATTTCATCGAACAGGACTACCGAGTAGGGTTTCCGCCGCACGGCTTCCGTGAGCTGTCCGCCCTCGTCGTAGCCTACGTAGCCCGGAGGCGCTCCGATAAGCCGCGACACGGTATGCTTCTCCTGGTACTCGCTCATGTCGATACGGGTCATCAGCGATTCGTCGTCGAACAGGTATTCCGCCAGTGCCTTGGCCAGTTCGGTCTTTCCCACACCGGTCGTGCCGAGGAAGATGAACGAACCGATGGGTCGCTTGGGATCCTGCAGTCCGGCACGGCTCCGGCGCACGGCATCGGCCACGGCCGTGATGGCTTCGTCCTGTCCCACTACCCGCTTGTGCAGTTCGTCCTCCAGGTGAATCAGCTTGTCGCGTTCGCTCTGCAGCATCTTGCTCACCGGTATACCCGTCCAGCGCGATACCACGTCGGCGATGTCTTCGGCCGTCACTTCTTCCTTGATCATGGCGCTGTCGCCCTGCTTGCGCTTCAGATCTTCCTGGATGCTCTTGATTTCAGCCTCCAGTGCCTGCAGCTTGCCGTAGCGGATCTCGGCCACCTTGCCATAGTCGCCTTCGCGTTCGGCCTTGTCGGCTTCGAACTTCAGCTGCTCGATGGCCTGCTTGTTGGTCTGTATCTTGTTCACCAGTTCCTTTTCGCTCTGCCACTTGGCCTTGTACGAGGTTTCCTGTTCCCGCAGCTCGGCAATTTCCTTGTTGAGCTGGGCCAGCTTGGCTTCGTCTTTCTCGCGCTTGATGGCTTCGCGCTCAATCTCCAGCTGCTTCAGCCGGCGTTCGATTTCGTCCAGTTCCTCAGGCAGCGAGTCGCGTTCCATCCGCAGCTTGGCGGCCGCCTCGTCCATCAGGTCGATGGCCTTGTCGGGCAAGAACCGCTCGGTGATGTACCGGTTGCTCAGTTCCACGGCGGCAATGATGGCCTCGTCCTTGATACGCACCTGATGGTGGTTCTCGTAGCGTTCCTTCAGTCCGCGCAGGATGGAGATGGAGCTGGCGGTGTCCGGCTCGTTCACCATGACGGTCTGGAACCGTCGCTCCAGCGCCTTGTCCTTCTCGAAATACTTCTGGTACTCGTCGAGGGTCGTGGCACCGATGCTGCGCAGTTCGCCACGTGCCAGTGCCGGTTTCAGAATGTTGGCGGCATCCATGGCTCCTTCTCCCTTTCCGGCCCCTACCAGGGTATGGATTTCATCGATGAAGAGGATGATGTTGCCGTCCGACTTCGTCACTTCGTTGATGACCGATTTCAGCCGTTCCTCGAATTCGCCTTTGTATTTGGCTCCGGCTACCAGGGCACCCATGTCGAGCGAGTAGAGCTGCTTGTTCTTCAGGTTCTCGGGCACGTCGCCGCGCAGGATACGCTGGGCCAGTCCTTCTACGATGGCGGTCTTACCGGTACCCGGCTCACCGATCAGTACCGGGTTGTTCTTGGTCCGCCGGCTCAGGATCTGCAGTACCCGACGGATTTCCTCGTCACGGCCGATGACCGGATCGAGCTTGCCGTTGCGGGCCGCCTCGATGAGGTTGATAGCGTATTTGTTCAGTGACTGGTAGGTGTCTTCGCTGGACTGGGAAGTGACGTTCTGTCCTTTCCGCAGTTCGTTGATGGCTGCTCTCAGTTCCTTGTCGTTCATGCCGGCGTCCTTCAGGATGGAGGCCACGGTGCTTTTGACGTTGAGCAGTGCCAGCAACAGGGCTTCCAGTGAAACGTATTCATCTTTCAGCTCCTTCGAGTAGTCGGTGGCTTTCTGCAGCACTTCGTTGGCTTCGCGGCTCAGGTAAGGTTCGCCGCCCTGCACTTTCGGCAGCGATGCGATTTGCCGGTCGAGCACGGATTCAATCTGTTGTCCGTTGATGCCCAGCTTCTGGAAGAGAAAATTGGTGACGTTTTCTCCTACTTTCAGCACCCCTGCCAGCAGGTGTTCGGGCTCGATGGCTTGCTGGCCGCGGCTCTGTACGAGGTTCACCGCTTGCTGCACCGCCTCTTGCGATTTGATGGTAAAGTTGTTGAAGTTCATATCTTTTTCTCCTTTCTATCTGTTGTTAGTCTTTGGTTGTGAATCGCTGAGAATAGTTCAAAAGTCTTGCCAAACGCTGGAAAGGCTTCCAGATATGACTTTTTGGCATAACGCGCTGTAAATCAACTGCAATTTTGTCTGTTTGTGGTACAGGATGGCAGTGAAGGGAGGGACGTCGATCCGTGCTATATATAAAGGTATATTGCGATGCCTGTTCTTGTCCCTCAAGAAGGCTTATTCTTGTCTCTTAAGAATGCCTGTTCTTGTCCCTTAAGGATGCCTGTCGAAGCCACCCAAGGATGCCTGTCGAAGGAGTGTAAGGACTTCGGTCGTTAGGAGGTAACACAGCCTGTCGTTAGACACTGACAACAGCAGTTCTTGATTTAACAGAAAGAAAGATATTGACTTTCTGTAGATGTGAATGGTGCTTTCCCTTTCGCTCGGAAGAGAAAACCGCTGGAGACCTGTCTTTTTGTCAAAACGGGCGAGTTTGTCCCTGATAGGCTCCTTGAAAAAAAAGAACGGCAGGGATGGGGAGATTGTGCCTGAAAACTTGTAACTTTGCACGGATTTTACCATTGTAATAACTATGATTTCTATAGAAGGACTGAAAGTGGAGTTCGGCGTTACGCCGCTGTTTGACGATGTATCGTTTGTCATCAACAAGAAAGACCGTATCGCTCTGGTGGGCAAGAACGGGGCAGGGAAGTCAACGCTGTTGAAGATATTGGCCGGCCTGCAGCGTCCCACGGAGGGGGTAGTGGCCGTACAGCGGGGAGTGAGCATCGGTTATCTGCCACAGGTGATGGTGCTGAGCGATACGCGTACCGTGATGGAAGAAGCGGAAATGGCGTTCGACCACATCGCAGAGATGCAGGCACGTATCGAGCAGCTGAACCAAGAACTGGCGGACCGCACGGACTATGAGTCGGAGAGTTACCATGAGCTGATAGAACGTTTTACCCACGAGAACGAACGCTTCCTGATGATGGGAGGCACCAACTACCAGGCGGAAATCGAACGTACGCTGACCGGACTGGGATTCAGCCGGGAGGATTTCGGCCGTCCTACCTCGGAGTTCAGCGGCGGATGGCGGATGCGTATCGAACTGGCCAAGATTCTTTTGCGGCGGCCCGACGTGTTGTTGCTGGACGAGCCGACGAACCACCTCGACATCGAGAGTATCCAGTGGCTGGAGGGTTTCCTGAAGATGTGTTCCGGAGCCGTCGTGCTGGTGAGCCACGACCGGGCCTTCATCAATAATGTCACCAACCGCACCATTGAAATATCCTGCGGGAGAATATATGATTATAAAGTGCCCTACGACGAGTTTGTGGTGCTCCGCAAGGAGCGCCGCGAGCAGCAGTTGCGTGCCTACGAGAACCAGCAGAAGGAAATCAAGGATACGGAGGACTTCATCGAGCGGTTCCGCTACAAGGCGACCAAGGCGGTGCAGGTGCAGAGCCGCATCAAGCAGCTGGAAAAGATAGAACGCATTGAGGTGGACGAGGAGGACAATTCGTCGTTGCACCTGAAATTTCCGCCGGCCATGCGGTCGGGCAATTACCCGGTCATCTGCGAGGGCGTGAAGAAGGCATACGGCGACCACGTGGTGTTCCACGATGTGGACATGACCATCCATCGGGGCGAAAAAGTGGCGTTCGTAGGCAAGAACGGCGAGGGAAAATCCACCTTGGTGAAGTGCATCATGGACGAGATTCCCTACGAGGGAAAGCTGATCATCGGTCACAATGTGCAGATGGGCTATTTCGCCCAGAACCAGGCACAGCTGCTCGATGAGAACCTGACGGTGTTCGACACCATCGACCGGGTGGCGAAGGGAGACATCCGACTGAAGATAAGGGACATCCTGGGTGCCTTCATGTTCGGCGGAGAAGCGTCCGACAAGAAGGTGAAGGTACTGTCGGGCGGCGAGCGCAGCCGGTTGGCCATGATCAGGCTGCTGCTGGAGCCGGTGAACTTCCTGATTCTGGACGAGCCGACCAACCACCTGGACATGCGCTCGAAGGATGTGCTGAAGGAGGCCATCCGCGACTTCGACGGGACGGTCATCGTCGTGTCGCACGACCGGGAGTTCCTCGACGGGCTGGTGACGAAGGTCTATGAGTTCGGCGGCGGACGGGTGAAAGAGCACATCGGCGGCATCTACGACTTCTTGCAGAAAAAGAAGCTGGAGAGTCTGGACCAGCTGCAGCTGTCGCAGTCGCCCACGGCTGTGTCGGCGAAGGGAAAGAAAGAGGAAGTGGCGGCCAGCGAGAACAAGCTCTCGTACGAGGCCCTGAAAGAGCAGAACAAGCGCATCCGCAGACTGGAGAAACAGGTGGCGGACTGCGAGGAACGTGTCGGTCGGCTGGAAGAGCAGGTCAAGGAGCTGGAGGCCCGTATGGCGACACCGGAAGGGGCTTCGGACATGAAGCTCTACGAGCAGCACCAGCAGCTGAAGCGGCAGATGGCTGCCGTGGAAGAGGAGTGGGAAGCTGCCTTGACGGAACTGGAAGAGATGGCATGACTTCCTGCGAGGTGAAAACTTTTTTAATATCAAGATACATGAGAAAGATGAATTATGTAGCTACTGCCGCTGTGCTGATGGCGGCAATGGCAGGTGGATGCGCCGGACAAAAAGGCGCACAGGCCGTGTCGGGCATTGACCGGGCCAACATGGATACCACGGTGGCACCCGGCAAGGACTTTGCCCGTTACGCAACGGGAGGATGGAACGATGCCCATCCGCTGACAGATGAGTATTCGCGTTACGGGTCGTTCGAAGTGTTGGCCGAGAATAACCAGGAAAAACTGAAGGAACTGATTGAAGGACTGGCGGCACAGCAGCACGAAGCCGGTACGGCAGCCCAGAAAATCGGTGACTTGTATAACCTGGCCATGGACAGTGTGACCCTGAACGAGCAGGGCATGGCACCGGTAAAGGCGCAGTTTGACAAGATTGCTGCCCTCGGCGACCCGTCCCAACTGCTGCCGATGGTGGCCGAACTGGCTAAACAGGGGGTCGGTACGTACTTCTCGTCGTATGTGTATGCCGACCCCAAGAACAGCGAACTGAACATTTTCCAGCTGGCGCAGGGAGGCATTAACCTGGGAGAAAAAGAATACTATCTGGCCACCGACAGCGTGACCGAGAACATCCGCCAGCAGTACAAGGAGTATATTGTCCGCTTGTTCCGGCTGGCCGGTTGCGAGGAAGAGGCTGCCCGTCAGAAAGCGGCCGATGTGCTTGAAATCGAAACGCGCATTGCGGAGAAGTCGTTCAGTGCCGTACAGCGCAGAGACCCCGAAGCCAACTACCACAAGATGACCTATGCGGACTTCCAGCAGCAGTTTGCTGGGGTTGATTGGCCCGGCTATCTCCGTGCCTTCGGTATCGATGGCCTGGACGAACTGAATGTGGAGCAGGTAGAGCCGATTCAGGAAGTGGTGAAACTGGCCAACACCTTGCCAATGTCCAAACACATCGCTTACTTGCAGTATAACCTGCTGGATGCAGCGGCTCCTTACCTGAGCGACGATTTCGTGGCCACCCGTTTCGACTTCTACGGAAAGGTGCTGAGCGGTCGTCAGGTGAACCGTCCGCGCTGGAAACGGGCTGTCGGTTCGGTTGACGGCCTGTTGGGCGAACTGGTAGGCCAGATGTACGTGGAAAAATATTTCCCTGCTGCCGCCAAAGAGCGGATGCTGCAGCTGGTGAAAAACCTTCAGGTATCACTGGGACAGCGCATCGATGCACAGGAATGGATGTGCGACAGTACCAAGGCCAAGGCGCACGAGAAGTTGGCAGCCTTTACGGTGAAGATCGGATATCCCGACAAGTGGAAGGATTATTCCGACCTTGATGTGCAGAAGGATTCCTATTGGGCCAATGTCTGCCGGGCCGCAGCGTGGGGCGTGAAGGATATGTACAGCCGGGTGGGCAAGCCGGTAGATAAGAGCGAATGGCTGATGACACCGCAGACGGTGAATGCCTATTACAATCCTTCCACCAACGAAATCTGTTTTCCGGCTGCCATCCTGCAGTATCCGTTCTTCGACATGAATGCCGACGATGCCTGCAACTACGGGGCCATCGGTGTGGTGATCGGCCACGAAATGACGCACGGATTCGACGACCAGGGCCGTCAGTTCGACAAGAACGGTAACTTGAAGGACTGGTGGACAGCAGAGGATGCCGCCCGTTTCAAGGAACGTACGCAGGTGATGGTGGACTTCTTCAACAAGATTGAGGTGTTGCCGGGCCTGTTTGCCAACGGTGAACTGACATTGGGCGAAAACATTGCCGACCATGGCGGCTTGAAGATTGCCTTCCTGGCGTTCCGGAATGCCACGAAAGATGCACCGCTGGGCGTAGAGAACGGTTTCACGCCCGAACAGCGTTTCTTCCTGTCGTATGCCCTGCTGTGGGCGGGCAACATCCGTGACGAGCAGATTCGTGTCTATACCAAGTCTGATCCGCACTCACTGGCCCGCTGGCGCGTGAACGGTGCGTTGCCGCACATCCCGGCCTGGTACGATGCCTTCGGCATTACGGAAGGCGATGCCATGTATGTGGCACCGGAAGCACGGGTCAATGTTTGGTGATATTGCTGAACACTGAACAGAAAGAAAGGAAGACACAAAGGAAGAAAATATTTCTTTGTGTCTTCCTTTCTTTCTGTTCCAGCCCTTATTCCTTTCGCTGGCTATTCAAGGAAGAACATCCGGTTGGACTTTCGCAACCTGATGCTTATTTTTCCCAGTCGAGGATGACCTTTCCGCACAGTCCGGACTCCATGACATCGAAGCCCTTCTGGAACTCTTCGATGGGGAAGTGGTGCGTGATGACCGGTGTCAGGTCGAGACCCGACAACAGCATCTGCTCCATCTTGTACCAGGTCTCCCACATCTGACGGCCATAGATACCCTTGATGGTCAGCGCCTTGAAGATGATCTCACTCCAGTCTACGGTGGTGCTGGGCGGCAGGATGCCCAGTTGGGCGATCTTCGATCCGTTGTACATGTGGGCCACCATGTCGCGGAAGGCGACCGGCGAACCCGACATTTCCAGACCTACATCGAAGCCGCGGATACCCATTTCCTTCATCACACCTTCCACCGTTTCCCCCTTGGCGGCGTTCACCGTGCGAGTGGCCCCCATGCGGCGGGCGATGTCCAGCCGGTAGTCGTTGAGGTCGGTCACAATGACGCGCTTGGCACCGGCGAAGCGGGCAATGGCGGTGGCCATCGTACCGATCAGTCCGGCCCCGGTAATCAGTACGTCTTCACCCAGCAAGGGGAAGGAGAGGGCCGTATGGGTGGCATTGCCGAAGGGGTCCATGATGGCCGCCATATCGTCGGAGATACGGTTGTCCAGTTTCACCACGTTCGATTCGGGGATACACAGGTATTCGGCAAACGCACCGTCGCGGTTTACGCCCACACCGATGCTGCTCTCGCAGATGTGCTGCTTGCCCCGCCGGCAGTTACGGCACTGGCCGCAGGCAATGTGCCCTTCACCCGTCACGCGGTCGCCCACTTTCACTTTCTGTACACCCGCACCCACTTCGGCGACGATGCCTACGTATTCGTGACCGATGGTCATCGGGGTCTTGATGGTCTTCTGGCTCCATTCGTCCCATTTGTAGATGTGTAGGTCGGTACCGCAGATGGCGGTTTTCTTAATCTTGATGAGGACATCGTTCACGCCCACTTCGGGAACGGGAACATCGTCCATCCATATGCCTTTTTTCGGCTCTTTCTTTACTAATGCTTTCATAGTCGGGAAAATTTGATTGGCTGAAAAATTAGTTGATAACACCCAGTTCCTTGCCGATCTTGGTAAAGGCAGCGATACACTTGTCGAGGTGTTCGCGCTCGTGGCCGGCAGAAATCTGTACTCGGATACGGGCTTCACCCTTCGGAACGACCGGATAGAAGAAGCCGGTGACGTAGATGCCTTCTTCCTGCAGGCGGGCAGCCATCTGCTGGGAGAGCTTGGCATCGTAGAGCATGACGGCACAGATGGCCGACTGGGTCGGCTTGATGTCGAAACCGGCAGCCAGCATCTTTTCGCGGAAATAGTCGGTGTTGGCATGCAGCTTGTCCTGCAGTTCGTTGGTCTCGTCCATCATCTGGAACATCTTGATGCCGGCAGCCACGACCATCGGGGGCAAGGAGTTCGAGAAGAGGTACGGGCGCGAACGCTGGCGCAGCATATCGATGATTTCCTTCTTGCCGGTGGTGAAACCGCCTACGGCACCGCCGAAGGCCTTGCCCAGCGTACCGGTGATGATTTCAATCTTGCCGCGCAGGTTGTGCAGTTCGGTCACCCCTCGTCCGGTACGTCCTACCACACCTGCTGAGTGCGATTCGTCCACCATGACCATGGCATTGTATTGGTTGGCCAGTTCGTAGATCTTGTCCAGCGGGCAGACATTGCCGTCCATCGAGAAGACACCGTCGGTGACGATGATGCGGAACCGGCAGCCGGCAGCTGCCTTCAGCTTTTCTTCCAGGTCGGCCAAGTCGGCATTGGCATAGCGGAAACGCTGTGCCTTGCAGAGGCGCACGCCGTCGATGATGGAAGCATGGTTCAGGGCATCCGAGATGATGGCATCTTCCGGACCCAGCAACGGTTCGAATACGCCGCCGTTGGCATCGAAGCAGGCAGCGTAGAGGATGGTATCTTCCGTGCCGAAGAAATTGGCAATGGCCTTTTCCAGGTCCTTGTGGCGGTCTTGTGTGCCGCAGATGAAGCGTACGGATGACATGCCGTAGCCCCGTTCGTCCATGGCCTGCTTGGCCGCTTCAATCAGTGCCGGGTGGTTGGCCAGGCCCAGGTAGTTGTTGGCGCAGAAATTCAAGACGGTTTTTCCGGCTACAGTGATTTCAGCACGCTGGGGCGAGCAGATGAGGCGTTCGTTCTTGTACAGGCCGGCTTCCTGGATGGAAGCCAGTTCAGCAGAGAGATGTTTCTGAAAATCGGTATACATGATTGTATCGTTTAGGTTAATAATTAAGGTAGGTAAGTGGGCCAGTCAGGGCAGTGGCTTACCTTCTGCAAAGGTACTAAATTTTGGCGGTAACAACGATATGTAGGAGAAAAAATATCCTAAATCATGAAAACTCTTCTGACAATGGGTTGTATGTGGCGCTTTTTCTGTATTTTTGCACTCGCAAATCAAAAAATGACGTATGGAGCCGAAGGTACGCTATCAGGATTTTTCCGCTTTTCTGGCCGGACGGTTTCGCACCAAGGTGCAGAAAGTGTCTGTGAATGCGGGATTCACGTGCCCCAACCGCGACGGACGGGTGGGGGTGGGTGGCTGTACGTACTGCAACAACCAGACGTTCAATCCTGCTTATTGCCGGACGGAGAAGAGCGTGGCGCAGCAGGTGGAGGAGGGAAAGGCATTCTTTGCCCGCAAATACCCTGCGATGAAGTACCTGGCTTATTTCCAGGCCTACACGAATACCTATGGAGCGACAGATGCCTTGCGTCAGCTCTACGAGGAGGCCTTGTCGGTCGACGGGGTGGTGGGACTGGTCATCGGCACACGCCCCGACTGTATGCCCGATGCGTTGCTGGATTATCTGGAGCAGTTGGGCCGCCGGACTTTCGTGCTTGTGGAATACGGCATCGAGAGTACGTCGGACGCCACGCTGAAACGGATCAACCGGGGACACGACTTCGCCTGTACGCAGGAGGCGGTGCACCGGACGGCAGACTGTGGCCTGCTTGTGGGGGGACATGTCATTCTGGGATTGCCCGGCGAAGGACATGACGAACTGATGCGTCAGGCGGAGGAGATTTCGGCCTTGCCCTTGGATACCCTGAAGATGCACCAGCTGCAGCTGATTAGGGGAACCCGTATGGCCGAAGAGTATGCCCGTCATCCCGAGGACTTCCGCCTCTACACGGCGGACGAGTACATCGACCTCGCCATCGACTACGTGGAGCATTTGCGTCCCGGCCTGGTGCTGGAGCGGTTTGTCTCGCAGTCGCCCAAAGAGTGGCTCATCGCCCCCGACTGGGGACTGAAGAACCACGAGTTCACCGCCAAGGTGAGGCGCCGGATGGAGGAACGCGATGCCTGGCAGGGAAAGCAGTGGAAGGCAAGAAAGAACTAAATTTATATATATTCAGGAAACACAGTTATGGAATTGAAAGGAAAAGTACATTACGTGGGTGTGAACGACCGCACCAAAGCATTGTTTGAAAACCTCTGGCCGTTACCTTACGGCGTGTCGTACAACTCGTATCTGATTGCCGACGACGACATGGTGGCACTGGTAGATACGGTCGATGTGGCATTCTTTGAACTCTATTTGAAGAAAATCCGTAGCGTCATCGGTGACCGCAAGATAAATTATCTGATCATCAACCACATGGAGCCCGACCACTCCGGCTCCATCTCCCTCATCAAGCAGTATTACCCCGACATCGTGCTGGTGGGCAACAAGAAGACATTCGATATGGTCGAGGGATATTACGGTGTGACGGGCGACCGCTACGTGGTGGCCGACGGCGATTTTCTGAAGCTGGGACATCACAACCTGCGCTTTTATCTGGTGCCGATGGTCCACTGGCCCGAAACGATGGTGACCTTCGACGAGACGGAAGGCATCCTGTTCTCCGGCGACGCTTTCGGCTGCTTCGGTGCCCTGAACGGAGGGTGCATCGACCGTTGCATCAATACCGACATCTACTGGGACGAAATGCGCCGCTACTACTCGAACATTGTGGGCAAGTTCGGCAATCCCGTCCAGAAGGCCCTGCAGAAATGCAGCGGGCTGGACATCAAGATGATCTGTCCGACGCACGGACCGGTATGGGAGGAATACATTCCGAAAGTGGTGGCCCTCTACGACCAGTTGAGCCGCTACCAGGGAGAAGACGGCGTGGTCATTGCCTACGGCACCATGTATGGCAACACGGAGGAACTGGCGGAAGCCATTGCCGAAGAATTGAGCCGTCAGGGGGTGAAGAACATCATCCTGCACAATGTGTCGCACACGCACCATTCGTACATTCTGGCCGACATCTTCAAGTACCGGGCCCTTATCGTGGGATGCACCACTTACAACATGCACCTCTATCCGGAGATGGAAGCCCTGCTCAGCAAGGTGGCTGCCCGCGAGATGAAGAACCGCCTCATCGGCTATTTCGGTTCGTTCACGTGGGCCAGCGCGGCGGTGAAGAAGCTGGCCGAGCAGGCTGAGAAACTGAAGTTCGAGGTGGTGGGCAACCCCATCGAGATGAAGCAGAGCATGAAGGCGGACAACTATGCACAGGCGAAGGAACTGGCGAAGGCCATGGCGGAACGCCTGAACGCCGGGAAGGCTTAAGAAAGGCAGGAGCAGCGCGGTATGCTATTGAAACTGTACAGCAAGAACAATTCGCCGGAGAGTCTGCAGCGGGTAGCCGATGTGCTGAACGACGGTGGGATCATCATCTATCCCACCGACACGATGTATGCCATCGGTTGCCATGCCTTGAAGGAGCGTTCCATCGAACGGATCTGCAAGCTGAAGGGCATCGACGCCCGCAAGCATTTCCTGTCCGTCATCTGCTACGACCTGAGCAACATCAGTCAGTACGCACGGGTGGAGAACGCCACGTTCAAGCTGATGAAGCAGCTGCTGCCGGGACCCTTCACGTTTATCCTGAATGCCGACAGCCGGTTGCCGAAAATCTTCCGCAGCCGGAAGGAGGTGGGCATCCGTGTGCCGGACAATCCCATCATCCGCGATATCTGCCGGCTGCTCGACGCACCGATCCTGACCACAACGCTGCCGTTGGAGGACGGCGAGGACATCGAGTACATTACCGATCCGGAGCTCATCCACGAGAAGTTCGGGGAAGATGTGGACCTGGTCATCGACGGGGGCATGGGCGGTACGGAGCCTTCGACCGTCATCAACTGCTGCGGCGACGAACCGGAAATTCTCCGTCAAGGCAAGGGATGGGTGGAACTTTGAACTGAAAAGAATTAACAAAAACTATTGGAGTGAATATGCTATTTACAACCCTACAAGTGGTTCTCGATACCACCCAGAAAATCGATGTAGAGAAAATGATTGAGCGCCTGCTGAACTGGGGCATTGAAGTCGGCAAGGATATTATCGGTGCCATCATCATTTACGTGGTGGGCCGTTTCATTATCCGGCAGATCAGCCGTTTGGTCAGCAAGCTGCTGGAGAAGCGGAAGCTGGAGATCAGTGTGCAGACCTTCCTCAAGAGCCTGGTTTCGCTGTTGCTCAACCTCATTCTGGCATTTGCCATCATCGGCAGGCTGGGCGTAGAGACCACCAGCTTCGCAGCCCTGCTGGCATCGGCAGGTGTGGCAATCGGTATGGCCCTGTCGGGCAACCTGTCCAACTTTGCCGGCGGACTGATTATCCTGGTGTTCAAGCCGTTCAAGGTAGGCGACTACATCGAGTCCGGCAGTGTAAGCGGCACGGTGAAGGAAATCCAGATATTCCATACGATTTTGACTACACCCGACAACCGCGTCGTCTTCGTCCCCAACGGATCGCTGAGCAGCAATGCGGTGACCAACTACAGCAAGGAGGAACTGCGACGGGTGGATTTCAGCTTCGGGGTTGAATACGGTACCGACTTCAACAAGGTCCGTCAGGTGCTGGGCGAGATTTTCGCGGCGGATGCCCGCATCCTGCAGTCGCCCGAACCGTTTGTCGCCTTGGGCGAACTGGCCGACAGCAGCGTCAATATCACGGTGCGCGTATGGGTGAAGGCTGCGGACTACTGGGACGTGAAGTTCGGTATGAACCGTACGGTCTATGCTACGTTCAACGAGCGGGGCATTGGTTTCCCCTTCCCGCAGCTGACGATTCATCAGGGATGATGGGCGAGCCTGTCCGAAAACCTTGGGCCACCTATCCATCTGTCATGCTGAACGGAGTGAAGCATCTGAATGCATCCACTTGCGCTAACAGATTTCTCTCCGTTCGAAATGACAGGGAAAAAGGAAAGCGGAAAACAATTCCCGGACAGCCTGGGGTGCATGGTAGTCTGTTCCTATTTTTTGTTTTTCTTTCGCAGTTCTTTGGCTATCCGGTAGTGGATGGCTGCCTCCGACGTCTTTCCCGCCTTTTCCAGTGCCTCTCCGAAACAGTCATGGGCACCGGCATGGTCGGGTCTCACGCTGGTCGCCTTGTCTAAGTCAGCCACGGCCCCCTCGGTGTCGCCGGTATGCAGGCGCAGCTTGCCTCGGTTGTAGACAGCCTTGAACGAATGCGGCTGTATCCGGACGGCCTGGTTGAGGCACTCCTCCGCTTCTTGCACCCGTCCGTCGTTGAAGAGGGTGACTCCCTTCCGTACCCAGGCATCCGTATACTCCGGATAGAGGGCGATGGCCTTGTCGAAGTTGGCGAGGGCCGCCCTCGAGTCGTGGGCTTCGGTGATGCAGGCATTGCCCAGCTGGTAGTATTCGCGGGCGTACTTCTCCATCTGTTTCCGCTGTTCGCGCAATTGTTCTTTCAGCCGGCTGTTTTCTTCCTTCAGCCGAGGGATGATGCTTAGCTTATGGCGCAGGAACCGCTGGACGAGGGGCTTCTCGATGTCGTAGCGCGAATGGATGGCCCGGAAGAAATGGCTCAAGAATCCGCTGAAGTCGTCCTGGTCGAAAGCGCGTATGGCGGCCACATATTCCACGTCCGCCTGGGCGGCCTTCATGGCCCGGTCGATGGCCTGCCGGTTGTTGAAGCTGCGTGCAAAGTTCACGATATCCTGTCGTACGAAAATGTCCGACCGGTTGATGGGCCGCTTCAGGGTGATGCCGTCGAGCGAGGTGCATCGGCTCAAGGCTACATACGCCTGTCCGCCGGCAAAGACCCCGCCGGAGAAGTCGACGACCGCCCTCGTGAAAGTCAGTCCCTGGCTCTTGTGGACGGTGATGGCCCAGGCCAGTCGGATAGGGTATTGCGTAAACGTGCCCAGCTCTTCTTCCTCTATTTTCTTCTCCTCCTCGTTGTAGCGGTAGCGCACGTTGCTCCAGGTCTCCTTTTCTACATCAAACATCCGTCCGTTTTCTGCCTCAATCTGCAGGACGCCTTCCTCGTCCATCCCCGTAATGGTGCCGATGGTCCCATTCACCCAGCGTTTCTGCTGGTCGTTTTTCACGAAGATGACTTGTGCGCCCAGTTTCACCACCAGCTCCATCTGGGTGGGCAGGCTGTTTTCGGGAAACTCCCCGTGGATGTCGCCTCTCAGGGTGACCGGATCGCCCGGCAGTGCGGCCAACCGCTGCTCGTTGATGAAGTCCACGGTGTCGCGGCGGGTGGCGAGGGTGATGTAAAGGTCGTTGGTGGCAGCCGGTGTCTCTGCCGTGCAGACCCGCGTATTCAGCAGCTGCAAGTCGGTCGTACCAATGGTGTTGTTGCGGATGCGGTCGAGTACCCCCACGAAGACCGGATCGCGCTGGCGGTAGACCTTGGTCAGTTCGATGGCCACCAGTTCCATCTCCTGGAACACCCGTGCGGAAAAGAAGAAGGGATTCGGATAGAATCGGTTCAGGATGTCGCGCTGGTCGGCAGTGACCACCGGTTCCAGCTGGTAGACATCGCCTACCAGCAGCACCTGCTTGCCGCCGAACGGCTCGCGCAGGTTCTTCGAATACACACGCAGTACCTTGTCGATGAAGTCAATGATGTCCGCCCGTACCATCGAGATTTCGTCGATGATGACCAGCTCGATGTTCTCGATCAGCTTCCGGTGGTCGGCCGAATATTTCAAGGAAGCCTGCAGCTTTCTGCCGCTGATGCTGTAGTTCGGATCGTCGGGCAGCAGCGGATGGAACGGCAGCTTGAAGAAACTGTGGAGGGTGCTGCCGCCGGCATTGATGGCAGCGATACCGGTAGGGGCCAGTACCACGTGTTTTTTCTTCACCGTCTGGCAGACATATTTCAGAAAGGTCGATTTACCCGTACCTGCCTTCCCCGTCAGGAAAACCGACTGGCGGGTGTATTGGATGAGCTTCAGTGCGTTCTGGAACTCCTCGTTGCTGGTGTCAATGGCAGAGACATTCATACTCCGACAAAAATAGCGACAATTTGCGAGAATCGCAAGCCGGCACTGTCCGTTTTATGCGACGCTGCACAAATATTGAGGGACGTAAGCTGGACTGTTGGCACCGAACGATGGTTTTCAGCGTCTGTGACAGATGCGTTCAAGGATGCCCCGAAGGAGCCGGCAGGAGGATTCCTGAAAAATATTGTAGTGTATTTTTGGGCCAAGATGTAGTTATTTTCAGCAAAATTATGTATCTTTGGCATCAGTTGCTATAATTTATGAACCGTCTAATAGGTGTACTATGCATAACACATTGAACAATAAATTGCGGCATTGTCTCTTATGGCTTCCGTGCCTCTTTCTCTGGGCCTGTGGCGGTCCACAGGAGCCCCTGTACCGGATTGGTGTTTCTCAGTGTAGCGGCGGTTACTGGCGAGAAAAGCAGAACAACGAGATGCGGCGCGAGGCATTGCTCCACGAGGGGGTGAGCCTGGAGTTCCGTTGCGCCGTCGATGACAATGCCCGGCAGACCGCCGACATCCAGTATTTCATGGACCAGCGGGTAGATCTGCTCGTGGTGTCGCCCCACGACGTGGACGCGCTGGCGGGCATCGTTGCGAAGGCCTACGACAGTGGCATCCCTGTCCTGCTTTTCGACCGCTATGTCAAGGGTGACCGCTATTCCGCCTTTGTGGGCGGCGACAACATCGGGGTCGGCAAGATCATGGCAGCCTATGTGGCCACGCGGCTTCCCCAGGGAGGGACGGTGCTGGAGCTGATGGGCGACATGCAGACCTCTCCTGCACGGCAGCGCCATGAGGGCCTGCTGGCCGGCCTGAAGGAGCGGACGGACATCTGCCTGCTGGCTTCCGTGGACGCTGGATGGCTGGGGCCGCGTGCCGCCGCGGCGGGCGATTCGCTGCTGCGCGTCTATCCGGATGTGGACATTGTGGTGGCACATAGTGACTTCATGGCCAAAGAGGTCAAGAAGGTGGCCGACCAGTTGCTGCCGGGCCATGACATCCTTTTCGTAGGGGCCGACGGCTTCGGCTCGCCGGGGTTGGGGGTTGAGGCGGTCGAGACAGGCGAAGTGGATGCCACTGCCATTTATCCTACGGGCGGAGATGCCATTATCCAGACGGCCCTGAAGCTGCTGCGGGGAGAGCCGTGTCCCCGCGAGACCTTGCTGCCCAGCCACCTGGTCAGCACCCCTCAGGAAGCCACTCTCCTTATTAATATGGATCGGGCGCTCACCGCCGAAGTGGAGCGGGTGGAAGGCATGCACCACCGCGCTGTGTTTTATCTCGAGCAAAGCCACGTGGAGCGGATGATGCTGTATGCTACCTTGGGCATCCTGGTGCTGGCGTGCCTGCTGTGCGTGGCCCTTTACCGGCTGAACAAGATCCGCAAGCAGGCCAACCGCCGCCTGCGCGAACAGCAGGACACCTTGCGCAGGCACAATGAGCAGCTGCTCACCATGACGAAAGACCTTGAGGAGGCCACCAACGCGAAACTGGTGTTTTTCACCAACATCTCCCACGATTTCCGCACGCCGCTCACCCTGATTTCCGCTCCGTTGGAACAGGCGGTCCAACAGTTAGATGCGAAAATGGATGCCCATGTTGTGCTTCCGTTGCTGCAGATTGCCCAGCGCAATGTGCGTGTGTTGCTGGACTTGCTCAACCAGATACTCGACTTCCGGAAGGTGGAGAACGGCAAGATGAGGCTGAACCGGAGTGAGGCGGACTTGCGCGAGGCCTTCCGGCAGTGGCACGAGTCGTTCGCCACCTTGGCGGAGCGGAAGGGCATCCACCTGCAGCTGGTGGTCAACGAGGCGGACTGGAGGGTGAGGGTGGACGTGCGAAAGCTGGAGCGGATGGTCTATAACCTGATCGGCAACTCCATCAAGTTCACCGCCCGTGGAGGAACCATTGCCTTGGAATGTCACCTTGGGGAGGAGCTGACGGTGACCGTGCGCGATACGGGAGCGGGAATCGACAAGGAGAACCTCAGCCGGATTTTCGAGCGTTTCTATCAGATAGACAGTTCCAACATGGAAGGGGCGGGCATCGGACTGGCACTCGTGAAGAAATATGCCGAGCTGATGGGGGGACAGGTCAGGATTGCCTCCCGGACGGAAAGCAGCGGGACGGAGGGGACCGGGACTGCCATTACCATTGTCATTCCTGTGCGGGAAAAGGTGGTGGGCATCTTGGCCGATGAGCAGGAGAAGCCCTCGCAGGCGGCTGTGTCTGCCGCCGTTCCCTTGCAGTACCTGGCACCGGAAGGCCTGATTGCCTGTTCGGACCTTCCGACATCGACCAGCGAAGGACAGCCGCCTGTCACCGAGGATGAGCCGTTGCCCGTTGTCCTGGTCATCGATGACAATGCGGACATGCGTGCGTTCGTCTCTTCATTGTTTGCCGGAAAATACCGGGTGCTGGAGGCGGTGGACGGACAGCAGGGCTGGGAACTGGCCAGGGAGAATGTGCCCGACATTATCCTCTGCGACGTCATGATGCCGGTCATGGACGGGATGGAGTGTTGCCAGCACCTGAAGACAGATATGTGTACCAGCCATATTCCTGTCATCATGCTGACGGCCTGTACGCTCGACGAGCAGCGGGTGCAGGGACTGGCGTGCGGGGCGGAGGCTTACTTGTCAAAACCTTTCAGTGCGCCTGTGCTCCTGGCGCAGGTGGAAACCTTGCTGGCCAACCGTGCGAGGGTGCGACGGTTGTCACAGCTCTCCGGCCTTCAGGGGGAAGCTGCCGTCCCCGATCCGGCAGCCGTGCCGGCAGGGTCGCCGGCGGCTCAGACGGAGTCATCGCCGGCCCAGGAGGCAGCTCAGGAGGCGGACCAGGAGACCCAGGAGGAACTGTCGAGGTACGACAAATTGTTCCTGGAGAAACTGACAGCGGCCATCATGGGCAACTATTCCGACGAACAGTTCAGTGTGGAGGCATTGGCGCGGCTGCTCTGCCTCAGCCGTACCCAGCTCTACCGGAAGACGAAGGCACTGACCGGCAACAGTCCCGTGGAACTGATCCGGAACACGCGCCTGGAGCAGGCGCACCGCCTGCTCACCACCACCCGGATGGACATCTACGACATCGCCGGTGCCGTGGGCTTTGGCGATCCTGCCTACTTCTGCAAATGCTATAAGAGCTGCTATGGTCGGCATCCCAAGGATGTCCATGACTGATGCCTTTCGCGTGCATGATACATGCGGTTGTAAAGATGTTCCATAAGAGTAAGGTTGCAACAAATGTTCAGAGTGTTGCAACCTTATTCTTTTTCTGCTCCCGTCCATCGTTGTAATTTCGCAGCGAGCTAATGAAATGAAAAACACTGGCGGACCTTTTTTCTGTACAGCGTGTTGGCGTTGTTTCAAAGGCGATAAAGAACGGAAGTGAGCAATAACATCAATATGAACAAAAAAACACATTTATCATGAAGCGAAGTATTTTCTTAGGCCTCGTCTTTCTGATGATGGGCACCCTATGGGCAGCCGCCCAGACGGTGAAAATCACGGGAAGTGTCGTAGGCAAGTCAGACGGCGAGCCGCTTATCGGCGCCACCGTCAGAGAAATGGGTTCCCAGCGTGCCACCATCACCGACATCGACGGAAATTTTGCCCTCGATGTGGAGCCAGGGGCCGAGTTGCAGTTCTCGTATGTGGGCTACGAGCCGCTGACCTTGAAGGCCGTTGACGGCATGCGGGTAGAACTGTCGGACATGCTGGAGTTGCAGGAGGTAGTGGTGACCGGTTACACCACCCAGCGAAAGGCCGACCTGACGGGCGCAGTCTCCGTGGTCAGCGTGGGCGACCTTAAAAAGCAGAACGAGAACAACCCCATGAAGGCCCTGCAGGGACGGGTGCCGGGCATGAACATCTCGGCCGACGGATCACCGTCGGGAGCCGCTACGGTCCGCATCCGTGGTATCGGTACGCTGAACGACAACGATCCGCTGTACATCATCGACGGAGTGCCCACCAAGGCGGGCATGCACGAGCTGAACGGCAATGACATCGAGAGCATCCAGGTGCTGAAGGATGCCGCGTCGGCCTCCATCTACGGGTCGCGTGCCGCCAACGGGGTCATCATCATCACCACCAAGAAAGGCAAGGACGGCACGGTGAAGGTGGATTTCGACGGCAGTGTATCCGCTTCCGTCTATGCCAACCGCATCAAGACCCTCAACGCCCGGCAGTGGGGCGAAGCCTACTGGCAGGCGTGCGTCAACGACGGCAAGGACCCCAACGCCAACAACCTGGGCTACCACTACAACTGGGCCTACGACGCACAGGGATATCCTGTCCTCCAGGGGGTCAGCATGAGTGCCTTTATCGACGATGAGGCAACCGTACGGACCGGTGACACCGACTGGTTTGACCAGGTGACCCGGACGGGAGTGGTCCAGAACTACAACCTCTCTGTCAGCAACGGCTCAGAGAAGGGAACCTCGTTTTTCTCGCTGGGCTATTATGGCAATCAGGGTACCATCAAGACCACTGATTTCAGCCGTATTTCGGCACGTGCCAACAGCGACTACAAGCTGTTCGGCGGGAAGGTGACCCTCGGAGAGAATTTCAACCTGAACCGCACCAGCGGCGTGGACGCTGCAGGTAACATCATCGAAAACTCGCTGCAGTTCAATCCGAACTATCCCATCTATGCGGAGAACGGCGAATACGCCCAGGCACTGGGTGCGTACTCCGAACGCGAGAATCCGTTGAGCATCCTGAAGAACAGCCAGGACAACCGCTATACCCAGTGGCGCATGTTCGGCGATGCCCACCTGAGCATTCACCTGTTCGAGGGCTTCGACATCCGCTCGACCTTTGGACTGGACTACTCGCAGAAGGAGCAGCGGTTCTTCACCTATCCCATCGCCAACGGCAAGATGTTCCGCGCCGAGAACGCCTCGGAAAGCAAGCAGGAGCACTGGATGCGCTGGATGTGGAACGCCATCGCCACCTATAACTTCGAGGTGGGCCGCCACCGTGCTGATGCCATGGTCGGCATTGAGACCAACCGGCAGGACTATAAGTGGAGCAGCGCCAAGCGCTATGACTATGCCATCCTCACCCCCGACTATATGTGGGCATCGGCCGGCGCCGGCCGTCAGGAGGCCAAGGCCAGCAGCGAAGGCTTCTCGTTAGTGTCGTTCTTCGGAAAGGTGAACTATACGTACAACGACCGTTACATGGCCTCGTTCACCCTGCGTCGCGACGGCTCCAGCCGCTTCGGTAAGAACAACCGCTATGGTAACTTCCCCTCCGTGTCACTCGGCTGGCGCCTGTCGGAGGAATCCTTCATGGAATCGTCCAAGAGTTGGCTGGAGACCCTGAAGCTGCGTCTCTCCTGGGGACAGACGGGTAACTCGGAAATCAGCAATACGGCCCGTTACACGCTCTTCCAGTCGGTGGTTTCCACAGGACTGTGGGGATCGGGTGCTGCCGGCACTTCCTACGACATCGCCGGCACCAATGGAGGCTATGCCCTTACCAACGGCTACATCCGTTCGCAGCGGGGCAATGAGGACATCAAGTGGGAGACCACCACGCAGGTGAACGCGGGAGTAGATTTCGACCTGTTGGGCAACAAGCTGTACGGTAGTTTCGAGTGGTACCACAAAAACACGAAGGACATCCTTCTCCAGATGGGAGGCATCGCCGCCATGGGCGAAGGCACCTCACAGTGGATCAATGCCGGCGAAATGAAGAACGTGGGTTGTGAGGCCTCGTTCGGCTGGCGCGACGAGCTGCCCAGCGGTCTCTCGTGGGACATCAGCGGCAACATCGGTACCTATCGTAACACCATCACGAAACTGCCTGCTACCGTAGAGGCCAAGGGAACCTTCGGAGGCAACGGCGTGAAGAGCGTGGTGGGACATCCCATGGGTGCCCAGGTGGGCTATATCTACGACGGCATCTTCAAGAGCCAGGAGGAGATAGACAACCACGCCGTGCAGGAAGGGGCCGGACTGGGACGCATCCGCTACAAGGACCTGAACGAGGACGGCCGGATTACGGAAGCCGACCAGGACTGGATCTATAATCCTACTCCTGATTTCACGTGGGGACTGAACCTGTACGTGCAGTACAAGGACTTCGACCTGACGCTGTTCTGGCAAGGGGTACAGGGAGTCGATGTGGACTGCCGTGGCTTCAAGACTCAGACCGACTTCTGGGCCAACTCCAACATCAACGTGCCCTATCTCAACAAGGGAGAGCGGGTGCTCAACGCATGGAGTCCGGCCAATCCGGGCAGCAACATCCCCGCCCTCACCACGTCCGACACCAACAACGAAGGCCGCGTGTCTTCCTATTACATAGAGAACGGTTCCTATGCCAAGCTCCGCACCATCCAGCTGGGCTACAACGTGCCGAAAACCCTGGTGGAGAAGCTCCAGCTCCAGCGTCTGCGCATGTATCTCTCGGCGCAGAACCTGCTGACCATCAAGAGTGGCGGATTCACCGGTGTCGATCCGGAGAATCCGGGATTCAACTATCCGATTCCCATGAACTTCACGTTTGGCGTGAACCTGTCATTCTAATTCATCACTCATTATCCAACAAACCGAAAAATATATGACTACCTTTACCAATATGTATCGCAAGGGAGGGATGCTGATGGCCCTCGCACTCTCCCTGTCTCTGGCTGGTTGCAATGATTTCCTGGAGGAGCAAGTTCCCCAGGGCACACTCACCCAGGAAGAGGTGAAAGACCCCAAACAGATTGACAACCTCGTGGTGTCGGCCTATGCCGGGCTGCTCAGCATCGAGGACATGAACGCTTCCTTCTCGCTCTGGAACTATGACACCCGTTCGGACGACGCCTACGTGGGCGGCGGTGACTTTTCAGACGGTGAGCCTTTCCACCGGCTGGAGCTGGGCACCGGCATACTGACGACCGACTGGCCTTTCGGCTCCATCTGGGGAAAGATGTACCAGTATCTCTCGCGGGTGAACCTGTCGCTCGATGTGCTCTCGCTGGCCGATGCGGACAATGCCACCATCCGTCAGCGCACGGCAGAAATGAAGTTCCTGCGTGCCTACGGACACTTCCAGCTGAAGCGGCTGTTCAAGAAGATTCCGTTTGTGAACAAGCCCAACATGACGGAAGAGGACTACAACCAGCTTTCGAACACCGAATATACGAACGACGAGGGCTGGCAGCAGATCATCAACGACCTGGAAGAGGCGTTCGAGGTGCTGCCCGAGGTGCAGGCCGACAAGGGACGGCCCACGAAGGCCGCCTGTGCCGCTTTTCTCGCCAAGGCCTATCTCTACAAGGCCTACCGCCAGGACAACGCGGGCAGCAATGCCGTCACCTCCATCAATCAGGAGGACCTGAAGAAGGTGCTGGATTACACGGCCCCCAGCCTCTATCGGGGGTATGGGCTGGAGAACGACCTTCACAACAACTTCCGGCCGGAAGAGGCTTATGAGAACGGCAAGGAATCCATCTGGGCCATCCAGTACTCCAAGAACGACGGCACCAACTATGGCAACCTCAACTTCTCCAACCGTCTTATCGTGCCCTGCATCCCCAAGGTCCACGATTCGGGCTGCGACTTCTACAAGCCGTCGCATAACCTGGTCAATGCCTACCGCACCGATGTCAACGGCCTTCCCTATCTGGACAGCTTTGCCCAAACCGATTATCAGGTAGGCACTGCCCAGACGGTCGATCCTCGCCTGTTCGTGACGGTCGGTGTTCCCGGCACTCCGTATATGTTCAATCCCAACTTCCTGATGGAGGAATCGAACACCTGGAGCCGCTCGGGCGGCCAGTTCGGCTACTTCGTTTCCCTGAAGCAGAATGTCGATCCGGCGCTCACAGGCAGCTACCTCTTCCTTTGCGACTCCCAGTGGGCCAGCTCCATGAACCGTGTCGTGTTCCGCTACGCCGACGTGCTGCTGATGCGTGCCGAGGCCTGCGCCCAGCTCGGGCAGACCGCCGAGGCGGTGGAACTCATCAACCAGATCCGCCAGCGTGCCGCAGGGATGGCATCCGGCAGTGTGGTGGCCGGCTATCCCAACCAGTACAATGTGCATTACGCCGTCAGCCTCTACAAGGGTTCCTATAGCCAGGAAGAGACCCTGAAGATGCTCAAGTTCGAGCGTCGTCTGGAGCTGGCCATGGAGTGCGAACGCTTCTTCGACCTGGTCCGTTGGGGCGATGCCGCTACGGTCATCAACCAGTATTACACCACGGAAAGCCAGTCGATGAGTTTCCTCAACGGCGCGCGGTTCACGGCAGACAAGAACGAGTATCTGCCTGTCCCCTACGAGCAGATTGCGGCCTCCGACGGCCACTATGAACAGAACTGTGGCCAGTGGTAATAGAACAACAGCATCCGATTAATCCTAAAACAAGCAGATCATGATGAAGAATTTAAACAGCCAGCTTTCGAAGCTGTTGCTTTATATGTTGCTTCCCCTGTGGGGAATGATGGGCGTTTCCTGCTCTGAGGACATCACTGGCAGCGTGGATGTCAGCGGTATGTGCCTTGTGGAAGAGTTTGAGCTGAACGGCTCTATACGTGCGACGGTGGATGTCGCCTCGCGCCTGATCAAACTGAAGGTGCCGGAGAACTTCACCGGAAAGGAGAACATGGAGGTGACTGGCCTGCGTCTCTCCGAGGGGGCTACGGCCGACCTGCAGGTAGGCGACCATGCCAATTTCTCGGCCGACCGGACGCTCCGGGTCACGAACGGCGACCTGGTGATGGACTGGAAGGTCAGTGTGCGCAACGACGAGGCGGTCCTGAAGTTGTTCCTGCTCGAAGGAATCAAGGGCGCCATCAACCAACAGACCAAGGAGGTGACCGTGTCTGTGCCGGGTAACAGCACAATCGACCTTTCGAACGCGAAGTTTGAGGCGGTTGTCAGCGAAGACGCTACCTGTTCGCCCGCCAGTGGAACAGCTGCCAACTTTACCGTACCCGTGGCACTGACCCTCGAGGACAATACGGCCAAGAGCGTGTATGTGGTCAAGGTCACCAAGATCGAGAATCCCACCGCCATTGTCGTGGGCCTGGCCGATACCATGGAGGAACTGAACGAGGAAGAAAAGGCAGCCGCCAAATGGTTTACCGGAAATGTGGAGGGAGCCGTCTATGCGTCCTTCAACGACATCGCTGCCGGAAATGTTCCCATGGGTGAGTGCAAGCTGGTGTTCTGGCACCGCCACACGTCGGTCTATGGCAATTACAACGGGTTCGCAGGGGCCGAACAGGAGGCGATGCTTGCCCTTCCCCGCCTGAAGGAGTTCTATCAGCAGGGAGGCGCGTTCGTCCTGGGACGGGCTGCGGTCAACTACGCCATCGCGTTGGGAGCCATGCCGGCAGACGCTTATCCCAACAACTGCTGGGGAGGCGGAGGCGGTGAAGGGGCCGACCTGATGGGAGACGATCCCTGGCACTTCTACGCTTACGACATCCAGCATGCCTTGTGGCAGGGTCTCGCTACTTATCCCGGTGCGGCTGCCAATGCCGTCTATACGCTGGATCCCCACTATACCATCTGCAACTCTACCGCCCAATATGGTTTCTGGGACACGTACCAGGGTGGCAAGGAGGCCGTGGAGGCCAAGACAGGCGGACGGGCACTGGGTGGCGACAACAGCGTCTCCTCTTGGGAACTGAAGGCGGCCGACGGCACGTTCGGTAAGGGCGGCATCATCTGCCTGGGCTCCGGACTCTTCGACTGGAACTCTCCCACGGCCTATACCTCCCACTATCATGACAACATGGGCAGAATCATGGAGAATGCAATCAACTACCTTACGAAGTAACAATCCAATACTAATCAATTATGAGAACAATGATATATACAACTCTGATGCTGTCAGCCCTCGCGCTGGCAGCTTGCAACGACGATGACTTCGGTCCCGACCCGTCAAAAGACTGGGCGACGACCACCCAGGTGTTCCACTCAACGGATGAGGCCGGTTTCTCCACCTATTACAATCCGCAGGTAGGACGTTGCGGCGACCCTATGCCGTTCTATGACAAGAAAGACGGCACGTACAAAGTGATGTACCTGCAGGAATACAACGAGAATGGCTCCTACCGCTTCCATCCCTTCTGGACGGTCGAAACCGCCGACGGTGCCCACTACCAGTCGCTCGGTGAATGGGTCGGCACAGGCAGGACCGACACCGAGCAGGATGCTGCGCTGGGCACGGGCTGCTGCACGTACAACGAGCGGGACGGGAAGTACTACATCTATTATACGGGCCATAACGCCCAGCTCGAGAATGTGGAAGTGGTGATGCGTGCCGTCTCTGCCGACGGAAAGACCTGGACCAAGGACCCGCTCTTCGCCCTGAAGGGGGCCGACTATGGGTTCTCCACCGTGGATTTCCGCGACCCGCAGATCTTCGAGAACGCAGGCCGTTATCACATGGTCATCTCCACGCGGCCGCTCACGGGCGGTGACCCCTGCTTCGCCGAGTTCGTCTCGGAGGATATGGTCAACTGGACCCCGGCCGGCCGATTCAAGATGATCTGGGACCGCATGCTCGAATGTCCGGACATCTTCCAGATGGGCAACTACTGGTACCTGGTGTACAGCGAGAGCTTTAAGGCCAGCTGGAGCCGCAAGGTGAAGTATATGATGGCCGATTCGTGGGAGAACCTCAAGAAATGCTTCGATGAGGGTCCCAAGTGGCCGGCCGACGGACGCGAAGGGGTGCTGGACACACGTGCCTTCTATGCCGGCAAGACGGCCAGCAACGGTACCGACCGCCTCATCTGGGGCTGGTGTCCTTTCCGCAGCGGGGCCAACATGTACGAGAAGAACATCAATGTAGGGGCGGGCGACGGCAATGAGCCCAACTGGTCGGGTGCCCTGGTCTGCCACCGGCTGATCCAGCACGAAGACGGCACATTGTCGTGTGGCGAGGTGCCCGGCATCCGCGACAAGTACGCTCAGCCGCAGGAAGTGAAGGTGATGGAGGAAGATGCCGAGCATATCCTCTACAGCCGTCTGGGCACGCACAATCACCTGTCGTTTACGGTGAAGACCGCTGGCAATACCGATAAGTTCGGCATTTCGGTGGTACGTGGCAGTGACAGCGAGAAATACTACACGATGGTGTTCAATCCCGAGAACGAGAACCTGCGCAAGATCAACTTCGAGGAAGAGGGATCGGCAGGCAAAGGGTTTGTGGAGGGAGTCGATGGCTATTGCTTCCCCCGTCCGGCCGACAACACGTATAAAATCGACATCTATACCGACAACTCTGTGCTGGTGATGTACGTCAATGACAATGTATGTTACACGAACCGCATCTACGGCATCCAGAAGAACTGTTGGAGCATCAACAAATATGGTCATTCCATTACGGTCAGCGATCTTCAGATCAGCCAGTACTAAGGGAGGACCCGACGAAGCTCACGACCCCTGAAAGGACAGTGTCCTTGGGGAAAAGGAAAGCCCCGGCTTGTTTCAGGCCGGGGCTTTGTGTGGGGGAGGGGAGCCTGTCCGAAAACCTTGGGCCACCTATCAAAACCAAGACACCTCGGACAGCCCGGGGGTACGTACGGAAGGGGCCCTTCTGTCAGAACCGGAGCAGCTGGGCACCGACTTGCAGGAACGCCCGGTTGCCTTCCGGGTTCCAGACGGCGGTGACATGGACGGGCAATGAATAGCGGGGCGTGAGGGGCAGCAGGCGGGCGGCATGGAGCTGCACATGGATTACGCCGGGACGCTGGCTGTAGAACGTGGAGCGGTCGCCCCCCTTCTGAAGGGCGAAGGTGCCCCCGCATCCTGCCGAGAGGGTCCAGCCGTCGTGCCGGTAGAGGGGATATTCCGCATAGACGAAGGTGGAATACTTGTTGGCGGTGTTGGCGGCATTGCGGTCGCGCCCGAAGACGATGGTGGACCAGAGCAGCCGCAGCGGAAACCGGGGACCGAACTGGTAGGCCAGCTGGGCATCGAGGAAGCGGCCGGTGGTGCGTGCCGAGTAATTGAAGAATTCCCGGTTATTGTACGTGGCACCCGGCGAGAAATTATACGTGTCCCAAAAGGCAAGGGTCCATCCGCCCGTCTTGAACTCGGCAAAGTAGTTGAATTCCTTGTAGTCGCCCGAGGTGTTCGTGCCGCCCCACAGGCCGAAGCGGACATGGTTCTTCGGGTCGTGCAGGGAGAGGGAGGTCGTCGTGACGCATCCGTCGCTGACCTCGATGCCGCGCCACAGGTGGTTGTTCGCCACATTCAGTTCGAAATCGACGGCTGCTGTCCGCGACTGTCCGGCGAGGCCGACGGGGAAGGAGAGGGCTGCCAGCCCGATGCTGGCAGCCTTTGTCAGCCTACGGACGGCTGCTCGCTGAAGTATAGAAGGAACATAGAGGGACATGACGGTCATTTTTCGAGATCCACAATCACTTTCATGGAAGTTTCCCGGTGCGTGTCGATGAAGCGATAGGCTTCGTCGTAGGCTTCGAAGGCAAACCGGTTGCTGATGAGCGGCTGAAGGTGGATGATGTCCCGGCGGACGAAGTCTATGGCTGTAACATAGTCCTCGTGCCGGTACATCATCGAGCCGATGAGGCGCAGTTCGTGCTCGCCCAGGTGGAACATGCTCAGAGCGGGGTCTTTGGCAAAAACAGCCACCACGACAATGTCGCTGCCCTTTTCGATACATTCCATCATGGAGCGGAGCGACGATTCCACACCGGCTACCTCAAAACCAACCTGAAAACCTTCTTCACCAAAAATGGCTTGTGTCGCTTCGCGCAACGACTGTTTCGTCACGTTCAGCGTATGGGGGATGCCGCATTCGGCGGCTTTCTGCAAGCGCAGGTCGCTGACATCGGTGATGAGGACACTCTTCGCGCCCCGGGCCATGCAGAACTGTGCCACCAGGTTGCCGATGGCGCCGGCACCGCTCACTACCACGTTCTTGCCCTTCACGTCGGTGCGGTTGGTAGCGTGTGCTCCTACGGCTGACGGCTCAATCATGGCCCCGAAGTCGAGGCTCATGCCTTCGGGCAGTGTCACGATGCGGTCGTCATCTATTACGAAATAGTCCTGTGCGGCCCCGTCGGCCTGGAACGCCTGTACCCGCAGGTGCTCGCAGACGTTGTATTGTCCGCGTTTGCAGGGGTTACACTCGCCGCATACCAGTTGAGGGCGGGCTGTCACGGCATCTCCCGGCCGGCAGACAGTGACTGCGCTGCCGCAGGCCACCACCACGCCGGAGTATTCATGCCCCTGTACCACGGGATAGAACGTGGCAGGATGCAGTCCGTGATACGAGTGGATTTCGCTGCCGCAGATACCGATACGCTTCACGTTGACGAGTACCTGATGCTCGGTGAGCTGTTCGGCTGTCGGGGCAGCCACTTCCTTGAATTCAATGTGCTTAGGTTCAACCAATATTGCTTGTCTCATAGTCGTAATATTTTTTAATTTCAGTAATTGTTCTGTTTAAATTCTTCATTCTTCATTTCTCATTCTTCATTTCTTCCCCAGTTCCTCCACGATACGGTTATACGTCTTCTTGTTGAGCGGATAGAACAGCAGACAGCCAGCCGTGATGACCCACAGTACGCCGGGCAAGGTAGAAAAAGCATGCCGCATGATGCTGATTACCGTATCGTTCTGCACGGCATTGCTCACATAGCCCGCACTACCCAGTGCCAGGGCGAGCAGTGAGGTGCCCAGTGCCATGCCGATTTTGTTGCCTAACGACACGAAGGCATATTGGAAACCGTCGTTGCGGATGCCGGTCTTCCATTCGCCGTACTCCACACAGTCGGGGATGATGGCATAGATAGCTGTGTTGAAGCCCGAGAAGAAGAACTGCGACAGGGCGGCCAGCAGGTAGAACGGGATGGCACTGTCTTTGGGGCTGAAGAAATACAGCCCTATCATGCTCAGCCCCGTCAGCAGGGAGAAGATAGCTGCCGTCCAGCCCTTGTTCTCCGTCCAGCGGAAGACCATCGGGAAGCAGGCGGCACCGATGATGGAGGGCACGATGATGGCGAGCGAGTAGAACGAAAAGAGGTTGGCGGAACCTTCCACATACGTGAAGTAGTAGAGCATATCGGCATTGCGTCCGTAGAGGATAAAGCCGAACAGCAGTTGGCCGAGCAGTGCCAGCAGGTAAGGACGGTTCTTCATCACCGCTTTCAGCTGCACCCGCAGCGGGAGCCGCTGTTCGCGCGGCACCTCTACCACCTCGCGGGTCTTGTGGAAGCAGAACAGGTGGCAGGCAGCGAAGATGATGCCGTAGAGGATAGCCACCGACAAGTAGCCGTAGCTCGCATTCTCTCCGCCGAACCATTCAATCAGCGGCACGGTCACGATGTTGATGATGCCGATGGCAATCATGGCACTCACCGAGCGGCTGGTGTTGAGCGAGGCCCGTTCGTCGATGTCCTGTGTCATGGCGCCACACAACGTTCCGTAGGGCAGGTTGACGCAGGTATAGCCCAACACCAGGATGCAGTAGGTCACCGCCATGTAGATGATCTTGGCCGTCTGGCTCCAGTCGGGGTGTGCCCAGAAGGTCAGCACCAGCACGAGGGCGGTGATCGGTGCTCCGAAGAGCAGCCAGGGGCGGAACCGTCCCCAGCGGGTGCGGGTCTTGTCGGTCAGCGAGCCGATAATCGGGTCATTGATGGCATCCCAGAAGCGGGACACCAGCATGAGGGTAGCCACGGCTCCCATGCCGATGCCGAACACATCGGTGTAGAATATCATCAGGAAGTTGCCGACGAACATCCAGCTGAAGTTGCAGCCCACGTCGCCCATTCCATACGCCAGTTTGCTGATCAGGGAAACTTTCCCTTTGGTTACATTGTCTTCCATTGTACTTGTTGTTTTTGATGGATATTAGATGCTTTTTTGTTACTGATTCTCGTGTGTTTTTGCCTTAAGACACTGCGAAGGTAAGGGGTTGATTCGTAGGAAAAAACAGAAAAATGAGAAATGTTTTTTGCAACCGTTCCCGCAACCGTTCCCATTTTCCGCAACCGTTCCCGAAATTTTTCCTATCTTTGCCGAAACTGAAAATCTAACGGACATGAAATACATAACCATCATCGATATTGCCCGCGAACTGGGCATTTCCAAATCTACCGTGTCGAGGGCACTGGCGGGCGATACCCACAATGTGAAGGAGGAAACCATGCGCCGCATCGTGGAGACGGCAGAGCGGATGGGCTACCAGCGGAACGAGGTGGCCGTCAACCTCCGCAAGCAGAACACCCGGACCATCGGCATCGTCATCCCCGAAGTGGTGACCTCGTTTTTCATGAATTTCATCGAGCAGGCACAGAAGGAACTGCGCCAGGTGGGCTACCGGGTGGTGATTGCTATCTCCAACGAGGACCCGGAGCAGGAACGGGAGAACCTCCTGATGCTGGAGCAGTGCAGGGTGGAAGGCATCCTGATGAGCGTCTGTCACAAGGACCGGAACCTCGACCTGTACCGGAAAGTCATCCGCCGGGGCATCCCCATCGTGTTCTTCGACCGTACGGTGGAGGGAGTCGAGGCCTCGCAGGTGTGGATGGACGATTACATCATGGCGTTCTTTCTGGTGGAAGCGTTGATCCGGAAAGGGCATCGCCGCATTCTGCACCTGGCAGGTCCGGCCTACGTGCGCAACGGGGCGGCCCGCAGCCAGGGCTACCGCGATGCGCTGGAGAAGTTCGGCATTCCGTACGACAGCCGCTATGTCGCCTATGGCGGTCTGAATGCCGACGAGGGCGGAAAGGCCATGGAGGATTTCCTGGCGAAGGGACTGGAGTTTGACGCGGTGTTCGGCTTTACGGAAACGGCGACGCTGGGAGCGAAAAGCACCCTGCAGAAGTTCGGCTACCGCATTCCGGAGGAAGTGTCGGTGAGCTGTATCTCCGGGACGGCCCTGTGTACGCTGGTCCATCCCACCGTCACGGCAGTCGAACAGCCGGTCCACGAGATGGCGCAGACGGCCTGCCGCCTGCTGGTGGCAGGTATCGAGCAGCCTTCGGCCCCGAAAGAGGAAGTCGTCCTGCGGGGCGAACTGGTGTTCCGTTCGTCCACCCGATGAGGAGGATGACCGGGAGAAGTATCTATCGTGCAGCCACCATCACGGCAGTCGAGCAGCCGGTACGCGAGATGGTGCAGACTGATGAGGCGGAGAAGTACCTCACCCGGGGAAGGAAAGGAGGAAGGTGACCGGGTAGCCGCAGACAGGTGTGTCTGCCAGCCGCAGTTGTCCGCCCAGGGTCACCATTAGCTGGCGGGAGAGGGACAGGCCGATGCCGGAGCCGGTACGCTTGGTCGTGAAGAAAGGGATGAAGATTTCCCGTGCCGTTTCGGCAGGAATGGGCGCACCGTTGTTGCTGACCCGCAGACCGTCGTCACAGCGGAGATCGACCTCGGTGGCTCCGGCCTCCAACGCGTTCTTCAAGAGATTGATCAGCACCTGCCGCAACATTCCAGGGTCGGTGGTCAGGGTCAGGTGCGAGGGCACGTCGATGTGCCATTGCAGGGACGGATAGAGGGCCTTGATGCGGTCGATGAACGGCAGCAGCGGCACCTCTTCGGGCACCGGCTCCTGCAGCTGGGTCAGCTTGCGGTAGCTGTCGATGAAGGCAGACAGGCCCGTGCTGGTTTCGTAGATGGCGCGGATGCCTTCCTCGTAGGGCGTTCCTTGCAGGTCGGGTTGTTGGAGGTAGGCCTGGCTGATGCTGATGATGGGCGTGGTGGCGTTCATGATTTCGTGGGTCAGCACGCGCGTCAGCTTTTGCCAGGACTCCACCTCGTTTTGCGCCACTAACGTGCCGATTTCCTTGCTCAGTTCGTTCAGCGTCTGCTGCAGGGCCCGTTCGGCGGAGAACAGTCCCTTGACAGGCAGCTGGAAGGTGAAGTCGCGGTTGCGGATGGCTTCGCGCATCAGGTGCACCCGGAGGTGCAGGAGCCGCAGGTGGCGGTAGTAGCCGGCTGCCGACAGGAGTCCTGTCAGCAGTGCCGTAGCGGTGACAATGAACAGGAGGGATTCGTTCATGACGCTCATTGTTTGTTCAGTTTGGCGTACAAGGTCTGCCGGGTAATGCCCAGCAGTTCGGCGGCCCGGCTGCGGTTGCCGTGGCACTTCTCCACCACTTTGCGCACGTGGGCGGTCTCCACCTGTTCTAAGGGAACAATCTCTCGGCTGGCATCCACGGCATCCTTCAGCGTGCGGATCAGTTCGTCGTTGTCCCAGGGCTTGGTCACGAAATCTGCAGCTCCGTTTTTCAGCCCCTTTACCGCCAGTTTCACGTCGGCATACGCCGTCACCAGCACCACGGGGATGTCGGGGTGCCATTTGTGGAGGGTGCGGAGCCAGAACAGCCCCTCTTCGCCCGAGTTGACCCCCAGCGAGAAGTTCATGTCGAGCAGGATCACCTCCACCGCCTCCTGCTGGAGGGTAGCCAGAAGGCGGTCGGGATCGGACAGGGTGATGACCTGCCCGAACGTGTCGCCGAGACAGATCTTGGCAGCCGTCAGCAGGGCAGGATTGTCATCGACGACCAGAATAGTACCGTATGTTGCCATAGTCTTTTTCGGATAGATGGATTTCAAGGGCGAAAGTAGTGAAAGATTTCCAGTCGGTCAAGCCGGAGGAACCGATTGTATGAAAATCATCCGCCTTTCTGTATGATTTTCATACAATCGGCCGCCGGGAGCCTGCCCACGCATTGCCCTTTTGTGCCTTTGCCTTACCTTTGCCGCCGTAGAAACAAAACCAACAGTACAAATGATACGCATAGAGAATCTGACGAAAATCTTCCGTACGGAGGAAGTGGAGACCATCGCCCTGAACGGTGTCAGCCTTCAGGTAGCGGAAGGCGAGTTTGTCGCCATCATGGGACCATCGGGGTGTGGCAAATCGACCCTGCTGGGCATTCTCGGCCTGCTGGACTCGCCCACCAGCGGCCGTTATTGGCTCGACGGCAGGGAGGTGGGGCAGCTGAAGGAGAACGACCGTACCCTGTTCCGCCGGGGACGCATCGGCTTCGTGTTCCAGAACTTCAACCTGATTGACGAACTGACGGTGGAGGAGAATGTCGATCTGCAGCTGAAGTACCTCGGCATCTCCAAGGACGAACGCCGGCGGCGGGTGCTGGAGGTGCTGCGCAAGGTCAGCCTGAGCCAGCGGGCACGGCATTTTCCTCCCCAGTTGTCGGGGGGCCAGCAGCAGCGCGTCGCCATTGCCCGTGCCGTAGTGGGCAGGCCGAAGCTGATACTGGCCGACGAGCCGACGGGCAACCTCGACTCGAAGAACGGGCTGGAGGTGATGGACCTGCTGTCGCGCCTCAATGCCGAGGGCACCACCATCGTCATGGTGACCCACTCCCTGCACGATGCCTCCCGGGCACACCGCATCGTCCACCTGTTCGACGGACAGGTGGTGACGGACGAACCACATGTTGAACGATACTAAAAAAACAGCTTGAACCATGAAAAGTTATTTCCGCTTTCTGTCGCGCAATCCGCTCTATACCTTTATTAATGTCGCCGGACTGGCCGTGTCGCTGATGTTCGTCCTGCTCATCGGCGACTATGCCTGGCGGCAGCTCAGCATCGACCGCTGGCACCGCTATGCCGACCGCACCTACCTGCTCGCTTCGCAGTCCAACACATACTCCTGGTTAGATGCCAGCCACGGCATGGGGAAGATGTTCCCCGAAATCGAACAGACGTGCTGCCTGCAGGGACAGGCCGGGAAAATCAAGGCCGGCATCCGCGAGTTTGTGGACAACGATTCGCCGTGCCTGCTGCTGGCAGACTCCACCTTCCTCGATATGTTCGACTTCGAACTGCTGGAGGGCGACCGCCGTACGGCGCTCAATGCGCCCGACAAGTGCCTGATTACGGAAACCCTGGCGCGGGACTTGTTCCCCGACCAGTCGCCGGTGGGGCAGTCGCTCCAGGTGGTGGGCAATCAGTCGGTGTATATGGGCGAATCCACCCTCGATTCCACGCTGGTCTATACGGTGACGGGGGTGCTGCGCGATTTCGACCGTACCGTCCTGCCCAACGGCCTGAAGTTAGTGGCGAGCATGAGCCGATATCCGCAGCTGATGGGCTACCAGATGAGCAACAACAGCTTAGCTTATGGCTCCAGCGGGCCGATGCAGACTTACTACCGCTTGGTGCCGGGGGCTTCCCCCACCGTCAGGCAGCAGGAGATGCTGGCCTACCTGCAGCAGCAGGTGCCCATCCTGGAGCTGGCGGGCGTGAAAGAGGTGCAGCTGATTCCGTTGACCGACTTGCTGTTTGCTCCGCAGAATGAGGGGCTCGGCATGCAGAAAGGCGACCGCCGTCAGCTGTTTATCCTGCTCTCTGCCATGGTGGCGATTCTGTTCTTCGCCGTCAGCAACTACATCAACCTCACCGTGGCGAATACGGGATTCCGCGCGAAGGAGGTGGCCACCTGCCGGCTGCTGGGCAGCACCACCCGCGAGGTCGGCATCCGCTTCATCCGCGAATCGACCTTCTTAGTGCTGGTCTCCTTCTGCTTAGGACTGCTGCTGGCCCTGGCGTTCCAGAACGACCTGCAGACCCTGTTCCGGGGGAAGATGGCCTTGCAGGACGATGTCAGCGTAGGGTCGGTGGCGGTGTCGGCGGCCTTTGTGCTGGCCCTGGGCATCGTGTCGGGTATTGTCCCCAGCCTGCAGATGGCGCGGTTCAATCCCATGGACATCGCGAAGGGCACCTTCCGTTTCCGCTCCAAGATGGTGCTGGGCCGCATCTTCCTCTCCCTGCAGAGCATCATCACGTTCGTCATGCTGATGGCGGCGCTGGTCATCTTCGTGCAGATCCGCCACTTGGTGTCGGCTCCGCTGGGCTATCACACGCAGAACATCTTCCAGGTACGTGCCGACAACGGCGATGTGCTGGGCGACCGGCTGAAAAGCCTGCCCTTCGTGAAACAGATAGGCTGTACGGGCGGATCGGGGCTGTCGGGCCATACTAACTCAATGATGACCCGGAAGGATGTCGCCGGACAGGCGCATGTCTTCTTCCTGATGGACCTGGACTCCACCGCCATCGACATCTACGGACTCCAGCTGCTGTCCGACCGGGGCATCGGGACCTCCGAAGAAGCCTGGTACCTGAACGAGGCGGCGGTGCGCTGCATGAAGATGACGATGGACGATACGGAGATTCACTGGGGCGACGGGACGACGGAACCGGTGGCCGGTGTCTTCCGGGACTTCCACAAGAACCATATCCTCGACGACTACCAGCCCTTCCTGATCCGGATCCGGAATACGGCGAATTTCAAGCATCCAGACTACCTGGTGCTGACCGACGGGTCTGGCGATGCCTACCGGCAGCTGCGGCAGGCGGTGGTGGAGGCCGACGGCACGGACGAGTCTATCGACTACAAGGTATGTTCGGTCGAGGAGAACATTGCCAAGGAGTTTGCCGACACGGAGAACATCCTGCACATCATCCTGCTGTTTGCTGTCATGGCCGTGCTGATTTCCGCCATGGGATTCGTCGGGATGTCGCTCTTCTTCATCCGCCAGCGCAAGAAGGAAATCGGCATCCGGAAGATACTGGGCAGCAGCAGCCGTGAGGTCATCGTCCGCATGCTCCGCCTGTTCTGTTCGCCCGTCCTCCTGTCGTTCGTGGTGTCGGTCCCGCTCTCGGTGTGGCTGCTCGGCAGCTGGCTGCAGAACTTCAGTTACCGCATCTCCCTGCATCCCTGGATGTTTCTTGCCGTCGGCGCGGTGCTCCTGGCCATGGCCGTCGTCTCCGTCTTTTTCCAGCTCTGGCAGGCGGTGCACACCAATCCGGTGGAAAGCGTTAAGGTGGAATAGGGAAGCGGATATTGCAGGAAGTGCTTGGCGGATGATGAAGATAGTTGTATCTTTGCACCCGCAAATTTCTAAATTCTTATCAAAAGAGAATACAACGATGAACAGAACGATTATTACAGTAGTAGGTAAGGACACCATCGGCATCATTGCCAAAGTGTGTGTGTATCTGGCAGAACACCAGGTAAATATCCTCGACATTTCGCAGACCATTGTGCAGGAGTACTTCAACATGATGATGATTGTAGACATGGCGAAGCTGGAGATTCCTTTCGAACAGGCAGCCGCCGAACTTTCGGAACTGGGACAGGGCATGGGCGTACAGGTGAAATGCCAGCGCGAGGAGATTTTCGACATGATGCACCGTATTTAAGGAAGAAAGCGTATGATCAACATATCGGAAGTCATCGAAACCAACCAGATGATCGAGCAGGAGAACCTCGATGTGCGTACCATCACCATGGGCATCAACCTGCTGGATTGTGCAGACAGCCGGCTCGACGTGCTCTGCCAGAACATCTACGACAAGATTACCCGCCTCGCCAAGGACCTGGTGCAGACGGGAGAAGAGATTTCAAAGGAATTCGGCATTCCCATCGTGAACAAGCGGATTTCCGTGACTCCCATCGCACTGGTGGGCGGAAGTGCCTGCCGCACGTCGGACGACTATGTCACCATCGCCAAGACGCTCGACCGTGCCGCCCGCGCAATGGGGGTCAACTTCCTCGGCGGCTATTCGGCCATCGTATCGAAGGGGATGAGCCGTAGCGACGAGCTGCTCATCCGTTCCATCCCCCGGGCATTGGCCGAAACAGACTTCATCTGCAGCTCGGTCAATGTGGGCTCTACCAAGACCGGCATCAACATGGATGCCGTCCGTCTGATGGGCGACATCGTGAAGGAGACGGCAGAGCGCACGAAGGAACGGATGTCGCTGGGCTGCGCCAAGTTAGTGGTGCTCTGCAATGCCCCCGACGATAACCCCTTCATGGCTGGTGCCTTCCACGGCGTGTCCGAAGCCGATGCCGTGGTGAGCGTCGGTGTCAGCGGACCGGGCGTGGTGAAGTACGCCTTGGAGCAAGTGCGAGGCAAGAATTTCGAAGTCTTGTGCGAGACCGTCAAGCGCACCGCGTTCAAGATTACCCGCGTCGGCCAGTTAGTGGCCAAGGAAGCCTCCCGCCGGTTGGGGGTTCCCTTCGGCATCATCGACCTTTCGCTGGCTCCCACACCGGCGGTAGGCGACAGTGTGGCGGAAATCCTGCAGGAGATTGGACTGGAGCATCCGGGTGCACCGGGCACCACGGCCGCCCTTGCCCTGCTAAACGACCAGGTGAAGAAAGGCGGAATCATGGCTTCCTCTTATGTGGGCGGCCTGAGCGGCGCGTTCATCCCGGTCAGCGAAGACCAGGGCATGATCGATGCCGTAGAGGCAGGTGCCCTGACCATCGAGAAACTGGAGGCGATGACCTGTGTCTGCTCCGTGGGCCTGGACATGATTGCCATTCCCGGCTCCACTTCGGCCGCCACCATTGCCGGCATCATTGCCGACGAGGCCGCCATCGGCATGGTGAACCAGAAGACCACGGCGGTGCGTGTGATTCCGGCCGTAGGCAAGGAAGTGGGCGACCGCGTAGAGTTCGGCGGACTGCTGGGCTATGCTCCCATTATGCCTGTCAGCCCCTTCGGCTGCGATGCCTTCGTGAACCGTGGCGGACGCATTCCTGCTCCGATCCACAGCTTCAAGAACTGACGGAATTACTTTCCCAAAGAACAGACGGAAACTTTCCCCATAAAAAAACAGGGAGACGCGAATTTCTTCGTTGCGCCTCCCTGTTTCTGTTTACGTTTTTCGTCAAAGTCGGCAGACCTCGACAAAACAATTATTCACTCTATCACTTATGTCCGTAGGGTCTCTTACGGGAACATTCCTGTGGAATGTGTCAGAACTGCAACCCTCTGCTGTTGAGTTCGTTTTCTCCCATTCTTGCCAGTCCTCTCAAGAGGACATTCATAATCTTCTTCTTCATGTTTAGTTATCCTGTTTTTTGTTTGACGCTGCAAATGTAGGGGGATTCTCCTTCCGTTGTTATCCGTCGGAGCTGGTTTTTCAAGAATGGAGGCACTTTCTTGATTCACGTCAAGCGGGTTCGATAACCACAAAGGATATCTATTCTTCAAAGCAGGGGTCTGGATGGTAACGACATCGATAATGCTATAGACATTGTTTTCAATCAAATCGAACGAAGGGAGGGAACATTGACAAGGATATATGACAACATCGCAAGCAATAGAATTCGTTTGCTCTCTCTTCGAACTCTCACCATGACAAGATCATTGACTCCATGGGATTCCCTTATGGAATTGTTCTTCTGAGTCTTTTTCTTCATGTATCTTCGATTCAAAGAGAATGTTTCGCGGGACAAAATGGGACAAAAACGTGCTAAAAAACAGCAAAATTTGGCTGGTACAGATGTCGTTGATGATGACTCGACAGTGGTCGTTGGTAATCTTGCTCATAGTGTGTGGTTTTAATGGTGAATACTCAGTTTTGTTGTGCCGAGGATGGGGGGGCCGGACCCATCTTCCCGTTCACAGGAGCAAAGTTAGGGAAAGTCTGCGGGGCCGATGTCGTTTAGTGTCGTTAACTCGGCGGGATTTTATAAGAAAAGCCGTTGTAAGTTCCTGATAATGGCTGTTGTAGAAGAATTATAACAGTTATTCTTATGGGTTGAGAAGTGCGGTTGTTCCAGTGTATGATTCGCCCATAGTGCGGCGGATGAACCGCACTTCGCACAGGGTGAGGAGGAGGGCGGCGGTCGAACTGTTGTCCGTCGGCGGTGAGCAGGCGGTAGAGTTCGGGGCAGCGGCGGAGAAGGAGCGGTAAGGTGAGGCGAGCGGAAGGAGTAGTTACCTGTTAACATCTATTTACAATAGAGAAGATTTTATACCCCTCTCCGGACGGTTGGTGGAAATCACTGTGGAGTGCGGCAAAACGGTGGATTGTGTTCATTATTTCATTAGTCATTATTTCATTAAGACACTGCACAACTTTACGGAGGAAACACCTATCCAAATCAATATATATAATATAATAATATATATATATATATAATATTATATATATATTATTATATTATATATATTGAGTATTTTACCACCCCCTCTTGTCCGAAGACTTGCGGGGGTGAAAAGGAGAAGGTAACAATAGGAAGTGTCTTAATGAAATAATGACTAATGAAATAATGAACACTTTGAGAAGATGGGATGAGATATTTTGTTTATGAGATAATAAAATAAATTAGTAATTATTATAATTATAGAGGTGCCTCTTTTCTTTCTTTTCCCTGTCATTCGGAATGAAGTGAGGAATCTCTTTCTTTTCCCTGTCATTTCGAACGAAGTGAGAAATCTGTTCGCGCAAAGTGGATGTATTCAGATGCTTCACTCCGTTCAGCATGACAGTTGGATAGGTGGCGCAGGGTTTTCGGACAGGCTTCCCCTAAATGTGTTCATTATTTCATTAGTCATTATTTCATTAAGACGTTTCCATTCCGTTCAAGTGTTCATTATTTCATTAGTCATTATTTCATTAAGACGTTTCCCATTCCGTCGAGGCTCCTCAAATGTTCATTATTTCATTAGTCATTATTTCATTAAGACGTTTCCCATTCCGTCGACGTTCCTCAAGTGTTCATTATTTCATTAGTCATTATTTCATTAAGACGCTGCACTGCCTCAAAAAAACTTTGTGCCTCTGTGTTGAATCAAAGTGCACTCAGAATTTCAGCCGCTGGAATTCCTGCTCGAAGTTGGGCGTAAAGACACCTTTCCCGATGTGGGCACGAATTTCCTCCACCGGCCAGAACCTGCCGCCATCCAGTTCCTGGCTGGGACGGACAGCCCCGTCGTAGACCGTCTTGAAGCTGAACACCAGTTCGCGTTCGCGGGCCGACTCGAACACATACCGCGTCAGCGGTTCTGGCGTAAACTCCTCAATGCCCAGTTCTTCGCGCACTTCGCGGCGAAGGGCGATGTCCACGCTTTCGCCCAGGTCGACATGCCCTCCTACGGCCGTGTCCCATTTGCCGGGCTGGATGTCCTTCCATTCCGGACGCTTCTGCAGGTAGAGTTCGCCCCGGCTGTTGAATACGTGCAGGTGGACCACCGGATGCAAGAGCCGGCTACCGTTGTGGCACTCGCCGCGCGAGGCGGCTCCCGTGATGTTTCCGTCTTCGTCTACCACCGGAAACATTTCTTCGTTATTGTCTTTCATACTGTTTTCTTTTTTAAAATCTCTGCAAAGATACACCATTGCCGTCGATTTATCTTTATCTTTGTGGGACAATCTGTAAAAACAAGCAACGATGAACAATTTTGTATTTTATAGCCCTACCGAATTTGTGTTCGGCAGGGAGACAGAGAAACAGACCGGACAGCTGGTGGCCCGTTACGGGGGCCGGCGGGTACTGGTGGTGTACGGAGGCGGATCGGTGGTCCGCAGCGGACTGCTGCAGCGGGTGGAGGACACTTTGCGCGAGGTCGGACTGGTGTATGTGGAACTGGGCGGTGTGCAGCCGAACCCTATCGACACGAAGGTGTATGAAGGGATTGAACTGGCGCGTCGGGAAGGAGTGGATTTCCTGCTGGCGGTAGGCGGCGGCTCGGTGATTGATACGGCCAAGGCGATTGCTGCCGGAGTACCTTACGAAGGGGACTTCTGGGATTTCTATGCCGGTACGGCCAAGGTGGAGAAGGCCCTGCCGGTCGGTGTTGTGCTGACCATTCCGGCGGCGGGCAGCGAAGGCTCGGGCAATACGGTCATCACGAAGGTGGAGGGACTGAGGAAGCTGGGATTGCGCACGGTGTATGAGCTGCGTCCCCGTTTTGCCGTGATGAATCCGGAGCTGACCTTTACGTTGCCTCCGTTCCAGACGGCCTGCGGCATCTGCGACATGATGATCCATATCCTCGAACGGTATTTCACCAACACGGAGGAGGTGGAAATCGGCGACCGTCTGTGCGAAGGGACGTTGCTGGCCATCATCCGCGAGGCCTATAAAGTGAAGCAGCATCCCGATGACTACCAGGCACGGGCCAACATCATGTGGTGTGGCACGATTGCCCACAACGGCACCTGCGGGGTAGGCAGCGAGGAGGACTGGGCTTCCCACTTCCTGGAGCATGAAATCAGTGCCCTGTATGGAGTGACGCACGGAGCCGGACTGGCGGTCATGGTGCCGGCATGGATGACCTTCATGGCTTCCCATCATCCCGAAAAGGTGGCACAGCTGGCCGAGCGGGTGTTCGGGGTTCCTGTGTCGGAAGACAAGGAGGAGATGGCACTGGCCGCCGTGGCGCGTCTGAAGCATTTCTTCCGCTACATGGGCCTGCCTGTCAATTTCCGGGAACTGGGCATCGAGCAGCCCGACATCGATGAACTGGTCCGCAAGCTCCACGAAAACAAGGGAGACCGCCTGGGCAATTACATGAAACTGACCATGGACCAGTGCAGGGAAATCTACGAGCTGGCCTGCCGGTAATTCAGTGTTGCGCCCGGATGCGGCTGAGCGTGTAGATGGACACGCCCAAAAAGGCTGCCACGTATTTCAGCTTCACCCGGTTGATGAGGCCGGGATAGCGGAGCAGAAAGTGCTCGTAGCGTTCTTTCGGGGAGAGCTGCAGACGGTCCAAAAAGATGTGGCTCAGCTCTTTGTTGACATCCTGGTGCAGCACGCGCCCCCAGTTGGCAATGTCGATGTACTGCCCGTAGAGGGCATTGAGCCGGTCGATGGGCAGCACGTAAATCTCGCAGTCCTCGATGGTCTCGATGCTCTCGATGGAGGGGTGGCTGTAGTAGAGCGAGTCCATCCCGAAGGTCACGTCGCCCTCCTTGCTGAACCAGGTGGTGGTGTCCATGCCGTCGTGATGGAACACTGACCGGGCCACGCCTTTCTCGATGAAATAGACCAGTCGGTCGGTGTGGCCGGAAGCCACTATGCACGTCTCGCGGGGGTAGAACCTTCGTTCCATCCCCGCGGTGAGTGCGTGCAGCGCCTCGTCCGATACGGGATAGGTGGCGCGTATTTTCGCTATGATGTTCTGCATTCGTTGCTTATTTCTTGGCTGACGGTGCAAAGGTACGGAATTTCTGCCGTTTCGACAACCATTTCCGCACCGGCTCGTCGTAGAGTTTCAGGCAGGCCCAGGCTACGAGAATGTTCCAGCCATAGACGCAGAGGGCCGTCTGCCAGGTCTCGCCGAAAGAGAACTGCTCAGTGCGGATGAGCCAGGCATAGAACAGGTACATGAAGGGGTAGTGGACGATGTAGAGCGGGTAGGAAAGGTCGCCCAGGAAGCGGCAGATGCGGGTGGAGACGGGGTCGGTGGTGTCGCCCGACGCGCCGATCCAGACGAGCACGGGGAACACGCAGGCGATGCAGAACATCTCGAATACGCCGTTCCAGAGCAGGGGCGTGTCGGCCGCGAAATAGGGGACGAACAACAGGGACACCAGAACGGCGGAACAGATCCAGAACGCGCCGCGCACCGGCCGCGGACGGAACCGGCGTGAGAGCAGCAGGCCGACGGTGAAGGGGAAGAGCATGCGGAGCAGCCCTCCCGTGAAATTGACGCTGTCCAGGGTCCAGCCCACTCCGATGCAGCCGTAGCCCGAGGCGTTGGTCACGGCAAACACCGTGAGGGCACCGCCGAGGAGGAGGGTCAGTGCCAGCAGGGCCTTGTGGGACAGGCGGCGGATCCACAGGGCATAGAGCAGGTTGCCGATGTACTCGAAGAAAAGAGACCAGGCGGGACCGTTCAGGGGGAACAGCTCGCCGTTGCCGCGCACCTCGTAGCAGCAGCCGGGGATGGCGGGCAGGAGCAGCAAGCCGAAGAGCAGGGCCAGTAGGACGTAGGGAAGGCCGACGTGGGTGCCGTCCCACTGCACACTGCCTTGCACTAAGAAGGTGATGGCACCGATCAGGGCACCCAGGATGACCATGGGATGGAGACGGATGAGGCGTCGGCGGAGGAAGTCGCGGAAGGTCATCGACCGGTTCCAGCGGTCGTCGTAGGCATAGCCGATGACGAAGCCGGACAGCATGAAGAAGAAGTCAACGCATAGGTAACCGTGGTTGATGCACTCTACGGTGGGCTTGGCACCGGCGAAGGCATAGCCTTCGAACACGTGATACCACACCACCAACAGGGCGGCTACGCCCCGCAGCCCGTCCAGCAGGTGGTAGTGGGGCTTGGTGTCGCTGAAAGCGGCAGAGGAGGAAATGTCGCAGTTTTTCATTTTCAGGATAATTTTAATAGGTGATACATAAGTGGGGCAAAGGTACGGACATTTCTTCGTCTGTTTTTTGCTTTTGGGCAAAAACAAGCGCCCAAGAAGGGGGTAGGCTCCTTGGACGCTCGTTTTTTTTCGTTTCCGTATAGGGTTTGCCGGCTGTCTGCCGGGCCTTCAGGCGGTCATTCGGCCTTCTCGTCGAGGGCAGCGATCTTCTTCTGCACCAGTTCCAGCTCGCCTTTCAGCCGCTCGATCTTGCGCTGGATTTCGGTGACCAGGCTGTTGCCCTTCTTGGACGACAGGTTGAGGAAGCCGAGGTTGTTCTCGTAGGTCAGGATGTCGCTCTTCAGGCTTTCGTAGTTGCGCACCAGCTTCTCGCGTTCGCGCGAAAGGCTCTCGCCTCCCCGGCTGATGGACGACTTGAACTTGTTCAGCCGCTTTTCGGAGGCGGTGATGTTCAGCTTGGCAAACAGCTTGTCGACCAGCTGGTGGAACGTGTCGTACAGGCGGTCTTTTTCCTTATAAGGCACGTGGCCTATGGCGTTCCATTCCTTGATGAGTTGCCGGGTGCGGTCGGAAGTGGCATTGTCGGTGGTGCCTGCTTCGTCCAGAGCGGCCAGCTGGCGGATAATCTCCTCTTTCTTGGCCATGTTTTCCGTTTCCACCGAACGCTGGGAGGACGTCATCTTGGCCTTCTGTTCGAAGAAATAGTCGCAGGCGCCGATGAAGCGTTTCCAGATGGCGTCGGAATGCTTTTTGGCCACCGGCCCGATGGTCTTCCATTCCTTTTGCAGCCGCGTCAGCTGTTCGGAAGTCGTTTTCCAGTCGGTGCTGTTCTTCAGGGTTTCCGCCTGTTCGCAGAGGGCCCGTTTCTTCTCCAGGTTGTCGGCCATGTTCTCCTTGACAGACTTGAAGAAGGCCGCCTTGCGCTGGAAAAAGTCATCGCAGGCTGCGCGGAAGCGTTCGAAAATCTTCACGTTCATCTTCTGCGGAGCATAGCCGATGGTTTTCCATTTAGCCTGCAGGGCCAGGATTTCCTTGGTCTTTTCCTCCCAGTCGTTGAACGTCTTGAGCGTATCGTATTCCATGGATTCTGCGATTTCGCAGATCACCGTCTTCTGGTCGAGGTTGTGTTGTTCGCGCTCTTTCAGCTGCTCGAAATGCTGCTGGTGGCGGCGGTTGACCGTGGTGGAGGCTGCCTTGAAGCGAGCCCAGATGCGTTCGCGCAGTTCTTTGGCCACGGGGCCGATGCTGCGGTATTCCTGGTGCAGCTTCTGCAGCTGGTGGAAGGCGGAGATGACATCGGCCTCTTCGGCCAGTTTCTCGGCGGCCTCACACAGACGTGTCTTCTGCTCCAGGTTCTTCTTGAAGTCGTATTCGCGGAACTCGTTGTTCAGCTTCACGCGGTCGTAGAACTTCTCCGTGTAGAGCTGGTAGCTCTTCCACAGTTCGTTGACCTTGGCGGCCGGCACTGCCTTGATGTCGTTCCATTCCTGCTGCAGCTGCTTGAAGTCGTTGTAGATGATCCCTGTGTCTTCCCCGCTTTCCGTCAGTTCTTTCATCCGTTCCAGCAGGGCGAGCTTCTTCTGCAGGTTCTCTTCGAGCAGCTGTTCCTGTTCGGCAGCCAGTGCGCTTCGTTTTTCCTTGATGGAACTCATTACTTCCTTGAAGACATTCTCCATCGGGTCGGGTGCAGGAGTGAAGTCGTCCGGATTTCCGCCCTCTTCCATAAAACTCTTGCGTGCTGCTTCTTGTGCTGCCTTGTGGTTCTTGTAGAAGGTTTGTTTCAGGTAGTCGATTTCCTGCTTGTCAGCTTCGCAAGCGTTGAGGTCGATTTCTCTCAAGCGGTTGATGACATCCTCTTGAGTGGATTGCTGTGCATACGTAACGTGTTGGGTTTCGTCGGCAGCGGGAGTTGTCGTAGCGGCAGCTGCTTCTGTCGCTTCAGGCAAAGGGCGGTAGGTTTCGTTCAATTCCATCGTATGAGATTTTAAAGATAGTATTTTCTTCTTCCGAAGATATTCTCGACAAATTAAGCTAAAAAGTTTTATTTATCATAGTCTTTTTTCGATTTTTTTCTAAAAACACGAAAAAAAGTCATAGAGGGCAGCCTAAGAGAGCATCACGGTGATGCCCATGTAAATCAGCATGCCGATGATGTCGTTCGTGATGGAGATGAACGGTCCCGTAGCGATGGCCGGGTCTACCTTCAGCTTTTCCAGGGTCATGGGTACCAGCGTGCCGAAGATGGAGGCGAACATGACGACGGCAAACAGGCTGATGGAGACGGAGTAGCATACCGTGGCAGTGGGTCCGAAGCGGACGAAGTTGTAGACATACACCAGCATGGAGATGATGCTGGCATTGATGAGGGCCACGACCGACTCTTTCAGGATCTGCTTCCACGTGTTGTCCGAGTCGAGCGAATTGTTGGCCAGTCCCTGTACGACCAGGGCCGACGACTGGGTACCCACGTTTCCGCCCGTACCGCCGATGAGCGGAATGTAGAGGGCCATTTCGGGATGGGCGGCAAAGGTGGTGTCGAAATTGCCGAGAATCATGGAGTTGGCAATTCCTCCGAACATGCCGATGAGCAGCCAGGGCAGGCGGGCACTGGTCTGGCGCAGCACGCTGTCGTCCGACTCTACGTCGGTTGACAGACCGGATGCCAACTGGTAATCGCGTTCGGCCTGTTCGCGCACCTCGTCCATCACGTCGTCTACGGTGATGCGTCCCACCAGCCGGCCGATGCTGTCCACCACGGGGACGGCCACCAGGTTGTATTTCTCGATGGCCTGCACCACCTCTTCGATGGGCGTGTCCACCCTCACGGAGATGGGGTCTTTCTTCATCACGTGCTTCACCTTCGATACCGAGGGGCTGGTCACCATCTTCTTCAGGGGGAAGACGCCGCGCAGCCGTTCGTCGTCGTCGACCACGTAGACATAGTAGATTTCGTCCATATCTTCGGCCTGGAGGCGCATTTCGCGCAGGCATTCGGGCATACTCCAGTTCTCGTTGACAATGACCATTTCCGTGCCCATCAGACCGCCGGCGGTGTCTTCGTCGTACTTCAGCAGGTCCACGATGTCGCCGGCCTGCTCGATGTCCTCGATGTGGGAGAGGATTTCCTCCTGCTTGTCTTCGTCCATCTCGCGGATGATGTCGACGGCATCGTCCGAGTCCATGTAGTCCACGAACCGTTTGGCGATGGTTTCGGAGGGCAGGATGTCGAGAAATTCCTTTCGGGCATCTTCGTCCATCTCGATGAGCACGTCGGCCGCTTTCTCGTTGTCCAGCAGCAGGTAGATGAACCGTGCCTCTTCTGCATCCAGTTCGTTGCACAGCTCAGCGATGTCTGCCGGGTGGAGTTCGCCCAGCAGCTCTTTCAGTTCGTCCGACTTCTTGTCGGCAATCAGTTCCGATACTTTGTTTACTTCTTCGTTTTCCATACGGACAGTCGTTTTATAAAGATTCCGCCAGGGCTTGTTCTACCCGGTTGGTGAGGTCGACAAAGTCGGCTACCGAGAGTTGCTCAGGCCGTTTGTTGAAGAGGGGGTCTGCGCTCAGCGGGTGCCCTTTTTCCAGGATGGGGGAGATGGAGTTGCGCAGGGTCTTGCGGCGCTGGTTGAAGGTGGTCTTCACGATTTGCTTGAACAGCCGCTCGTTGCAGCCCAGTTCCTGCGTGTCGTTGCGGGTCATGCGGATGACCGCACTCTTTACCTTGGGAGGAGGATTGAACACGTGCTCATGGACGGTGAACAGGTATTCCACCCGGTACCATGCCTGGATCAGCACGCTCAGGATGCCGTAGGTCTTGCTGCCCGGCGCGGCGGCTATGCGTTCGGCCACCTCTTTTTGGATCATGCCCGTGCAGCAGGGGATGAGTTGCTTGTAGTCGAGCATCTTGAAAAAGATCTGGCTCGATATGTTGTAGGGGTAGTTGCCGGTCAGGACGAACGGCCGTCCGCCGAATACCTCGTCGAGCCGCATCTTCAGGAAATCCTGCTCGATGATGTGGTCGCCCAGCTGGGGAAAGTGCTCGTGCAGGTAGGCCACCGATTCGTAGTCCAGCTCCACGGCCTTCACTTCCCTCCCTTTGGGCAGGAGGAACTGGGTAAGCACCCCCATGCCCGGCCCCACTTCCAGTAGGGGCAGGCCCGGACAGGCGTCCACCGTGTCGGCGATGGCCTGGGCTACCTGCAGGTCCTTCAGGAAATGCTGCCCCAAAAACTTCTTTGGCTTTACTGATTTCATTCCTTATTATTTATTATCTTTGCGACGTGCAAAGATAACATTAATCTTTAATATAGGAATAAGTTTTGGAACGAAGTACGATAAAAAAGAGGATAAACAAGTCCTTGCAGGTGGGTTTCCCGCTTCTTCTGGGGGCCGCCATTCTGGTCTGGACCTATCATGGATTCGATTTTGCCCATCTGTGGAGCGTGTTCGACCAGGGTATCGATTACGGATGGATGGGCGTGTCGCTGCTCTTTGGCGTCCTGGCCCATGTGTTGCGGGGCTGGCGGTGGAACCTGGCCCTGGCTCCTTTGGGGGAATTTCCCCGCCGTTCCGACAGTGTCTATGCCGTCTTCGTGTCTTATGCGGCCAATCTGGTGCTGCCCCGGGTGGGGGAGGTGTCGCGCTGCGGCATCCTGGCCAAGTATGACGGGGTGTCGTTTGCCCGTTCGCTGGGGACGGTGGTGACCGAGCGGCTGGTCGATTCGGTGTGCATCCTGCTCGTCACGCTGTCCACCCTGCTGGTGCAGTCGTCGACGTTTGCCCGTTTCTTCCACCAGACGGGGACCGACGGGGCCTTCTTTCTCCACCTCTTCTCGACCACCAATTTCTACATCACCCTCCTTTGCCTGGCGGCAATGGGGGTCCTGGCCGTCTGGCTGGTGCGCAACCTCACCCTCTTCGGCCGCCTGCGGGGGCTGTTGCAAGGCATCTGGCAGGGCTGTCTGTCCATCCGCCATGTTCGCCGTCCCTGGCTTTACCTTATATATACTATAGGCATCTGGGCCTGCTACTTCTTCCATTTCTATCTCACCTTCTACTGTTTCAGCTTCACGGCCCATCTGGGGTGGGCGGCCGGCATGGCCTTGTTCGTGGCCGGCAGCATAGCGGTCATCGTCCCTACCCCCAACGGAGCCGGGCCGTGGCACTTTGCCATCATCACGCTGATGATGATGTATGGCATCCCGAAGGAGGATGCGGGAATTTTTGCCCTGATTGTGCATGGAATCCAAACTTTTTTATTAATTTTGTTGGGTATTTACGGATTGGTGGCTTTGCCGCTGACCCACCCACTATCAACTCAAAAAAAATAGTCGTATGAGCGAAATCCTTTCATTAGCGCCACAACAAGTGTGGAAAAACTTTTATGCGTTAACGCAAGTTCCCCGTCCGTCCGGGCATCTGCAGCAAATCCAGGCCTTCCTGCTGGAGTTCGGCCGGCAGGCCGGAGTGGAAACCTTCCAGGATGAGGCGGGAAACATCATCTACCGCAAGCCGGCTGCTCCGGGCATGGAGAACCGCAAGACGGTTATCCTGCAGGCACACATGGACATGGTGCCGCAGAAGACCAAGGACACGCAGCATGATTTCGAGAAAGACCCTATACAGACCTATATCGACGGCGAATGGGTGCGGGCCAAGGGGACGACACTGGGCGCCGACAACGGTATGGGGGTGGCGGCCATCATGGCCGTGATGGAAGACAAGACCCTGAAGCACGGTCCGCTGGTGGGACTGGTGACGGCCGATGAGGAGACCGGTTTGTTCGGGGCCTTCGGCCTGAAGCCCGGCACCATCGAGGGAGATATCCTGCTCAACCTCGACTCGGAGGAGGAAGGCGAGCTGTACATCGGCTGCGCCGGCGGCGAGGACCTGAGCGCTACCCTGGAATACAAGGAAGCACCGACCGACCCGGACGACGTGGCCTTGAAGGTGACGCTGAAGGGACTGCGCGGTGGGCATTCCGGCCTCCAGATCGGCTGGGGACATGCCAACGCCAACAAGCTGATGGCCCGCTTCCTGAATCAGGTGATTGCCTATGACGAGGCGTGCCTCGTGTCGTGGAACGGTGGCAACATGCGCAACGCCATCCCGCGCGAGTGTGAGGTGGTCATCACCGTACCGCCTTCTGAAGTGGAAGACGTAGAGGCCTTTGTGGGCGAATGCGAGCAGGTGTGGCGCGATGAGTTCGCTCCCATTGAGGAAGGACTGAGCTTCCAGTGCGAACGGGTGGAACTGCCTGCGCTGATGGTGCCCGAAGAAATCCGCGACAACCTGGTGGATGCCATCTATGCCTGCCCGAACGGCGTGGAGCGGTTCATTCCTACTATCCCCGACACGGTGGAGACCTCGTCGAACCTGGCCATCGTGGAGATTGGCGGCGGCAAGGCGTCCGTGCAGGTGCTGACCCGCAGCGCGCGTGAGTCGATGAAGGATTATCGCAACACGGCGTTGGAGAGCTGTTTCTCCATGGCCGGCATGCACGTGGAGCGCAGCGGCAGCTATTCGGGCTGGGAGCCGGATGTCAACTCGCCTATCCTGCACGCCATGAAGAAGAGCTATGCGGCCCAGTTCGGTGCGGAACCCGAAGTGAAGGTCATCCATGCGGGTCTGGAATGCGGTATCATCGGTGCTGTCATTCCGGGGCTGGACATGATTTCCTTCGGTCCTACGTTGCAGTGCCCGCACACGCCCGAAGAGCGTTGCCTCATCCCGACGGTCGGCAAGTTCTACGACTTCCTGCTGGCTACGCTGGAGAATACGCCCGTGAAGTAAAGGTGCGTCACGGTAGTGTACCTGACGATTGGACATTCTGAATGGAAGGGCATTCCCTACCCAATTGTCATTCTGAATGGGAAGGAATTCCCTACCAGATTGTCATTCTGAATGGAAGGGCATTCCCTACCAAATTGTCATTCTGAACGTAGTGAAGAATCTGTAAGCACCAGTGTATGTATTCAGGTTCTTCCCTTCGTTCAGAACGGCAAATAAATTGTTAGCCATTTTTTTTAACAGCATCCTTCTATGAAACAACCTCTCGAAATACGTTGCGTAACGGAACCGCTCGACGACTATGTGGAGGCGGTCCGTCGTCTGCTGGGCCAGCTCACCACCCGCCCCATTGCCTTTGGGAAGACGGAACTGGAGCAGCTCCTTGCCGACGAATCCTCCCGGCTCTATGTGGCCTGCCTGGATGGTACCGTCGTGGGAATGGCCACCGTAGGCACCTACCTCTGTCCCACCGGCCGGAAATTCTGGCTCGAAGACGTAGTGGTGGACGAGGCATACCGCGGCAGGGGAGTGGCCCGCGCCTTTCTCGAAACGGTGGTCGACGGCCTGCACCTGAGCGGGACCGAGAAGCTCTATCTCACCTCCAATCCCTCCCGCATTGCGGCCAACCGGCTCTACCAGTCGATGGGCTTCCAGTCTAAAATCACGAATGTGTATTACAAGACTCCGGAGTAGCGGGAGCCTTCAGCGTCTTCAGAAACCGTTCCACGTCGCGCCGGATCTGTTGGTAGAGGGGGCACTGTTTGTAGTTCGTGTTCTTGCGCAACACCTGGTCGACCCCTACCACCAACCGGTCGTAGGCATGCAGCTCGTTTTGTAGCTGCACCTTATGCAGGGCCAGCTGGTGTATCTGCTCTTCGCGTTCGCGGCGCAGGCTGTTGCAGACGGGAACCAGCAGGCGCAACACCACATTGTTCATGATGTGGTGGCCCTGGATGAACAGGTAGGTGGTGTCGGGCGTGACGCCCAGCTCTCCGAATTCCTGTTTCAGCTGCTCGATTTCTCCGAGGGCGGCGGGGTGTGCCTTCTCCAGGCTGTGGAGCTTCTTGTTCACCCGCCGGGCCATCTGTGCCAGACAGGTTTCGGGGTGGTGGGGATTCACCGCGTCGAGCCGAACGAACGAGCAGAAGTCCAGCAGCGAGAACTCCGACTGGTCCTTCTGGCGATAGAACCATACGGACCATGCAAACAGCGGATAGGCGATGCGCGAATATTGGCGCATGAACTCCGCATAGTCGATAAGGGGATGGTCGTTCAGGGTCGCCGTCACGCAGACCTCGTGGAGCGATTCGGCATAGCAGAGGAAGTTCTCGATGGCATAGGCATAGGTCTGCAGGACATAGGGATTTCCGAGCATATAGCGCGAAGTCTGCGTACGGCCTTGCAGCAGGAAGTCGTAGTCGCTGTCGACACAGGCAATCATGTTCCTTCCCAGCTGGTTCATCAAAACCGTTTTCTTCCCCTTGGCCAGCGAACTTCTCGACGGGAGCATCACCTCGAAATAGCGTGTCTGGTCTTCATAGTCGGCCAGGATGGAACGCCAGAACAATACGTCGTCGTAGCTTTCCACGTAGGCTACAATCTTTCGCCTGGCGCATTTCGGCCTCAGGTTGTTGGCTGCCTCAATGTAGCGCGACGATAGGTTGTCCGTCAGTCTTTTTCCCATAGCTTGCCTCCTCTCCTTGTCGCGGTCAGTAGGAAGTAATGTCGCTCACCTCGGTCACGGCATCGATCCATCCGTTCATGATGAGGGCCGGCGAGTGGGTGGTCATGATGACCTGCGTGTTCGGATTCAGCTCACGGATCAGTTCGATGAGCCGCTGCTGCCACTCCACGTGGAGCGAGATTTCGGGTTCGTCCATGAAGAGCGCACAATGCTCGAAGTCCTGCACCAGTACGGTGAGCAGGATGACGAGCATCTGTTTCTCGCCCGAAGAGAGCTGGTAGGGGGTCAGTGTGTCGCCGTCTTGTTCAAACAGGATTTCGTTGCTCTTGCGCAGGATGCGTTTCCCCGTTTCGCTGAACAGGTCGTCCATCAGGTCCTGGAACCGGGTCTTGGCCTTCGAAACCTCCGCCGCCCGGACTGTGTCTTCGGGCCGGCCACTGGTCAGCAGTTCGATGATGCGGTTGCCGATGTTCACCTGGTAGTCCAGGTACCGGCGTTGCAGCTGGTAGATCTGCCAGTCCAGTTCGGTCCGCACGTTCTGGTTCCCGATTTTCTCGATGAGCGTAGAGCTGATGAGCGGGCGGTCGAAACTGCGGATGACGTTGAAGGGGATATAGGTGGCATCGGCCGGAGAGAACTCGAAATGTACCCCCGCTCTGCCGCCGTTGCTGAGTGCCCCGCCCTCCAGGTCGTCCAGGCTTTTCACCGAGTTGTTCAGGATGGTGCTTTTCCCGATGCCGTTCACGCCGCTCAGAATGTTCACGTCCGGCCGCAGGTCCCAGGAGATGTTCTTCCGTCCCCACAGCCCGATGATTTCAATGCGTTTGATGTACTCCGCTTGCTTTTTCATGGTGCTCAGGTTTTGCTGTTGCAAACAAAGTTAGCAGATTCCTTCGACATATCCAACTCTTCCCGGTTTTTTTTGTCCCGGGGCCCCGGTCGCTCCATTCTGACGGGAGAATCCTTGCAGGTTATCAAAAAAGATATGTATATTTGCCAAATAATTCAATAAAGGAGGTATATCATGACCAGAGAGGAACTTTGGGAGAAAAACTATGCAGCCGTATGGCAGTTTGTGCAGCAGAACCACCGGGGCCCGTCGCGCCATCACAAGGAGGAATTCCGCCTGCTGAACTGGATGAAGTATAATCGCAAGATATTGAACCAAAAGCAGATGGAGCCCGTCCGGAAGGAGAAGTTCCAGAAGCTGCAGGAACTGATTCATTCTTTCCATCGGGTGAATCAGTATATGTAGGCACGTCCTGCCAACACAAAGACACAACGGGCACCAAGGGATTTCGGCTCACGGCTTGATCTTCCTCCGGTTCAGCTCCTGCTGGTAGCGGCGGGCGTTGCGCTGGTGTTCCGTCAGCGTAGTGGCAAAGTTGTGGAAGCCTGAGAAGTCTTCTTTGGCACACATGTAGAGATAGGTATGGCGGGTGTAGCCCAACACGCTTTCCAGCCCGTTGGGGGTGGCTATGCGGATGGGGCCCGGAGGCAGTCCGGCCTGCCGGTAGGTGTTGTAGGGACTGTCCGTTTCCAGATGGGCGTAGAGAATCCGTCGCAGGCCGAAATCCTGCAGGGCGAACTTCACGGTGGGGTCGGCCTGCAGGGGCATTCCCCGGTGCAGCCGGTTGATGTAGAGCCCGGCCACGAGGGGTTTCTCGGCTTTCTGGGCCGTCTCCTCTTCGACGATGGACGCCAGTGTGGCCACTTCTACCGGCGTGAGTCCGATGGCGGCAGCCTGCGCCCGGCGCGTCTCGTTCCAATACCGGTTGTACTCCCGTTTCATCCGGAGCAGCAGATCGTGGGGCGAGGTGGTCCAATACACTTCGTAGGTGTCGGGAAGGAAGAGGGCCGGCAGGGTGTAGCGGTCGAAGCCCAGGCTGTCCGTAAAGACGCTGTCGGCGATGACACGGGCAAAGGCAGCCGAGTCGGCCATCAGTTTCCGGCCCATGAAGCCGGCCAGGCGGTCGAGGGTGCGCACGCTGGGCACGACCAGCCGGACGGGGGTCTGGTGGCCGTAGCGCAACTGGCGGAAGGCATCGAGTGCGCTCGTAGCGGCATCCATGCGGTAAGCGCCGCAGTGCACCTGTTCCGGATAATGGTAGAGGGCGGAAAGCAGCCGGAAGCCGGTCAGGGAAGTGGCGTTCAAGTCGCGCCGCAACTTGGCATAGACGGAGTCGGCCGTGTCGTCGGCATCGATGTAGAGCACGACGGGACGGGCTGTATGGAAAGGACGGTGGGTGAGGAGACAATAGCCGCCGGCCAGCGTGGCAACGGCCAGCACTGCTGCCGTCAGGGCGGAGATCAGGAACAGCTTTTTCTTTCGGGTCATGGTTTTTCCTTCGTTTTTTTATACAGGCTTGGTTGGACAGGCCGCCGCAAAGGTACGCACTTGCCGCCGTTCCTGCAAGCGGAAGGCGGGAAAAAGCGTCAGGTCCCCTCGAACTTCCGTTTCAGCACCTGGTTGAAGACCCACAGCAGGGGGAGCGACAGCAGCAAGGGCAGGGTAAACCCGTTGTTGAGCAGCAGCTGCAGCCAGGCCGTCGTATGGCGCAGTCCCTCCTTCAGGGATTCGCCGTAGAACCAGCAGCCGGCAAAGACCAGGCCGCCCACCATCAGGCAGCAGGTGGCCACCATGGCGACGAACAGCCACTTCTCCTGGGCATGTTCGCGCCGGCGTTGTTCTTCTTCGATACGCTGCAGGGTGCGGTACGTGAAATTGCTCGGCAGTCGCAGCTGCGGCGAGCTGCCCAGGGCTTTTCGGATTCCTTTGTCAGTCGGGTTCATCGTTTTTCCTCCTCTTTCATCAGTAGGTAGAGCTTCTTCCGGATGCGGTGAAGCTTCACCTTCAGGTTGTTTTCGGTTTGTTTCAGTATTTCAGACAGCTCAGCGACGGACTTCTCCTCCTCGTAGAACAGGGTGACGATGGCCTGTTCCTCGGGCGAAAGGCGGCGGATGGCACGTTGCAATAGGTGGATGCGGCTTTCCTCCTCGCTGTCCAGCGACTCGTCGATTTCCGTGTCCGAGAGCTGGTTCCATAGCCGTTCGTCGCAGGTGAACGTGTCCTGCGTCGCCCGCTTGCGCAGGGCCGACAGGGCCGTGTTGTAGGCGATGCGGTAGATCCACGTCGAGAAGCTGCTGTTTCCGCAGAACGAAGACAGATGGCTGAAAGCTTTCATGAAGGTGTCCTGTGTCAGCTCTTCCGCGTCTTCTTCCGAGTCCACCATACGGACAATCAGGGTGAATACCTGTTGTCCGTAGGTGTCCATGAAATAGGAAAACGCTTCGGTCTTTCCTCCCAGCACCTGTGCGATAATATGTAGCTCATCTTTCTTCATTCTCTACCCTATAGACGCACAAAAGTCCGGAAGGTTACTTGCTGTGCTCCAGAATCGGGGCATTTTTTTCGTCGGGGCCGCCTATTGCGGATCGGCTGAATACGTAATGTCTTCCAGCGAACGGTGGCCGTCGGGGGTGGTGAACACGGCGGTGAACATCCATTTCACCAGTCGCGTTTCCGGCTGGCGGAATCGGCCGACGGGCAGCTTCAGGAAGAGCCGGTTCCACCCCTTCTGCAGGGTCACCTGCAACGGTGGGCGGCTGGTGCAGTTCTCGTTGCGCAGCGGCTGTTCGTTGGTGCGCTCCGTGTGGTTGTTCTGCCACACGGGCGGCAGCAGTTCCTCTCCGTTCAGCCAGGCACGGCTACCCTTGTAGTCCCAGGTGCCCGGGCGCGGAGGCAGGTCGCTTTCCGAACGGCTGTAGTTCTGGAATTCGAGCAGCAGGCCCGCCGGCTGCCGGCGCGGCGAGTAGACCCAGGTGGTGGCATAGGCCGTATGGTTCTCCTGCGGGTGGGCGTAGTAGGCCGGGACAGTAGTGCCCCATACGTGGCGCAGGTAGATGCCTGCCCCGTGGATGGTGCCGCTGCCGTAGGTCTTGCCCTCGTAGGTATAGGCCGTGTCCGTCTGTTCTTCGGGCGGGAAACGGCGGCTCAGGTCGCCCTCGTTGGGGAAGGCGTCCGTGATGCGCCAGCAGACCTGGCTCTGGCGGACATACGGGAACGGCTCTCCCTTCAGGTGGTGGTCCTTGTGCCAGAGCATCCGCTCCTCGAAGTCGGCAAAGCGGCGGTTGGCCTCCGGCGTGTCGTTCCAGAGCATCGTGCACCGGCCGTCGAAGTACCCTTCGCCGCCGCCCCTCCACGTGCGTTCGGCGAAGGCCAGCATCGTGGCGTAGAAATTGTTGTCGGCCAGCAGTTGGGGCACATTGTCGATGTAGCGGTCGTTCCAGTAGGCAAGGATGCTCCCCGCCAGGTCGTCACTGCCCTGCGGCTGGCCGTAGACGGTGCTGTTGTAGAGGGCCACCACGTCGTTGAACAGGTCGAAATGGTTGATGTAATGGAAGCGGCAGTCGATGGCCGGGATGCCCGGCTGCGCCTTGCCCCGGTAGCTCCAGAGCTGCGTCATGTCGATTTCGCCGGGCCGGTACGACCAGCCGGGGTTCCACGAGATGACCTTCTTGCCCTTGGCCCGGACGTAGGCCACCATTTCCGGCACGAAGCGGGGATTGGTGAACTTCACTTCGTCGGTCCCGATGTGGAGGTAGGGAACCTCCGCAAAGGTTTCGCAGGCCTCGTCGATGAGTTCCTTCAGGAGGGCCGTTCCCCGTTCGCTCTGCATGTCGCAGCCGAAGGTCCGCTCGAAGGCAGCGGCATGGCCGGGCATATCGATTTCGGGAATCAGCAGCACGTGGTGTTTCCGGCAGAAGTCCGCCAGTTCCTTGGCCTCCTGCTGCGTGTAGTAGAGCCCCTTCTGGCGTTCCATGTTCTCCGCCGCATTGAGCTGGGGATAGCGTTTGCTCTCCAGCCGCCAGGCCTGGTTCTCCGTGAGGTGCCAATGGAAGGTATTGATCTTGTAGCGGCTCAGCAGGGCGATTTCTTTCTTCAGCTCTTCGAGCGGGAGATAGCTGCGTCCGGTGTCGTGCATGAATCCGCGGATGCGGAACGCGGCCCAGTCGGTGATTTCGCACACGGGCAGTTTCTTGCTGCCCTCTTTCAGCTGTGCCAGCGTCTGCAGCCCCCGGAAGGTACCGGCTTCGGTAACGGCATAGAGCAGGATGCTGTCCTTGCGGATTATCAGGCGGTACGCCTCGTCCTGCAGGTCGCCTGCCTCGTCAATGCGGGCGGTGCGGTGGCAGGCCAGCGGAAGTTCGGCCCTTACTTGTCCTTTTCCCGTAACCACCTGCTGCGGGGCAGGCAGTAGACGTCCGATGCCGACATGTGTGGATTGCGCAGCTTGTGTAGGCTGAGCAGCTTGTGCGGGCTGAGCGGAAAGGGCGGTGAAAAGAAGCGTATAAAGAATGTTTTTCATCATATGTAGTAGGATATAGGGGTTACCTTCATTTTCAGTACTTTTCCGGTATTTTTTTTAGTGCATTTTCCAGTACTTTTCCAGTACTTTTTAATTGTTCTTTGTCATTTTTTTTCTTGTCATTCTGAACGTAGTGAAGAATCTGTAAAGCGTTAGTGTATGTTTACAGATGCTTCACTCCGTTCAGCATGACAATCAGGAAGAGAGATGCTTCACTTCACCAGTTCTTTCAGTTTCACAGTCTGGAACGTCATGTGCGCCACACTGCTTTCGTAGAAGATGCCCACGGTTTCCTGGTCCACCATGCTCAGGCACGAGTAGCCCCAGTTATACCCTTCGTCCATCAGGACTTGATGTTCGGGCAGCCAGGTCTTGCCACCGTCGGTGCTCACCTTGATGGTGATGTCCTTGCGGTCGCGGGTAGAGTTCGGATTGGAGAAGATGAGCAGATCCTTGCCCAGCACATTGTCCTTCGCCTTCACACTGATGAGGCTCGCCATGCAGATGGGTTCGATGAGCGCCGTGCGCGACGATTCGTGTTCTTTCCAGGTCTGGCCCAGGTCCGTCGTGGTATAGACCGCACGGCTGCCGCCCCGGTTGTCACGCATGTTCAGCATCAGCACCCCCGGCTCCACCTCGGCCACCTGTGCCTCCGTGGTGTTGGTGCGGGCATGGTTGTGGATGGTCCAGTGTTCGCCGCCGTCCTTGCTGTACATGATGCCCGCATTCGGGATGCGGTCTTTGCCGATGTATTGGATGGGGAAGACCAGTGTGCCGTCGGCCATCGTGATGCCCCGTCCCGGTCCCTGCAGCAGGAAGTACCATTCCGGCTTCTTCACCTGCTCGGTGATGTTGATGGGCGCCGACCACGTCTTGCCGTCGTCCGTGCTCTTCGTCATCACCAGCTGGGCCGTGTGGCTCTTGTCCATGCCCGGGTGTGAGCTGAACCAGGCCCGCTGGTTGCCCATGCCGTGGGTCCAGGCCGCCACAATCCATACGGTGTTGGTCTTCGTGTCTACCAGGATGGAAGGGTCGCCCACGCCGTTCTGTGCCGAGGGAAGTCCACCTTCCTCGCCGAAAGCCAGGGGCAGGCGCATCTTCTCCCACGTCTTTCCCCCGTCCGTACTGCGGCTCAGACCGATGTCCACGTGCTCCTGCAGGTCGACGGAGCTGTTGTAGCGCACATCATACACCCCCAGCAGCGTCCCCTTGTTGGTGGTCACCAGTCCCGGGATGCGGAAAGCGGCCGATCCGTCGTCGCCGGCATGGCGCACGCCCACGCCCACCCGGTGGGCTACAGGCGCCGACACCGTCTTCACCGGATGCTCCTTTCCATCGGCCTTCGCGGCAGCAATGTCGGCCGTGATCTTCAGGTCCAGCGGAGCCTGCGGCTGCAGTTCGAGGCTTACCCAGAAGAAATTATAGCCCGGGAAGAGCGGCTGTCCGCCTTTCAGCGTCAGCGTGCGCTGCGGAGCGGCCTCCGACTTCAGGATGGAGTAGGAGGGGTTGGCCGCCCGGGTCTGTCCCGGCTTGTAGCTCGAAATGTATTCGGCAGGGGCAAACCGCTCCTTGAGGTAATCCTGACGCGCGTCGGTGCCGCTGTAGTACAGCTTCACCGACTTGATCTGCTGCAGGGGCACCTCGTCGGCAAAGCGCAGGGTCACTTCGTCAAGCCGGCGGGTCTCCGTGGCGTGGATGCGCAGCTGCATCAGCACATTGTCCTGACGTTCTATCAGCAGGGGAATCTGCTGCTGCCGCACGTAGAGCGTGTCGGCAGCCTTGGCGGAAAAGGCAGCCAGCAAGCCGGCTGCCAATAGGAATTGTTTCATGGCGGATCAAGTTTTGGTTTATTCTACATTATCGGTTTTCGGATGCAGGCAATACAGCTGCACGGCCAGGGCCACGGCCACTACGGCAGCCAGCATCGCAAAGCCCAGACCCAGGTCGCCGTTGTCGCTCCAGGTGCCCAGCAGATAGGTGATGAAAGCACCCGCAAACACGCCGACCATGTTCATCACCCCGTAGGCCGTGGCCCGCTGGCGCGACGAAACAAACTGGCAGAGGATGGGCATGTTGTTGGCATCGAACATGCCGAAGCCGATGCCGAACAGCAGGCCGGCGGTGACGATGGCAAAGACATTATGCCCGAAGCCCAGCAGCAGCAGCGAGGGGATGGTCAGCCCCAGGCCGATGGCACCGGTATAGACGCGGCCCCGCAGGTTCTTCTGCGCCCAGCGGTCGGAGAGGGCCCCGCCGGCCAGTACGCCGATGAACGACGAAAGGGCGATGGTGATGGTCGACAGCGGTCCGGCTTCGGCCATCGGCATTCCCAGGTTCTCCGAGAAGAGGGTAGGCAGCCAGTTCTTGGTGGCCCATCCCGGCAGGCTGGGAACGGCAAAATAGAGCAGGATGACCCAGAAGGCGGCGTTGGTGAACAGCGACTTCAGGCTCGTGCCCACGCTTTCCTTCTGCACGGGCTTCGGCTTCTCCGTCGGCACGTGCTCGGTCTTCTTGTCGCGCAGGAAGAGCATTAGCACCAGGGCATAGGCAATGCCGATGATGCCGAACCAGTGGAACGTGGTGTGCCAGGAGAAGGCGGCCGCTACGGTGGCCCCGAAACCGCCTACCGCCTGGCCGGTGTAGAGACCGGTCATGTGGATGCCCACGGCGATGGAACGCGACTTTCCGCTATGGTAGTCGGCGATGAGCGACAGGCCCGCAGGGATATACAACGCTTCGCTGACCCCCATCAGTGAGCGGAGCCAGAACACCTGGTCGAACGTGGTGGCCACTCCCATCAGGTAGGTCACGGCCGACCATACGAACAGGCTGCCCACGATGAGCCACTTGCGGTTCAGGCGGTCGGCGATGATGCCCGACACGGGACTCATCAGTCCGTAGATCCATAGGAAGGCGGCCATCAGGTAGCCGAAGTTTTCTGCCGACTGCAGTTCCGTGATGTCCATCTGCATGGCGTCTTTCATGGTACTCAGCATCTGCCGGTCCATGTAGTTGAGCAGTGCCACGCCCCATAGGAGGCCGACAACTACCCAAGGATAGATTTTGGAATTTTTCATGTCTTAGAATTTCAATTAGCAATCGTTTTTTCGAAGGTGCCGGTACGCTTATCCCAGCATTTCCTGGCACAGCGCATAGGCCTTCACCATCATGCGCGGGATGTGGAACGGACCTTTGAAGATGTTGCCCTTTGCGGGTTGGGCCACACTGCCGTCGCGGTGCAGGTAGCCGTACCATTCGCCGAACTCATGGTCGGGGAAGTGCGCATACGTCCACTCGCTGATCATCCGGTGGCGTTCCAGGTATTTCTCGTCGCCCGTCAGCTTGTAGGCATACAGGGTGGCGATGATGGCCTCGGTCTGCGGCCACCAGAACTTCATGTCCTGCGAGTAGTCCTGCGGCGGGAAGTTCTTGCAGTCGCGGAAGTTGATGATGCCGCCGAACTCCTTGTCCCAGCCCCATTCCCACGACCAGTCGAGGATGGTCAGTGCCAGGTCGGTCAGTTCCTTGTCGCCGCCGCGGTCCATGGCCACGTCGAAGAGGAACCAGGACGTCTCGATGCAGTGGCCCGGGTTGATGACCCGTCCGTTGATGGTGTCGATAAACTCCCCGTTGGGTCCCACTGTCTCGAGCAGGGCCTTGAATTCGGGATGGATGAAGTAGGTCTTCAGCGCGTGGAGTGATTCGTCGATCTGTGCGTCCAGTTCCGGGTCGTCGATTGCTTTCTTGATGCGCGAGGCCACGTTGATCATGATCATCGTGATGGAGTGGCCCTGCATTTCCACGGTGGGCAGATACTTCGGGGCCAGCAGTCCCGGGGTGGCGAGGAAGCGGCGCATGTCCTTGAAGACGGCCAGTGCCTTCTCGGCATACTCCCGGCAGCCTGTGGCGAGGCTGTATTCGGCCATGGCGATGGCTGCAAAGCTTTCGCTGAAGATGTAGCGGCGCTTGCGCAGCGGAGTACCGTCGGCCGCCACTTCAAAATACATCCGCCGGTCGGTGTCGAAGCAGTGGGCCTCGATGAAGTCGAGGGTCGACTTGGCTGCCTCCAGGTATTCCGGCCGTTTCTCTACATGATTATAGGCAAAGCAGCAGGTGAAGGCAAAGCGTCCCTGGAACCATACCGACTTGGTGCTGTCCATGAGCTTCCCCTCGCGGTCTACACAGGTGTACACGCCCCCGTGCTCCTTGTCCCATCCGTGTTCCAGCCAGAAGGGGAGGATGTTCTCTGTCAGGTCCTCCTTATATAAGGAGGACCAGTAGCTGAGGTAATTCTGTTTTTCCATATGCCTTTCTCCGGTATTAGAATTGGTTGCAGCGTCCGAAGAAGCCGATGGCCTCCAGTTCGGCCTTCATGCGGGCCTCCTCTTCGTCGGTCATGTTCTGGAACGGCGTGCGGTTCTTGCCCAGGTCCAGTCCGATGAGCTTCATGATACGCTTGCCGCCCACGATGTTGCCGCGGAAGTGGCAGATTACGTTGATGACCTCCTGCGAGAAGTTCTGCAGTTCGCGTGCCTTTTCCAGGTCACCGGCCTTCCAGGCCTCGATGATGCCCGTCAGGCAACGGCCGTTATAGTTGGTCGTTCCGCCGATGCCGCCCTGTGCGCCACCCATGGCGAGGCTGGGCAGGATGGTTTCGTCCTGACCGTGCAACATGTCGAACTTGCCGTTCTTGTAGAGGCGGCACTGGTTGTATTCGTAGATGCTTTCAAAGGTGTACTTGATGCCTGCAAAGTTCGGGATCCGTCCGTCCACGGCTTTCAGCAGCTCCACCATCGGGAGGAAGGCGCCGTTGAAGGCGGGGATATGATAATAGTAGAACGGCAGTTCGGGAGCGCCGGCAGCGATTTCCTCGCAATATTTCACCAGCTCTTCGATGCGTCCGATCTTCGGGAAGGGAGGAGCCATGGCACCGATGCCCCATGCTCCGATCTTTTGGGCATGTTCGGCCAGCATCTTGCTGGCTTTCACGCAGCAGCTGCCCACATGGACAATCACCTTGAAGCCTTCGGGGGCCACTTCCATCCAGCGTTCGGCCAGGCGCATACGTTCTTCTTCGGTCAGCATGTAGCCTTCGCCCGAAGACCCGTTGATGAACACACCTTTCAGGCCGTTCTTGGCCAACATCTTTGCATAAGCCTCGATGGGTTCGAGGTTGACTTCTCCATTTTCATAAAAAGGAGTAAAGGGAGCGTCGATAAGTCCGATTATCTTTTCCATAATTCCATAGATTTTTTTAAATGGTTAATAAATTATGCGGCAAATATACGGATTTGTTTTGTAATACAAAGCGAACAGGTCGCTTTTTTTTGAAAAAAACTTTGCATGTCCCTTTTCCCGCATCGTCTTCGTGACAAATGACATTCCCCGTTGCCCATATGCTACTGTTCACCGAACGGATTGACAAGTCTGCAGGCTGTTTATAGTGAACGTTGGCTTAGCTTTATTCTTGTTCACCAATGGGCTTTGGATGGTCGGAACATTATGACCAGCAAAAGTATGGAATCTCGCGGATTATTTCTATATTTGCGGGAGAGAACGGAAGTGGAACCTTTAATAAACGTTGGACGATGAAATACCCGATAGGCATACAGAGTTTTGAACAGATTATCCGCGAAGGATATGTATATGTAGATAAGACAGAGTTGGTGTACCGCATGGTCACTGAAGGAAAAATCTATTTCCTGAGTCGCCCCCGCCGGTTCGGCAAGAGCCTGCTGGTCTCTACATTGGAGAACTATTTCCTGGGCCGGAAAGAACTGTTCAAAGGGCTGGCGATGGAGCGGCTGGAGACGGAATGGAAGCAGTACCCCGTGTTCCATATCGACTTCAACGGCGGGAACTTCGAGAAGGACGGCGAACTGGAAAGGCGGATAGAAGGTTACATCGACGACTGGGAACTTCTCTACGGCAGCCATCCGCACAAGCGGACAATGGGTGAGCGCTTCGCCTACGTGCTGCAGCAGGCGCACGAGCAGACGGGCCGGCGGGCGGTGGTGCTGATTGACGAGTACGACAAGCCGCTGCTGGACGTGCTGGACACGGAGGCTTACGGGCTGCTGAACGGGGAGCGGACGCGGCTGGAGGACATCCACCGGGGTATTCTGAAGGCGTTCTACTCGGTGTT
>JALEPZ010000113.1 GCA_022767125.1 Phocaeicola plebeius
TCGCAATGTACTCCCGCCGACGGAACTCCTTAACCCACTCTAATTCTTGCAATGGGTCAAACAAAGCATTTGACATCTCCTTTCGTTGTGTTATACTGATGGTGATATGTGTTACTTGCCCTTGTCCGTGGTTGCCGCCGCAGCGAGGGCTTTTTTCTTTGCCCGGCTTCTCCGGTTGTACTCGCGCCATTTGTCTTTATTGGCTTCGTACCAGGCACGCTTCTGGGCTGCCACCTTCTCCCTGTTGGCTTCACGGTAGGCACGCTTCTGGGCTGCCACCTTCCGCTGCTTCCAAGTCGGAGGATTGATGATAGTCTTATCAATGGTCGCCAACTCTGCATATGTAGCTGCCGTCAGATCATCTCTGATGCAATCCGGATACGGGCAGTGGAAGCAATCTTCATTGCAGATGCTGTTCATTTGTTCATCTCCTTAATTCGCGTCATCGGCCACACCAACGGCTTATGCAGCATGCAATGACCATATGGATACGTTTCCCAAAACGGACACTTGCATTTGCCATCAGGGTTATGGTTGGCAAAGCAGTACTCGCTCAGCTGATCTGCAGCTTTGATGGCCGATGTTGTTTTGATCTTACGCATAATCATCACCAGCTGTACGGACGGTCCGCGGCCTGCCGTTACTCTGGCGCCGCTTGTAGCTGCGGGCGGCGATCCGCACGCTCTTGCGATACCGACGGTTCAGGCTTTCGTGCTCGAACCATTTGTGCAGCTTCCAGCCAGCTACAACGCCGGACACGGCAATCAGAATTCCGGTCATACCATCATCACCTCCATCATCCCGATCAGCACCGCCGCACATACGGCATAAAATACGATTGTTACCACGCCTGCAAGTGCAATGGCGGCAAGGTCCTTATTGTTCATTGGTTGTGCTCCTCGTTTAATACCAAGCGGATTTTACTCAGCTTTTCACACGCCTGCTCATACTGATGATACCTGTCAGCTTCAAAGCCACGCATCAGCTGTGACGGCTTCAAATGGCTTTCGATCCAGCCAACAGGCTTGTATCCTTCTCTGACTAAACGCTCCACTCTCCGCTTGCCGATAGGCCGGCTATTGTCAATGATTACAATGCGCGGCGCGAAGTCGTTTTCGTCCTTTGCTGGTGCCTGCATCAGTGCGTATTTATTCATTTCGCACCTTCTGTCAGCGTTCATGGGTTGTCCCTCCTTTTCTTGTGCCTACGGTATGCCGCA
>JALEPZ010000057.1 GCA_022767125.1 Phocaeicola plebeius
ACGTCAAATAATCAAGTCAAATGAGTGGATAAACGAACACTTTCGCGAGCCAACGATGCCCTTTGAGGCACTGAAACCAACTGAACTGATTCAGAAGGTACGGCTTCCACTCACAAATGTTAATTTTTAGAACTCACCTAATGACATAATGAACATATCGGAGGATGGCCAGCCCCTACTGTTTGCCATGGTCTACTGCTTGCCCTGCCTCCAGGCTGTCGAGAATTGTCATTCCGCCTTCCTATTCCCCTGTCATTTCGAACGAAGTGAGAGATGCTCGGACAGTCAGGGCTATCCAAACGGAGTAGTGAATCAGGCGGCCAACCAATTAACATTCATTTGCAATAGAATAAATTTCTACACCCCTACCCTCGTTAGTGTCGGACCCCGTGAGGAAAAGGGCAAAACTGGAGATGATGGTCATTATGTCATTAGTCATTATGTCATTAAGACACTTCACAACTTCACGGAGAAAATACCCACTCAAATCAATATATATAATAATATAATATATATATAATAATATTATATATATATATTATATTATTATATATATTGAGTATTTTACCACCCCTAAACGTCATAAGGCTTGCGGGGGTGAAAAAGGGAGAAGGTAACATTGGGAAGCGTCTTAATGACATAATGACTAATGACATAATGACCACATCCGGACCGCAAAGCAGAAAAACCGATTATAACTCAATAGATTATTTTTGCTTTATTTAGCATTAAAAAGATGCAAGGGTTGTTCATTATGTCATTAGTCATTATGTCATTAAGGCCGGCGGGCATTCACCCTCCGCACAACGCAGAGGCTCAGCTCGTAAAGCAGACACATCGGACAGGCCACCACGAGCAGGGTGAAGACATCCGAGGTAGGCGTAATGACGGCTGCCACGATGAGAATGAGCACAATGGCATGCCGGCGGTAGTGGCGCATGAAAGAGGCAGAAAGCAGTCCCAACCGGGCGAACAGCCACGAGAGGACGGGCATCTCGAAAACAATGCCCATGGACAGGCACATCACGAGCAGGGTACTCATGTAGGAGGACAGGGAAATCATGTTCACCACTTCCCGGCTGACCTGATAGGTTCCCAGAAACCGGAAGGTGAGCGGGAAAAGGAGGAAGTAGGTGAGCAATACGCCCGACAGGAACATCGCATAGCCGCAACAGACGGCCGTGACGGCGTAGCGCCGCTCGTGGGCATAAAGGGCCGGCGACACGAAGCGGAACAGCTGGTAGAGGATGTAAGGCGACGCGCACAGGACCCCTGCGCACATCGCCGTCTTGACATGGATGAGGAACTGCTCGGCCAGCCCGGTATTGATGAGCTGCACCTCGAAGCTGCCGAAGGGCTCCCCGCCCCACAAGCAGCCCAGGCCGGAGAGGAGGCGGTAGGTGACAAAACCGGCATCCTTGGGGGCAAGGACGACGGCAAACAGTTCTTCCTTGAACAGGAAGGCCACCAGGCCGGTGACGACCGTCACGGCGACCACCCGTATCAATACGGCCCGCAGCGCGTCGAGGTGGTCCCAGAAGCTCTGCCCGGAGTCGGTAGCTGCAGCCATGCTATTGCTTGTCTTCGGAGGTCGGTTCCTTGATATCCTTCTCCACCTCGTTCATCCCTTCCTTGAAGGCACGCACCCCCTTTCCGATGCCTTTCATGAGTTCGGGAATCTTCTTGCCGCCAAAGAACAGCAGCACTACCAGGGCAATCAGCAACACTTCCTGCAGGCCTATGCTGCCGAGAAACAGTAAACGGGTCATAGTCAGTTGCGGATTAAACGGTTAATGAACAGCCAGCCTCCCACGACCTGCAGCAGCATTCCGGGAATGCCGATGCGAAAATCCTGGGCGGCCAGGTAGAAATCGCCCTTCAAGGCCCATTCGCCCAAAGTGCCGAGCACCTGATAGGCCAGCACCACTCCGGCCAGCAAGGGAAGGGTGACACGTCCGCTACGACGGGCGGTAATTCCAGCTGCCACTGCCAGCAGTACGGACTTCAGCAGGATGGCCGGAAGGGCGGACGGCAATGGCATTCCGAAGAGGAACGAATTGACGAGGGGGGAAGCTACGGCTACGAGCAGGCCCACGCGCCACCCGTATTTGTAGGCCCCGATGAGGGTGAAGAAATAGATGGGCAGCCAGATCATCCCTCCTTGCGGAACAAGGTGGAAGAGTTGGGGCAGGGCGATGTTGCCCAGCACGAACAGCAGGGCTGCCAGATAGGTTTTCGCATCATTATACTCCAGCGAATGGAGTCGTACGGTAGTTGTTGTTTGCATGATAATGGTATTTTTTTCTTTCCTTTAATTGCTTACTTTATTGCTTTCCTTTTTCTTTTCTTTTTTCTTTCCTGTTGATTTCCTGTTGTCTTTCCTTGGGCTTTTCTTGGGCTTCCCTTGGGCTTTCCTTTTGTCTTGTCATTCTGAACGTAGTGAAGAAACAACGTTCGACGAAGTCAATCTGTAAAGCGCCAGTGGATGTATTCAGATTCTTCACTGCGTTCAGAATGACAATAAGGCTATTACTTCAGAACGACAAGATGAATCAGGACGACAAGATGAATCAAGACGACAAGATGATTCAGGATGACGAAATGACGTTTCTTTCCTCCAGGAACTGACGGATCCGCGGCAGACACTCGGCTGCCGTGGCGCAGCCGCTGCACAGCTCCTCCACGGGACAGAGGCCGGTGCCGCTGCGGTTGACGATATGGGGGACCTCCTGTCCGTAGCGGACAGGAATCCCCTGGGATTGCAGCAGCTGCAGGGCAGGCGTACTGACGACACCGGCCGTCACTTCCTTCACGCCACCCAGCACCATGAGGGCGGCTGCCCCCTTGCCCACCACCTTGTCGGCCACAGCGGCTCCTTCCAGCGGATGCCGCGCCTCGCACAACAGAAAGTACAGGTCGGCTACCCCGCGGCCATGGAAGGTGCGGATGCCGTCGGCAGTGGCCACCACGAGGGAGGCCTGCTCCCGCTTCAGCAAGTCGATGAGCTGTCCGGTCATAGCGTGCCTTGTTTCAGTTGTTCCACGTAAGCGTCGATGCGGTGCAGCTCCTTCGGAATGTTGATTCCCTGCGGACAATGCGGCGAGCACTGGTTGCACCCGATGCAATGGCTGGCCTGCCGCAGCTTCGGCACGCTCCGGTCGTACCCCACCAGGAAGGCACGGCGGGCACGGCGGTAGTCGGCGTTCTCGGACGTGACAGGCAGGTTACCCTCGTTCAGGCACTTGTTGTAGTGCGACAGGATGGCCGGAATGTCCAGCCCGTAGGGACAGGGCATGCAGTAGTTGCACTGGTTGCAGGGGATGGTGTTGAACTTCATCATCTCGGTGGCCGTCTCCTGCAGGAAATGGAACTCGTCGTCCGTCAGAGGCTTCAGGGGGCAGTACGTCAGCAGGTTGTCCTTCAGGTGTTCCATGCGGGTCATGCCGCTCAGCACTGTCAGCACACCGGGGAAGCTGCCGGCAAACCGGAACGCCCACGAGGCCACGCTCCGTTCGGGCTCGCGCTGCTTGAGGCGGGCCACGATGCGGTCGGGCACATTGGAGAGGCGGCCGCCCAGCAGCGGCTCCATGACGATGGCCGGAATGCCCCGCCGCTCCAGTTCGCCATACAGGTATTCGGCATTGGTATTGCCATCGTTCTTGCTGGCATACTTCCAGTCGAGGTAGTTGAGCTGGATCTGCACGAAATCCCACTTGTATTCATCGTGGCGCGAGAGCAGATAGTCGAACACCCGGATGTCGCCGTGATAAGAGAAGCCGAGGTTGCGGATGCGTCCGGCCTCGCGTTCCTGCAGCAGGAAATCGAGGACACCGTTCTTCACATAGCGGTCTTCGTACTCCTGCATTCCCTGGCCGATGCCCACGGCATGGAGCAGCAGATAGTCCACATAGTCGGTCTGCAACTCTTTCAGGGAGTTGTGGTACATGGCGATGGAAGCCTCGCGGCTCCACGTAGCGGGCGAGAAATTCGACAGTTTGGTGGCAATGAAGTACTTGTCGCGCGGATAGCGACTGAGGGCAATGCCCGTGGCACGCTCCGAGAACCCCTTGCAATACGCGGGAGAAGTGTCGAAATAATTCACCCCATGCGCAAAGGCATAGTCCACCAGTTCGTTCACCTGTTCCTGGTCGATCTCGTTGCTGTTCTTGCCCGATTTGTCGCTACCCTTGAACGGCAGGCGCATCATCCCGAATCCGAGGAGAGACACGCGGTCGCCCTTCAGGGGATGGGTGCGATAGGTCATCTGTCCTTCCGACAAGTGTTCTACGGCGGAGACCGCCTCCCCGCCCGACGGGTTCCGCCGGGGGCCACACCCCACCAGCGTGGCGGCCGACACAGTGGCCGTACCTGCGCCGAGGCATTTCAGAAAGTCCCGGCGGTTCATCTCATGATGATTTTTATGCGTTGTTTCCATATTCTTCATTCCTCTTTCTTCATTTATAGCATACTGTGCCGCTCATGCCCCTCCACGTAGATGGCACTGAACGGGCGGGCCGGACAAAGGTTCTCGCAGGCACCGCAGCCGATGCAGCGCTCGGTGTTCACCACCGGGATCTGCACGGACCCCTCGACACCTGGATCGGACGGCACCATCTGGATGGCCCCCACCGGACAATGGCGGGCACAGTTGCCGCACTTCACCCCGTCGGTGAGAGGGACACAATTCTCTTTCACCCACACGGCATGGCCAATCTGGATGGACGATTTGTCGGCCACCGATATCTTCCGGATGGCGCCGGCCGGGCAGACCTCCGAACACCGGGTGCACTCGGGACGGCAATAGCCGCGCTCGTAGGACGACTCGGGCTGCATCAGGGTTTCCAGCCGGGTGGAAGGGCGCAATACGCCGTTGGGGCATACAGACACGCAGAGCTGGCAGGCCGTACAATGACGGGCCATGTGGCGCAGGCCTTGGGCGCCGGGAGGGACAATGGGAGTAGTCCGTTCGGGAATCTTCTTGTCCTCAATGACCGCCAGTCCGCCATCCACCTTCTTCTTCTGCGCCTGGACGGCGGCAGTGGCGGCCGTGAGGACCGTGGCGGTGAGGAATGTGCGGCGGGAGGCATCCACGGGCTGTCCGGCAGCTGAAGCCGGCTTTTCAGTAGTCGGAGCCGGCTTCTCAGGGACAGGAGCCGGATTTTCAGTGGCGGCAGCCGGCTGCCGGCGGTGGAGACGGAAACCGATGGCTCCGTGGCGGCACGTGTCGATGCAGTCCATACAGGCCACGCAGCGGCTGTAGTCGATGCGATGTTCCCGGCCGTCGATGCACGCTGCCTTGCACTGGCGGGAACACAGTCCGCAGCGGTTGCACTTCGCCTTGTCGATCGTCATGCGGAACAGGGAGAAGCGGGACAGGAAGCCCAGCACCGTGCCCACAGGACAAAGCGTATTGCAATAGGTACGCCCGCCCCTCCAGGCCAGCACGCCCACCCCCACGAGGGTAAGGACGGCAATGACGAAGGTAGGCAGGCTCCTGATCCACACCTCGGTGGCAGCGAAGTCATAGCTGCCCACCTGCTCGGAGTAACGGGCCAGCAGGTTGTTGCCCCACTGCCAGACGGGGGCGAACAGGTTGGAGGCGATGCGTCCGTAGGAGCTGTAGGGGGCCAGCAAGGCCACGAACGAACCCACCCCGGCTGCCAGTGCCACGAGGAAGAGGGCCAGCACGCCGTAGCGCAACGCTTTCCGTTCGGGCGAATAGGAGAAGCGGTAGCGGTGCTTCTTCCGCCGTCCGCTGATCCAGGAAATGATGTCCTGCATCACTCCCATCGGACAGATGACCGAACAATAGACACGGCCGACCAGCAGGGTCAGCACCACCAGCAACACCACAATGCCCACATTCAGGGCCAGCAAGGCGGGCAAGAACTGCACCTTGGCCATCCATCCCAGCCAGGCGTGACAGGTACCCGTAAAGTCGAGGAACAGACCGGTAACGCCCAGGAAAAACAGGACGGCCAGTACTCCTCTAATTTTTCTCAGCATAGTATTGTAGAAGTTAGTTTAAAATGATACCGTTCAAAAAGCAGGGGCAAGTTTATAAAAAAAATCCTTCTCTTACAAACAGGAACAGAAATATTCTGTGCATTTCCTGTCATTTTTTGCTAAAAAAAGCCGGACAAGGGCAAAATGTGACAAAAAACCGCTACCTTTGCAGCCCAAAAACAAACGGATAGCAATTAAACGACTAATAATAAGTATATGGTAAAGATTACAAAAGAAGCCGCCTTGCTCTACCATTCGCAAGGCAGACCGGGCAAGATAGAGGTCGTGCCCACCAAACCTTATCGCACCCAACGCGACTTGTCCCTCGCTTATTCTCCGGGGGTGGCAGAACCCTGCCTGGAAATCCAGAAGAACGGCGACACCGCTTACGACTATACCGACAAAGGCAACCTGGTGGCTGTCATCTCGAACGGTACGGCCGTGCTGGGACTGGGGGATATCGGTGCCATGGCCGGAAAGCCGGTGATGGAAGGAAAGGGACTGCTGTTCAAAATCTACGGCGGTATCGACGTATTCGACATCGAGGTCAACGAAAAGGATGTCGACAAGTTCATTGAGGCCGTGAAGGCCATCGCCCCGACCTTCGGAGGCATCAACCTGGAGGACATCAAGGCCCCTGAATGCTTTGAGATCGAACGCCGGCTGAAGGCGGAGCTGGACATTCCCGTGATGCACGACGACCAGCACGGAACGGCCATCATCTCCAGTGCCGGACTGCTGAACGCGCTCGAAGTGGCCGGAAAGAAGATTGAGGAGGTAAAGATTGTGGTGAACGGCGCCGGTGCGGCAGCCATCTCCTGCACCAAGCTCTACGAGGCACTGGGAGCCACCCACGAAAATATCGTCATGCTCGACTCGAAGGGGGTCATCACCAGCGACCGTGAGGGGCTGAACGAGACGAAACGCTACTTCGCCACCCACCGCCGGGATATCCACACCCTGGAAGAAGCCGTGCGCGGTGCCGATGTCTTCCTGGGCCTGTCGAAAGGAAACGTACTGACCCAGGAGATGGTGCGCAGCATGGCCGACCATCCCATCGTCTTCGCCCTGGCGAACCCCGTCCCGGAAATTTCCTACGAGGATGCCATGGCTTCGCGCCCTGACGTGCTGATGTCGACGGGACGTTCGGACTATCCGAACCAGATCAACAATGTCATCGGGTTCCCCTACATCTTCCGCGGCGCGCTCGACACACGTGCCACTGCCATCAACGAGGAGATGAAGCTCGCCGCCGTACGGGCCATCGCTTCGCTGGCCAAGCAGCCGGTGCCCGATGTGGTGAACAATGCCTACCATGTGAACAACCTGACCTTCGGTCCCGACTACTTCATCCCGAAGCCGGTAGACCCGCGCCTCATCACGGAAGTGTCGATGGCCGTGGCCAAGGCAGCGATGGATTCGGGCGTGGCCCGCAAGCAGATTACGGACTGGGAAGCCTACAAGCACCATCTGCGCGAACTGATGGGACAGGAGAACAAGCTGACCCGCCAGCTCTACGCTACGGCCCGCCGCAACCCGCAGCGCGTGGTCTTTGCGGAAGGCATTCACCCCAACATGCTGAAAGCGGCCGTGGAAGCCAAGGCAGAGGGTATCTGCCAGCCCATCCTGCTGGGCAACGACGAGCGCATCGAGAAGCTGGCCAAGGAACTGGACCTGAGCCTGGACGGTATCGAAATCGTGAACCTGCGCCACGACCGGGAAGCGGAACGCCGCGAACGGTATGCGCATATCCTGGCCGAAAAGCGGGCCCGTCAGGGAGCCAACTTCCAGGAAGCGAACGACAAGATGTTCGAGCGCAACTACTTCGGCATGATGATGGTGGAAACGGGCGATGCGGATGCGTTCGTGACGGGTCTGTACACCAAGTATTCGAACACCATCAAGGTGGCCAAAGAGGTCATCGGCATCCAGCCGGGCTACAAGCACTTCGGCACGATGCACATCCTCAATTCGAAGCAGGGCACGTACTTCATTGCGGATACGCTGATCAACCGCCATCCGGACACGGACACCCTCATCGACATCGCCAAACTGACGGACAAGGCCGTACGGTTCTTCAACCACGAGCCGGTGATGGCTATGCTCTCCTACTCCAACTTCGGAGCCGACACGGAAGGCAGCCCGGCCAAGGTGCACGAGGCCGTGGCCTACATGCAGGAGCACTATCCCGAACTGGCCATCGACGGTGAGATGCAGGTGAAGTTCGCCCTGAACGACCGGTTGCGCGACGAGAAATATCCGTTCACGCGGCTGAACGGCAAGGTGGTGAACACGCTGGTATTCCCGAACCTCAGCTCGGCCAATGCCACGTACCAGCTGCTGCAGGGCATGAGCGACACGGAAGTGCTGGGCCCCATCCAGATGGGTCTGAACAAGCCGATTCATTTCACCGACATCGAAAGTTCGGTGCGCGACATCGTGAACATCACGGCCATTGCCTGTATCGATGCCATCGTGGCCAAGAAGATGAAAGAGCAATAAAAAATGGGAAGCCTGTCCGAAAACCTTGGGAGACTTACCCCGGCAGGCACCTGACTTCTGCATTCTGCAGGAAAGGAATGCTGCGGAGAGCGTCCATCGGAAGGCCGCGCAACTGGGCTTCGATGGACCGCCCCACCAGTCCGTGCGACACGACCAGCACCGTAGCGTCGGGATAATGCCGACGAAGATACTCCACACATCGCCCCGCCCGCTCGTAGAGCTGACGGGGCGTTTCGGCATCGGCAGGCACCGCCGAACGGTCCACCTCGTCAATCTTCCGTCCCGTCCAGCTGCCCCAGTCGATTTCGCGGAACAACGAGGACTGCTTCCACGGCAGGTGGCGCTGCCCGACCGCCAGGCGCACCGTGTCCGTCACGCGCTGCAAGTCGCTGCTGACCACGGCCTCCAACGGCACAGCCTCCAGCCGGCGACCCAATTCAACGGCCTGTTCTCTGCCCAACTCCGTAAGTCGGCCCGGCAACTGGCCTTGGAAGATACGGGCCAGATTCTCCTCGGTCTGCCCGTGGCGTGCCAAATACACCGTCATGCTGCCAGCCGCTGGAAAATCCGATAGGCGTTGCACCCGATAAAATTGCCTACTACCGAGGCCAGATAAGCCATCAGCACAGGGGCGGTGAAGCCAGCCGGCTCTACCCCGAGCAGATAGTAGAAGGCATCGGCAATGCTGTGGACGAAGCCGCACACGATGAACAGGGGAATGCCGAACAGCAGCGGCAGCCACTGTCCCTTCCGGCCGAAGTTCACCACCGTGGTCATGATAAAGCCGCAGAAGACAGCCAGCACCAGCACGCGCCAGAAACCGGCTGCCACCCGCTTGTCGACAATGGCCGCCGCCACATCGACCAGCTCGGGCTGGCTGTAACGCATGGCCACTCCCACCAGTCCGCATCCCACGATATTGCCCAGCAGCACGACGGGCAGCTCCTTCCAGTCCTGCGCCGTGGAGACAAAACCGCTGACCCCTGTGTACAGCTTCAGCTTGTAGTGGATAATGGAAAGGAGACCGAACGTAAACAATACGGCCCCGATGATACCGCCGGCTTTCAGGAAAGCCACTCCTCCTAAAGAGATGAAAGCGCCCGCCAAGATGGCGTCAATGAAAATTTTCTTCATGTCTGATTGTAAGTTTTTGCAATGAAGCGGCTAAAGTACAAAGAATTTCCGAACCTGTCAACGATTTGCCGCATTTTCTATGTTCCGACGCCAGGTGGACAGGCTCGCCTATCTGTCATGCTGAACAGAGTGAAGCAGCTGAATACATCCACTGTGCGCTAACAGATTTCTCACTTCGTTCGAAATGACAGGAAATAAGGAGAAAGCTGCCTGAAAGCCCCGAAGGGAACGAGGTACAGCCGCCGGAGGTATTTTTTACAAATTAGGGAGCCAACATTTTGTCATTTCAAATAATAATGCTAAATTTGAAGCCAAATAACTACTTATTACCATTAACCTTATGACATTCGTGAACAAATCTTACTTTATGGCCATTCTGATGGGGGTGCTGGCACTGGCAAGCAGTTGCGGCAGCCGCTCGGAACATTTCATTACAGACAATGCCTACCGGCAGGAAGTGGAAAACGCCCTGCAGGCCCGGCGTGTGCAGTTACCCAACAGCGCTCTTTTCGACATCCTGGAGACATCCATGAGCACGGCCGAAAAAGAAGCCATGAGCTTCCTCTATGCCTATATGCCCACGGCAGACATCGCCGACTATCCGGGCAGTTTTTTCCTGGAGAACGTGAGAACCAGCTTCCTGGCCCAGAAAGAGATGCCATGGGGAGCCATCATTCCCGAAGAGGTGTTCCGCCACTTCGTGCTGCCGGTGCGGGTAAACAACGAGAACCTGGACAACAGCCGCATGGTCTTCTACGAGGAGCTGAAAGACCGGGTGAAAGGCCTGTCGCTTCACGATGCAGTCATTGAAGTCAACCACTGGTGTCATGAGAAAGTCATCTACACACCTTCGGATGCACGCACCAGCTCTCCGCTGGCTTCCGTAAAGACCGCTTACGGACGTTGCGGCGAGGAATCTACCTTCACGGTAGCCGCCCTCCGCTCGGTAGGCATCCCTGCCCGGCAGGTCTACACGCCGCGATGGGCACACACCGACGACAACCATGCCTGGGTAGAAGCCTGGGTGGACGGAAAATGGTACTTCCTGGGCGCCTGCGAACCCGAACCGGTGCTGAACCTGGGATGGTTCAATGCCCCTGCCAGCCGGGGAATGCTGATGCACACCAAGGTGTTCGGCAAATACAACGGACAGGAAGAAATCATGGTGCAGACACCGCTCTATACGGAAATCAACATCATCGACAACTACGGCTCTTCGGCCAAGGCCACCGTCACCGTGACGGATGCCGACGGACAGCCGGTGAAGGATGCCTACGTGGAATTCAAGATTTACAACTATGCCGAATTCCATACCGTGGCCGCCAAGCAGACCAACGAACAGGGACAGACATGGCTCAGCGCGGGATTAGGCGACATGCTGGTATGGGCCTCGAAGGACGGCCGTTTCGGCTACGGCAAGCTGTCGTTCGGCAAGGACGAGGGCATCAGCATCTGCCTGAACAAGACCGGTGAGGAAGCCGTCATCGAAGAACTGAACATCGTGCCTCCTCCCGAAAAGGCCAACCTGCCGGAAGTGACCGAGGCACAACGGGCCGAGAACACGCGCCGCATGGCCCAGGAAGACTCCATCCGCAATGCGTACGTGGCCACCTTCGTCAACGAAGAGAAAGGCCAGCTGTTTGCCAAGGCGCAGGGACTCGATCCCTCCCTCGTGGCCCGTCTGCTGGTAAAGTCGCGCGGCAACTGGCAGGTGCTGGAAGACTTCCTGACCACCACCCCGTCGGGCCAGAAGGCCATTGCCCTCCAGCTGTTGCAGGAAATCTCGGCCAAGGACTTGCGCGACGTGAGCACAGAGGTGCTGCAGGACCATCGCGACCACAGCGTCAACCCGCTGAATGCCGACGACAATACGTTCAACAAGTACATCCTGAATCCGCGGGTGTCCAACGAAATGATTACTCCCTATAAATCCTTCTTCCGCCAGGAGGTGGCCCAAGCGGACGCAGAGGCCTTCGTGGCCGACCCGATGAAAGTGGTGGAATGGGTGAAGGCCAACATCCGTGTGGATGACGACTGCAACCTGGGCGGTGCCCCCATCCGTCCGGCCGGCGTATGGAAGACTCGCGTCGCCGACCCCCACTCGCGCAACATTTTCTTCGTGTCGCTCTGCCGCTCGCTGGGCATCGCCGCCCGCATCGACGAAGTGACCGGAAAGGTACAGCTGATGAACGGTCAGCAGCCGAAGGACATCGACTTCGAAGCCAGCGAACAGGTTTCGGTACCCACGGGAACCCTGGTGGCCCGCTTCACGCCGCTCCGCTCGCTGACCGATCCGAAATACTATTCCCACTTCACCCTGTCGAAAATCGAGAACGGCTACATGAAACTGCTGAGCTACGATGAAGGCGATGTGGACATGGGCGGCGGAGCCACCTGGAGCAACCTGCTGAAGAAGGGAACACAGCTTGACGAGGGCAATTACCTGCTGGCTACGGGTACCCGCATGGCCAACGGCAGTGTGCTGAACCGCATGGTCTTCTTCCAGATCAAGGGAGGAAAGACCACGACCGTGGACCTCGTGATGCGTGAAAGCAAGGACGATGTGCAGGTAATCGGCAGCTTCAACTCCGAAAACAAGTATTTCACCACCGCCGGTGAAGAGACCAGCCTGCTCTCCACCACGGGACGCGGCTATTACGTAGTGGCCCTCCTCGGCGTGCGCCAGGAACCGACCAACCATGCCCTGCGCGACATCGCCGCCGTGAAGGAGAAGCTGGAGGAATGGGGCCGCCCGATGGTGCTCCTCTTCCCCGACGAGGCCAGCTTCAGCAAGTTCGACGCTCACGAATTCGGCGAACTGCCCGGCACGATTTCCTACGGTATCGACAAGAGCCACGCCATCCAGCAGGAAATGGTGGCTGCGATGAAGCTGGCCCATGCCAATACGCTGCCCATCTTCCTGATTGCCGACACCTTCAACCGGGTGGTCTTCGTATCGCAGGGCTATACCATCGGACTGGGCGAACAACTGATGCAAATCATTCATAAACTATAAGTTTTAACCACTAAACATTGAGACATTCTTATTATGGCAGACTCTAAATCAATTCTCAGCGCAGCTGAAGAAAAAATGGATATGGCAATCATGTACCTGGACGAGGCGTTGGCGCACATCCGTGCCGGCAAGGCAGACGTTCGCCTGCTCGACGGAATCCGTGTAGACTCTTACGGCAGTATGGTGCCCATCAATAACGTGGCCGCCGTGACCACTCCCGATGCCCGCAGCATCGCCATCAAGCCGTGGGACAAGAGCATGTTCCGCGTCATCGAAAAGGCCATCATCGACTCCGCCCTGGGCATCATGCCCGAGAACAACGGGGAAATCATCCGCATCGGCATCCCGCCCTTGACCGAGGAACGGCGAAAGCAGCTGGCCAAGCAGTGCAAAGGCGAAGGCGAGACCGCCAAGGTGAGCGTGCGCAACGCCCGCCGCGATGCCATCGACGCCCTGAAGAAGGCGGTGAAGGACGGCATGGCCGAAGACGAGCAGAAGAACTCGGAAGCCAAGCTGCAGAAGGTGCACGACAAGTACATCAAGCAGATTGACGAGATGCTCGCCGCCAAGGACAAGGAAATCATGACCGTATAACCCCGTGACGCTTCAGCACAAAGGCACTAAGGGACAAAGCTCCGGAAGGAAGGTTCTTTGTACCTTTGTGTCTTTGTGTTTCATTTAGAACATTCCTATTTATAGACTCAACATTGGACAAAGGCTTAGTAGTAAAGAACACCGGTAGCTGGTATATCGTCAAGACAGACGACGGCCGCCTGGTGGAATGCAAAATCAAGGGCAACTTCCGCCTGAAAGGAATCCGCAGCACCAACCCTGTGGCCGTAGGCGACCGGGTAAGCATCCAAACCCATGCGGAGGGGACGGCGTTCATCACCGAAATCGATGACCGGAAGAACTACATCATCCGCCGGGCATCGAACCTCTCGAAGCAGTCGCACATCATCGCAGCCAACCTCGACCAGTGCCTGCTCGTCGTGACCGTCAACTACCCGGAGACCTCCACTGTCTTCATCGACCGTTTCCTGGCCTCTGCCGAAGCCTACAGCGTACCGGTCAGCCTGGTCTTCAACAAGACGGACCTCTATACGGACGACGAACGCCGGTACCTGGACGGACTGGTCGGCCTCTATACCCACATCGGCTATCCCTGCTACGCCGTTTCGGCACTTCAGGAAACGGGTATTGCCGCCATCAAGGAAGCCCTGCGCGGAAAGGTCACGCTCTTCTCGGGCAATTCCGGCGTGGGGAAATCCACCCTCATCAATGCCATCCTGCCCGACCAGCACCTGAAGACCGGAGAAATCTCGGCGGCCCACAACAAAGGCATGCACACCACTACCTTCTCGGAAATGTTCGAGGTGGAGGGAGGCGGCTACCTGATTGACACCCCGGGCATCAAGGGATTCGGCACCTTCGACATGAAAGACGAAGAAGTGGGCCATTACTTCAAGGAAATCTTCGCGTACTCGGCAGGCTGCAAATACGGCAACTGTACCCACCGGCACGAACCGGGATGTGCGGTGCGCGAGGCCGTAGAACACCACTACATCAGCGAATCGCGCTACACCTCGTACCTGAATATCCTGGAAGACCGCGAGGAGGGGAAATACCGGGCGCCCTTCTGACCGCCCCACACCATTGCCTGTCATGACTCAACCCTATAGAAAAACATCATCAAAAACAACAATTATGAAAAAGACAATTTACTATCTGCTGCCCCTGCTCATGGCTCTCACAGGTGCCACTACGCTGCAGGCAAAAAAAACGCTGGGCCCCACCGCGGAAGAAAAGGGACTGGCAAGTATCAACCGGCTGAGCGCAGAAGCCTTTATCGGTTTCCTGGCCAGTGACGAACTGGAAGGCCGCGAAGCGGGATGGAAAAGCGGGCGCATAGCCGGCAACTACATCGCCTCGCTACTGAAGCAGTGGGGACTGCAGCCCGTGTTCGACGACTATTTCCAACCCTTTGAGGCCTACCGCACGGAACGACAGAAGCCCGGCAAGCTGCAGGTGCACCCCGACTCCATCGCCAAAATCAAGACGGGTGTCCACCAGAAGTACAATATGCGCAACATCCTGGTGAAGATTGAAGGCAAGCGCACGGACGAGATTGTCATTGTAGGCGCGCATTACGACCACCTCGGCATCGACCCGATGCTGGACGGCGACCAGATCTACAACGGTGCCGACGACAACGCCTCGGGCGTATCGGCCGTGCTGCAGATTGCCCGTGCCTTCCTGGCCACCGGACAGCAGCCCGAACGGACCGTCTATTTCGCCTTCTGGGACGGAGAGGAGAAGGGCCTGCTGGGTTCGCGCTATTTCGCACAGAGCTTTGCCGACATCAAGAAGGTGAAGGGCTACCTGAACTTCGACATGATAGGCCGCAACAACGACGAAGCCAAGCCCAAGCACGTGGTGTATTTCTACACGGAAAGCACCCCGGCCTTCGGCGAATGGCTGAAAGCCGATGTGGCCAAGTACGGCCTGGACATCGAGCCCAACTACCGTCCGTGGGACAAGCCCGTAGGCGGCAGCGACAACGGCACCTTCGCCCGGCTGGATATCCCCATCATGTGGTACCACACCGACGGCCATCCCGACTACCACCTGCCCAGCGACGAGCCTTCGCGCATCAACTGGGAGAAGGTGACGGAAATCACCAAGGCATCGTTCCTCGGCATGTGGAAAATGGCCAACCTGGATTTCTGATTCTCTCACCCTGCAAATACAACTACTATGGGATTGTTTATACGTAAGTCAATCGAAGCCCTTCAGGCCGAAGCTGCCGAAACGGGCAGCAAGACCCTGAAGCGGGTGTTGGGCCCCGTCAGCCTGGTGGCACTGGGCGTCGGGGTCATCATCGGTGCCGGCCTGTTCTCCATTACGGGAACCGTCGCTGCTACCTATACCGGCCCGGCCATCACCCTGTCGTTCATCATTGCCGCCATCGGCTGCTGCTTTGCCGGCCTCTGCTACGCGGAGTTCTCCTCCATGATTCCGGTGGCCGGCAGTGCCTATACCTATTCCTATGCCACCATGGGCGAACTGATTGCCTGGATCATCGGCTGGGACCTGGTGCTGGAGTATTCCGTCGCCGCCACCACCGTCAGCATCAGCTGGAGCCGCTACATGGTGGTCTTCCTGGAAAGCATCGGCATCGAGCTGCCCCACACCCTGACGGCCTGCCCCTGGGACGGTGGCATCATCAACATTCCGGCCATGGTCATCGTGGTGCTGATGAGCCTGCTGCTGATGCGCGGCACGGCCGGCAGCTCGTTCGTCAACGGCCTGATTGTCTTCCTGAAGATTGCCGTCATCCTGGTGTTTGTGATCCTGGGCTGGCAGTTTATCCAGACCGACAACTTCGTGCCCTACATTCCCGAGAATACCGGCCGCCTGGGCGAGTTCGGATTCTCCGGCGTGTTGCGCGGGGCCGCCATCGTCTTCTTCGCCTTCCTGGGCTTCGATGCCGTCAGTACGGCCGCACAGGAGACGAAGAACCCGAAGCGCGACATGCCCATCGGCATCCTCGTGTCGCTACTGGTCTGCACGGTGCTCTACATCCTCTTTGCCTATGTCATGACCGGTGTGGCCCACTACACCCAGTTTCAGGGACAGGAAGGCATCGCTCCGGTGGCCGTGGCCATCGGCAACATGGGTAGTCCCGACGCCACCGGCCTCATCCAGCCGGCCTATCCATGGCTGAACAAGGCCATCATCCTGGCCATCCTCTTCGGATACTGCTCGGTGATCATGGTCACCCTGCTCGGCCAGAGCCGCGTGTTCCTCAGCATGAGCCACGACGGACTGCTGCCCGGCTTCTTCTCGCGCATCAACGAGAAATACCGCACCCCGGTCCATAACAACCTGCTGTTCATGGTCGTGGTCAGCATTCTGGCCGGCTTCGTCCCGGCGCAGGTGGCCGGCGAGATGACCAGCATCGGTACGCTGCTGGCCTTCACCCTGGTCTGTGCGGGCGTACTCATCGTGCGCAAGACCATGCCCGATATCCACCGTGCCTTCCAGACCCCGTTCGTGCCTTTCGTGCCCATCATGGGCATTCTGACCTGCCTGTGCATGATGGTCTTCCTGCCCGCCGACACGTGGATCCGTCTGGTGGTATGGATGCTCATCGGACTGGATGTCTATGCCGCATACGGCATCCGACACAGCAAACTGGAGCCTGACACCCCCTACCGGAAAGGCGACATGGTACTGAACATTACCGGAATCATCCTGGCCGTGCTCTGTGTCATCACCGGCCTGTGGCACCAGCAGACCGTGGGATGGTCGGCCGACAAGACCCTGCTCGGCATTTCCTTTGCCTTCGCCTTCACGCATTGTGCCTACTTCATGTGGCGCATGTGGAAACAAACCCGGCGCAGATCATCCGTTTCATCCTTAAAATAAGCGGAATTGAGCCAGAAATATGGCAACATCAACCTGCCCGACAAGGATAACCACGAGATGGAGATCGAGGTGAAATATGGCAACTTGAAGGGAGGCGATTTCGTGGGCAAACTGGCGTTGGAGGCTAAATACAGCAATGCCACGCTGGGCAACCTGAAAGATGCTGTTTTAGATATTGCCTATGCGGGCGATGTCGAGATCGGGAACGCTGAAAAGCTGATGGTAGATGCCCGCTATTCAGGCCTAAAGGCACAGATCGTAAATAGGCTCCAGTTAGAGAGCAAATACAGCAACTTTAAGATCGAGGAGGTGGTTGACGCAGAGATAGAGGCAAAATATGGGGATGGCAACATCAACCGCTTGAAGAACAGCCTAAAGATGGAGGAGTTCGATTACAGTAACCTCAAGGTGAAAGCCTTAGACAAAGCATTCAAGGAGGTAAACATCAATGCTCGCTATGGCAACGTGAAAATGGCAATGGCTATAGCAATTTGAAGGTGAAAAGTTTGTAATAGCAAAATAGTATAGCGGCAAAATTGGCTTACCCGCTATGCTATTTATAATTACCATCGCTATTTTGCGACGCTATGCTTTGGCATCGCAATAATCACGATCAATCCATCTTATGTAACTGAATCGCTCCCCACACAGCGATGAGCAGCGCAACAGCCGATACACAGCCTAAAAAAATGATCAGTTCCATCGTCTATGCCTCCTGTAAATGGTGAATCGTGCGTAATGAGAGGCAGAGTATCACCGCTGCGCTGACCCCGTCGATAATCGGTGCCGCCATGAGGATGGCTTGCACAGGCGGGAGCCCCCCAAAACGTGGGAGCAGCCAAATCAAAGGGACGGAGAGCAACAAACGGCGGAAAACGACCAACCCGATCGCTTGCTTGACTTGTCGCACGAAGCGCAGGGTATTCATGCAGACAAAGGGAACACCCGTCAAGAAGCCCGCAAAGAAATAGGTGCGCAGATAGCGACTTGCGAAGGTTGCGATCTCCGCATCGTTGGTGAACAAACGGCAGACACCGCCTGGAGCCACCATCATCACGAACCAAATCACGGAGCAGATAGCAACACTCCAGGTGATTAGCAGATGGGTGCATTGCCGCACCCGCTCGAAGCTGCGCATTCCGAAGTTGTAGCTGATCATGGGTTGCATGGCCATACTTAACCCCATGATGAGATAGGCGATGATATGCCCAATCACGTAATAGACCGCCATTGCACCCACAGCCACATCGCCCCCGTAGGTGGAGAGGCTTGCATTATAGAGCAAACCGACCAAAGCCTCGCAAGCCATCGCAAGGAAGGGAGCAAACCCCATCCCAAGGCATACGCCCAGCCACTGTCGGTCTATCCCTAAATGAGCTGTGGTCAACTGGATGGGATGCCGCGAGAAAAAGAGGTGCCGCACCACCTGCAGAGCCGAAACCGTCATGCTGAGGGTGGTCGCCAAGGCCGCTCCTCGTAATCCCCAGCCGAAGCCGAAGATGAACAGCGGGTCGAGCAGCAGGTTGAGCAACACCGACGTGCCGATGATACGCATCCCCAGCTTCGTCATTCCCTGCCCCGTGAGAAACTGCGCCATACCAATCGTGAGATTCGTCGGGAGGATGCCCCAGGTGATAATCCCCAAATAGATTTTGGCATAGGGCATGATCTCCGGACTGGTTCCACAGCCGGCCAGCAGCTCCTCCTGAAAGAGACCGATCGCAATAGCGAGCAGCAGGCTGATTGAGCAGAGAAACGTGAGGCTGGTGCCCACCATCCGATGGGCCTGCTCCACTTTCTGCTCACCGAGGAGGATGGCCACCCAAGGAGACCCTCCAGCCATCAACGAGGCAATAGCTGTAGTAAAAAGAAGAATCGGCGTGGAGAGACCGATGGCCGTGAGCGACTCGCCGCCCCAGCCCTCTATGTGCCCCACATACATACGATCCAAGAAGTTATTGGCCAAGATCGCCAACTGCCCGATGATGGCAGGGATAGCCATGCGTCGAAACAGTGTCGGGATGGGTTCCGTCCCGAGATGGCTCATGTCTTGTCGCTGAGCCATCCCCTGGTCACCGCTTTTCCAAATCGCCATAGATCTTGTCGTTGATGATCTGGATAAAGGCGGCCTCGCGGCATATCTCCTCGTGGTCGCAATCTACGTCGATGATCTCCAACTGACTGGCATGTTGCCGCCAAGCCGCCAAGTTCTCCTCCTTCGCATAAAGCCGTTGAGTGGCATTGAACAGCACCAGCGGGCCAGGATAGACAGGGAAGGTGGGCGTCTTGAGCATCACGCTGAGCATCGTTGTCAACCGCTCCTTGAAATAGGGCTCGCGCACCAAGGAGATGAAACGCTTGAACTTCTCTGTGATAGCCAGCACTGAGTCAAACAAATAGACATAAGGCAGCTGCCCTGTGTGCTCATAAAGTTTATTGGCCAGAAAATAGGCCATCACGCCCCCAAAGGAGGCACCCACCACTGCCGATACCTGAGGCTTCTCCGGAAAGAAGACCTCGTAGAGCGCATAATAGAACTCCGAGATTTCCTCCAAACTCTCGTTGAGGAAAATGCTTTTGTAATGATCGGGGAGCGGCTCGATAACCAGCACAGAGAATCGCTCGCACCATTCGTCCAATCGGGGAACTACGTTAGTGGCCAAAGAGATGCCATGCACATAGAGCATCACCGGCTTCTCTGGATGATAGCCATCCTGCCAATAAAACATCACGCCGTTTGTCTTGCAGAGTGCCCGAATGCTGTGAAAGCGGACGATGTCAGTAGGGCGAAGCTGGAAGCCCTGCTTGTTGGCGAGTGCCATCAGCTGATTACTCAACGGAACGGTCAGGCCAAACTCCCGCAAGTCGTCTGTCATCGAAAAGTCATCCCGCCCCAATAGCTGGCAGGCAATTTGATAAAGGATGCGCTCCTGTAGGGTGAACTCGGTATCCCCTGTCGCGCGCATTTGCACCAATTGAGAATCCATCATATCGAAATATAGTTTATAGTTAAAAGATATGCTTGTTTATAATCGGGTATAACCGCCCCGTTCAATGGCCAATCCCCAATGCCGGTTGACAAGGTCGATTGTTTCTGACGAGAAAGTGGGATAGGTACGGGGCTTGTAGCTGCGTGACTCCTCGACATAGGCTTGCATGGCAGCTTGCGCCTGCTCCCATCCGGGTAGGTTCAATCGCTCATAAATCGCCTCGGCTTGCTGGAGCGGATGGGCCACGAAATCTTCGAAGCGAATCTCTAACAGGTTTCCCTCGGGGATGAGTTGCTTCTGCTGTTCATAATGGTCGATGATGATTTTTTTATAGGAGGCCAGAACATTAGCCGATAGTTCCTCCTTGCTGATCCGCTGGAAGGACAGGGTCTCGAAGGTCGAAGAGAAATGGGTTATATTGGAGGAATAGATGAAGTAGGGATTGCGAGCAATATAGATGAATTTGGCATTGGGGAAGAGTTTCAGCAGCATCGGAATGCGTGCAGAATGGGCGGGACTTTTAGATAAGAACCGTTTGGATTTCAAGCCATCTTCACCCCCCCAGCAATCCACTAAGGAGGAACGAATCACGCGAATCAATGCTTGCTCAAAGGCGTTGCGCTCCGCATCCGTAGCTTCTTCAAAGCTGGTGTAGCGATCCAAGTAGTGACTCCACTGCTGGGGAAAATACTCGTGCAAAGCGAAAGTGTAGGGAGTAAGGCCCACGATTGCCTGCTCCTCCTCTTGCGGCAAATCCAATGCGATCGACATCTTATCGGCACGCTTCTTGGGGCGACCGATCGAACGAAGCCGCTTAAAAAAGGACTGTCCCCACAACACGAGATGCGGGAAGCCGGCATGATAATTGGTCGTGAACGCAAACTGGGGATCCTTGCTCAGCAGGGTATGCAGGAAGGTAGTGCCACTGCGGAAATAGCCCAGGATGAAGAGCGGATCCTGTCCGATGGGCAACTGTGCGATCCGCTGATAGGCACGATCGCCTAAATGGTTGAACAGGCTGAAGAAACGGCAATAGGCCGTCGATTTTGCGAATCTGTCTTTTAAACTGGCATCAATCTCCACGCCTTGGAGATAGTTTTTCCGATCTCGGATATCCATACCAAAGAATGAGATAAAGTCTTTGGGTTGGGATTGGTTTTTGGGTTGTTGAGTCATTGTTTATATAATTATATGTGTAATCATCAAATGCTTTTTCAGTAGGGCACGGATTGAGATTGCCCTGCTTCGGAGACCCCAATCCGTGCTATTCTTTCATCTGTGAAAGGAGGGCGAAGGGTTACTTCACTCCTAACTTCGCACGCAATGCCTTGGGCAGTGCATCCTTGTGGATCATGATGTAGATCGTCTTCGCACGGACGAAGCTTTCTGACATGTTGAGGTAGCCACCGAAGGTGTTGCGCTCGGTGCCCCAAGAGTTCTTCGTCACGTAGTATTTCGTACCATTCTGATCCTTCACGATACCGGTCAGGTGCATCAAGTGATCGTCGGTCGTCACGAATGCCTCGTAGCCCTCCTGACGGATCTCAGGAGTTACCTTCACCTCGGGGAAGGGCTGCTCAAACTTGTAGGCCTCCTCCAAGCGCTCCTTCTCGTCCATCTTCTCAAAGCGGGCACGGTCGGTCGTGGAATAATCATCCACCTTCTTCACCTCGGGATTGATCGCCACGCCATTCTTGAAAGAGAAGCCCTTCTCGCTCACGTCACCATCCCAACAAACCGTATAGCCATTCTGCAACGCATGATCCGTCACCTCGATCAGCTCATCGAGCGGCAGGTTATACATCTTGGCATGCTCCCAATTGTCAGGAACCTCTACCTCGAATGCCTCATAGTAGGGATGATGCGTAAA
>JALEPZ010000077.1 GCA_022767125.1 Phocaeicola plebeius
TACGGTCATTTCCAATGAATGGTTGGGAACCGTTGGCGGTGTGCTGGCCATTCTGGGTATTGTGGCAGCGCCCATCACCAGCGGTGATACGGCCTTGCGTTCGGCGCGGCTCATCATTGCCGATTTCTTGCACGTGGAGCAGCATTCCGTCCGTCGTCGTCTGGTTATCTGTCTGCCGCTGTTCCTGCTCACTGTCGGTGTACTTGTGTACAGTTTCAACGATGCTCAGGGATTCAAGATTATCTGGCGTTATTTTGCCTGGTCCAATCAGACGCTGTCTGTCTTTACGCTCTGGGCACTGACTGTCGGACTGGTGCTGGCCCGCAAGAATTATTGGGTGACGCTGGTTCCTGCCCTCTTCATGACCTGCGTGTGCACGACGTATATTTTCATTGCTCCCGAAGGCTTCTCCTTGCCGGCTATCGTATCGTATGTGCTGGGCGGTATAGCCTTGTTGGCAGGTTTCGTCTGGTTCGTCGTCTGGTTGAGGAAGTATAGAATTGAATGTGACAAAAATCAACAAAAAAAATAGAATGAGAAAAACAAATTGGGTGCTGGCGGCCTTCTTGATGATGTCGTCAGCGGTCTCTGCACAACAGAAAGGCTTTGACTACAAGTTTTATGGACAGATTCGTACGGACATATTTTACAATAGCCGTGACAATACGCAGTCTGTAGATGGATTGTTTTATATGTATCCGATGGACAAGTCGCTTGATCCGAACGGAAAAGACCTGAACGGGGCTGACAACAGCAACATGTATGCCGTCTATTCCCGCTTGGGCGTAGATGTTGCCGGACCGGATCTGGGGAGCATCAAGACTTCCGCCAAGGTGGAGTTTGACTTCCGGGGCAACGGCAATGATAACTTGTCCGTGGTGCGTCTGCGTCATGCTTACTTGAATCTGGATTGGGGCAAGTCGAAGCTGTTGGTCGGCCAGACTTGGCATCCTTTTTACGGAGAAGTGGCTCCGCAGATCCTGAACCTGAACATGGGAGCTCCGTTCCAGCCCTTTGGACGTGCGCCGCAGTTGCGTTATCGCTACAACGAAGGGGCTTTCCAGCTGACAGCTGCCGCCTTGTGGCAGTCGCAGTACAAGTCGTACGGACCGACTGAGAAGGACGGTAGCGGCAATAGCCGTGTACAACAGTTCCACAAGAACTCCAACGTACCTGAACTCTCGCTGGGTGTCGACTACAAGGCCAACGGATGGATCGTAGGGGCCGGTGTAGACATGTTGTCCATCGTGCCGCGTACGCAGGCCATCGGGAAAGACGGTGTTACTTATCCTTATCAGGTCAACGAACGGTTGACGACACTGTCGTACGAAGTGCATGTGAAATATACGGGGCATGACCTCTATGTGGCTGCCAAGAGCGTGTTGGGTTCGAACATGACGCACCTCTCCATGACTGGCGGTTACGGTATCAGTGGGGAAGACGCCCAGACCGGTGAACGGGACTACACCCCGTTCCGCAACTCCAGCACCTGGTTCAACATTGCCTATGGCAAAAAATGGCGTCCAGCCTTGTTCGTAGGGTACATGAAGAACCTGGGGACTTCCGACGAGCTGGTGAAGCCGGTGTATGGCCGCGATGAGAAGTACGGAACCGGACAGAGCCTGGAGCAGTTGCTGAATACGACGGTCGAACTGACCTATAATCTGCCGAACTGGAAGTTCGGTGCCGAATATGCGTATTGCACGGCCTGGTATGGCGACCAATTCGATGCCAAGTATAAGGCGACGGATTCCCACTCGGTGGGCAACCATCGTCTGGTGCTGACCGCATTGTTTACTTTTTGAACTGAATGATAGATCGCTTGTAAAATGAGAGAGAAAGGTACAATTTTTCGTTGGGGCTGGCAGGCTGTCACTCTCCTTTGTCTGATGATGGGCGAAGGGTTGTCTTCATGCGGCAGTCTCCAGACCTATTCTTATGATGAGTTGATGCCAGCGAAAGTGAATTTCCCCGTGGAAGTTCGTTCGGTGGCAGTAGTCAACCATTCCGTTGGTGTGGATGGCCTTCGTCAGGGAGTATTGACATTGGGGGCCATGGACGGAAACGGACAACAGACGGCCGAGTCGCTGGCGGATGTATTGGCCGATTCCAAGTATTTCAACCAGGTGACCATCTGCGACTCTGCCTTGCATTGTCCCGGTGATACGGCTGCAGACCGCCAGTTGCTGACTCCCCGGGAGGTCGACAGCCTGTCTGCCGTCTTGCAGGCGGATTTGCTCTTGTCGGTCGAGAGGGTGGAGGTCGTTACCCAAAAGAAGAGCCTGCTGATTCCCGGGTGGGGAACTCCCTTCGAGGCGATTCAGGCCAAGGTCACTCCGGTACTTTATGTCTATTTGCCGGGCAGGGATACCCCCCTGTACCGGATTTCACAGACGGACAGCCTGACTTGGGAGCCCGGCCTGCTGCCGGCCAACCAGGAGGTGCTCGAAGAGACGGCCCATGCCTCGGCCCTCTTGCTCAGCCGGATGCTGGTCCCTTATTGGGAACCGGCCACCCGTTGCTATTTCGACGGGGGAGGGGTGAACATGCGCGACGGAGCCGTCTATGCCCGCGAAGGCGACTGGGAGCAGGCACTGGCCTTGTGGAAGTCGGCGTTCGAGGGCACCCGCTCGAAGAAGAAGCAGGCGCAGGCGGCTTTTAATGTGGCACTGGCCCTTGAGATGACAGGACAGGTGGGAGAGGCTTCCCAGTGGTTGGAGAAAGCCGCACAGCTTGCTCCGCCGGAGTCCGGCTTGGCCCAGGTCTGTGTCATCTATGCCAGCCAGTTGAAGCTCCGTCAGAACGCTTTGTCACTGCTGAATGCCCAAATGCAGCGTTTCGATGAGAATTTCTGAGGAATATGTTGGAAGTGACGATATTTTTTGTACATTTGAAGGTAGAAAACAATTAGCGTATGACAACAATCAGCGAACAGTCGCATTCTTCGATAGCATCTCTGCTGAAAGAAGCTATCAGTCGGTATGTTACCGGCGGTGACAACACATGGGTGACGGATATTCATCTTCAGCCTCATCCGGATAGCGGTGAACTCCTTGTGTTCAATGATGAGGACGAGGAGTTGGCCAGAGGCATTGTCGATGACTGGGTGGACTATGAAGGAGATGATTTCCTGGCTCAGGTGGAACCGGTGTTGCGGAATGCGGTGTTCCGTCTGCAGGAAGAAGGTGATTTGAACGGCCTGTGCCTGATGAAGCCGTATTCGTTTGTGCTGGTCGATGAAGAGAAGGAGACCGTGGCTGACCTGTTGGTAGTGGACGATGAGGAGACCTTGCTGCTCGATGACGAACTGCTGAAAGGACTCGATGAAGAGCTGGATGCTTTCTTGAGAAATCTGTTGGAAAAATGACAAATCTCTTTGTTTGACTGTCAGATGGTAGATTTTGTTCGTAATGAAGCGTTGCCGACCATCCATCCCCGATGGAGGGGCAATCCGGTGTCGCATGGCCGTTTTTTCAACCGCGAGCATCGTTGGCAGCCAGGGATGGGGCCTATCACCCAATGGCGTTTCTCGCGCAATCCGTGGCACTTGGCCAAGAAGTATATCCGCTGGAACCCTAAGGTGGTTCCGTTGCTGTCCTTGGAGGAGGTGAAGGGGAATGCGTTGGTGTGGCTGGGACACAACAGCTTTTTCCTGCAGTTGGGCGGCAGACGGCTGGTGATTGATCCGGTATTCGGGAACTTCCCTTTTGTCAAGCGGGAGAGTCCGTGTCCGGCTGCCCCTGAAGTGTTCAGGGGCATCGACTATCTGTTGATCAGCCATGACCATTTCGACCATCTTGACAAGCCGTCGGTGAAGAAGCTGGTGGAACAGAATCCTTCCATGCGGCTGTTTTGCGGGTTGGGGACGGGACAGCTGCTGAAAAGCTGGTTTCCCTCTTTGGAAGTGATCGAGGCGGGTTGGTACCAGCAATATACGGATGAGGTGGGCCTGAAACTAACGTTCCTGCCGGCCCAGCATTGGAGCAAGCGAAGCGTCAATGATGGGGGTACCCGTCTGTGGGGGGCTTTTCTGTTGCAGGCCGACGGCATCACCATTTACAACAGTGGAGATACGGCCTATGCGTCCCATTTTCGCGAGTTGCCGGAAATCATTCCCCACATTGATTATTGCATGATTGGCATTGGAGCCTACCAGCCCCGGTTCTTCATGAAACCCAATCACATTTCGCCTTTCGATGCCTTGACGGCCGTATCGGAGATGCATGCACGGGTAGCCATACCTATGCATTATGGCACGTTCAATCTCTCGGACGAACCGATGTTCAATCCGCCCCATGTATTCGAGCGCGAGGCCGAGAACCGAGGCATCCGGGTGCAGATTCCCCAACTGGGAGAGATTCTTCCCTTATCCTACCAACCGTAACTAAAAAAGAGGGTGTGACAATGATTTGATGGAAAATTGTCACACCCTCTTTCTGTATACGCCTGCCTTTATCCGGCAGGCTTCTGTTTAGAGGTTGTCCTTTTCAATGTCCTTGAAGTATTTGTACGTACCGACCTTCAGTTCGTCCGTAGCGGCTTCGTCGCAGACAATGATGCCATGCTGGTGCATCTGCAGTGCACTGATGGTCCACATCTGTGTGATGCCGCCTTCTACAGCCGCCTGCAGGGCACGGGCCTTGTTGTGGCCGTTGCAGAGAATCAGCACTTCCTTGGCCGCCATAACAGTGCCTACACCTACGGTCAGCGCTGTCTTGGGCACCTTGTTGATGTCGTTGTCGAAGAAGCGGGAGTTGGCGATGATGGTGTCGGTAGTCAGCGATTTCACGCGGGTGCGGGAAGTCAGAGAAGACCCCGGTTCGTTGAACGCTACATGGCCGTCAGGACCGATACCGCCCATGAAGAGGTCGATGCCGCCGAATTCCTCAATCTGTTTCTCGTAGTTGGCGCATTCTGCTTCCAGGTCAGGCGCATTGCCGTTCAAGATATGGATGTTTTCCTTCTTGATGTCAATGTGGTTGAAGAAGTTGTTGAACATGAAAGAATGATAGCTTTCCGGATGTTCTTCAGGCAAGCCTACATATTCATCCATGTTGAAAGTGACAACATTCTGGAAGGATACGACACCCTTCTTGTTCAACTCAATGAGGGCCTTGTACATGCCTAGAGGAGAAGAACCGGTGGGACATCCCAGCACGAAAGGTTTTTCTGCCGTCGGGGCAGCAGCATTGATTCGTTTAGCTACATAATTGGCAGCCCAGTTGGAAAGTGCTGCATAGTCAGGTTCAATAATTAATCTCATAAGGTAATGTATTTAAAGTTAAGTTGGACAAATATACAACTTTATTTGATAGCGTGGAAGAAATTCTCCCACTTTTCACAAAATTCTGTCATGGAATGGAAAAGCAGGTTCGCTCCTTGCTCCAGAAGAACTTCGTCGGGCAGCGGACCGGTATTGACGGCAACGGTGAAAATGCCCGCAGCCACCCCGGCTTGTACGCCCATAGGGGCGTTCTCTACCACGATGGCCTCGTTGGCCGAGATGCCTGCTTTCTGCAGGGCCATCAGGTAGGGTTCGGGATTCGGCTTTCCGTGTTTAACGTCGAAAGCGGTGACCATCCATTCGGCACGGAACGTGTCGGGGAAATTCTGGTTCAGCCGTTCCAGCAGCGATTTCTGGCCGGATCCGGTCACTACGATGGGTTGCAGTCCGTCAGCCTTTACCTGTTGCAGCAGTTCCCAGGCACCTGTCATGCGTCCGGCGGTCGGCAGCGAGTTGAAGATGTCGCTTTTGGTTTGGTAGATCCGTTCGATTTCCTCCTCGGTGGCTTCGCGCTGTCGTTGGCGGATACTGACAATGTTGATGGTAGCCGCTCCTGTGCGTCCTTCGTGGAGGTAAGCCTCTTCGCGGGTCATGTCCATCCCATAGCGTTTCATGGCTTCGTGCCAGGCCGTGGCATGGTTTTTCATGGAGTCGAACAACACGCCGTCCATGTCGAAGAGAACGGCTTTCAGGGAGAGATGGTGGTAAGAGTGGAGGTTCAGATAGTCTTGTATCGCTGATTGGAACATTTTTTGATGCATGATTGGGGTTAGAAAACAAAAGCACAAAGAGGGTGTCGGGTCAGGGTTCAGTTTCTTCCGGACACACCCTCTTTGTGTTTTTCCATGCACTGCCCGATGTTATTTCAGGCGTGCCTGAATGGCTTTCGAAGCTTCTTCATAGCCCGGCTTGTTGAGCAGGGCGAACATATTCTTCTTGTAGGCTTCTACACCCGGCTGGTTGAACGGGTTCACTTCGAGCAGGTAGCCGCTGATGCCGCACGCCTTTTCGAAGAAGTAGATCAGCTGGCCCAGGTAATATTCATTGAGGACAGGGACACTGACACGCAGGTTGGGCACGCCGCCGTCAACGTGTGCCAGCTGTGTACCCAGTTCGGCCATCTTGTTGACTTCGTCGATACGCTTGCCGGCCAGGAAGTTCAGGCCGTCCAGGTTCTCTTCGTCCGAGGGGAAGTGCAGTTCGTGGTTCGGAGTCTCTACCGATACCACCGTTTCGAAGATGGTGCGTTCGCCGTCCTGGATCCACTGGCCCATCGAGTGCAGGTCGGTCGAGAAGTCCACAGAGCTGGGATAGATACCCTTGTGGTCCTTGCCTTCCGATTCACCGTAGAGCTGCTTCCACCATTCCATGAAGTAGTGCAGTTTGGGCTGGTAGTTGACGAGGATTTCAATCTTCTTGCCGTTCTGGTACAGTTCGTTGCGCGTAGCGGCATACAAGGCGGCAGGATTTTCTTCCAGCGAGGGAGCGGCGCATACCTTTTCCATTTCGCGGGCACCGGCCACTAACTGTTCGATGTCGATACCGGCCACGGCAATCGGCAGCAGACCTACCGGCGTGAGGACGGAGAAACGGCCTCCCACGTTGTCGGGGATGATGAACGATTTGTAGCCTTCTTTGTCGGCCGTCGTGCGGGCGGCACCTTTCTTGGCATCGGTAACGGCTACGATGACCTTCTGGGCCATTTCCTTGCCGCGCTGGTCTTCACACTGTTTCTTCAGCAGACGGAACGCCAGAGCCGTTTCGGTAGTCGTCCCCGACTTGGAGATGTTGATGACACCGAATTTCTTGTCCTTCAAGAAGGTAGTCAGTTCCGACAGGTAGTCTTCGCTGATGTTGTGTCCGGCAAAGATCATCACCGGCTGTCCTTCCTTCTGTTCCTGCAGCCACTGGAAACTGTTCGACATGGCTTCGATGACGGCACGTGCACCGAGGTAGCTGCCGCCGATACCGGCCACGACCACCACCTCGCAGTTCTCGCGCAGCACCTGGGCGGTAGCCTTGAGGTCGTCGAGATGTTCCTGAGTAATCGATGACGGCAGGTGCAGCCATCCCAGGAAGTCATTGCCCAGGCCCGTACCTTTTTCCAGTGTTTCCATACAGTCGTTTACCTTGCTCTGGTAAGCGGCCAGTTTTTCTTTGGAAATGAATTCCAAAGTCTTTTCAATGTTCAGTTGAATGTTTCCCATGATTATATGTATTTTATCTGAAAGAATCTGTGAGTAGTTTGATTTCTATCATTGGTGAAATGCGCTCATAGAGAATGTTGTATACGGCATCCACGATAGGCATGTTGACATGAAGATGACGGTTCAGCTCCTTGATGCACTTGGTTCCGTAGTAGCCTTCTGCAATCATTTCCATTTCAATCTGTGCGCTCTTCACCGAGTAGCCTTTCCCAATCATGGTGCCGAACACCCGGTTACGGCTGAAATTGGAGTAGGCAGTCACCAGCAGGTCGCCCAGATAGACCGAGTCGTTCGTGCACCGGTCGATGGGATGGACCGTATTCAGGAACCGGTTCATTTCCTGCAAGGCATTCGAGACCAGCACCGCCTGGAAGTTGTCGCCGTATTTCAAGCCGCTGCAGATACCCGCAGCGATGGCATAGACGTTTTTCAGGACAGAGGCATATTCGATACCGGCCACATCCGTGTTCACCGACGTCTTGATATAATGGCCGCTGAGCTGGCGGGCCAGCATCTTTGCCTTGTTGATGTCCTTGCACCCCACGGTAAGATAGGAAAGACGCTCCAGCGCCACCTCCTCTGCATGGCAGGGACCGGCCAATACGGCAATGTTGTCCTCGGGTACCCCATACATCCGGCAGAAATAGTCGGACACAATCAGGTTCTCGTCGGGGACGATGCCCTTGATGGCCGTCACGATGAACTTGTCTTTCAGTTTCACCTTCAGTTTCTTCAGGTGGCTCTTGAGGTAGGGCGACGGGGTGACGAACACCAGTGTGTCCGACTCTTTGGCCACCTTGTTGATATCCGATGAAAAATTGATGCGGTCCATGTCGAAACGCACGCTGGTCAGGTAAGCCGGATTGTGCCCCAATCGCTTGAAGTCTTCAATGCGATCGTCGCGGCGCATGTACCAGTTGATGGAGTCAGCTTGACCCAGCACAATCTTGGCAATGGCGGTCGCCCAGCTTCCCCCTCCCATGATGGCTATTTTACCGGGTAGTTTCATAGTTCTTTGTTATAGTTTCTCAATCCAGGCGGCCACTTCATCCACCGTGGGGTTCTGCAGTCCCAGCTTGTATTTCTTGTTCACGCCGCAAATGTCCATGTGGAGCTTCTGCGGGTTGACTTCCTTCATGGCTGCCACGACCGTGTAGCCGGCTTTCTGGATAACCGGAACCCATTCTTCGCCGATGCCCAGTTCGGTGTATTTGGCAGGAGCATCCTTCGGAGCGACCTTTTCAGGACGCATCTGCGGGAAGAACAGCACTTCCTGGATGAACGCGTTGCCGGTCATGAGCATCACGAGGCGGTCGATACCGATGCCGATACCCGAAGTCGGCGGCATGCCATACTGCAGGGCGCGCAGGAAATCCTGGTCGATCACCATGGCTTCGTCGTCCCCCTTGTCTGCCAGGCGCATCTGTTCCTTGAAGCGTTCTTCCTGGTCGATGGGGTCGTTCAGCTCCGAGTAGGCATTGGCCAGCTCCTTACCGTTCACCATCAGTTCGAAGCGTTCGGTCAGTCCCGGCTTCGAGCGGTGCATCTTGGTCAGCGGCGACATTTCCACCGGATAGTCGGTGATGAAGGTCGGCTGGATGAAGGTCCCTTCGCAGAACTCGCCGAAGATTTCGTCGATGAGCTTTCCCTTGCCCATGGTGTCGTCGATTTCCATGTTCAAGGCCTTGCAGATCTCGCGGATTTCCTCTTCGCTCTTGCCGTTCAGGTCGTAGCCCGTCTTCTCCTGGATGGCTTCCAGGATGGGCAGTCGCCGGTAGGGGGCCTTGAAGCTGATGGTCTTTCCGTCGATGGTCGTTTCCGCACAGCCGTTGACGGCGATGCAGATGCGCTCCAGCATCTTCTCGGTGAAACTCATCATCCAATTATAGTCTTTGTACTGCACGTACAGCTCCATGCAGGTGAATTCCGGATTGTGGTTCTTGTCCATGCCCTCGTTGCGGAAGTTCTTGCCGATTTCGTAGACTCCCTCGAATCCGCCCACAATGAGGCGCTTCAGGTACAGCTCGGTGGCAATACGCATATACAGGTCGATGTCCAGGGAATTATGGTGGGTGATGAACGGACGGGCGCTGGCACCGCCCGGAATGGACTGCAGGATCGGCGTTTCCACTTCCGTATAGCCGGCTTCATCCATTACGGCACGCATGGTCTTGATGACCTTCGAACGTTTCAGGAAGGTATCCTTGATACCGTCGTTCACAATCAAGTCTACGTACCGCTGGCGGTAGCGCAGTTCGGGGTCATCGAACTTGTCGTAGGCCACTCCGTCTTTATATTTGACAATCGGCAGGGGTTTCAGCGATTTCGACAAGACCGTCAGTTTCTTCGCATGGATGGAAATCTCGCCCATCTGCGTGCGGAACACAAATCCTTCGATGCCGATGAAGTCGCCCAGGTCCAGCAAGCGTTTGAAAACCACATTGTAGAGGTCCTTGTTGTCATCGGGGCAGATATCATCGCGGGTCACGTACACCTGGATGCGGCCTTTAGAGTCCTGTAATTCAACGAAAGACGCTTTGCCCATCACACGGCGCGACATGATACGTCCGGCCACAGATACCTGGCGCGGTTCCTCCTCGTCCTTGAAGGCGGCTTTTATGTCGGTCGAAAAAGCATTGGTTACATACTCGGCTGCAGGGTACGGGTCAATGCCCATCGCTCTCAACTCATTCAGACTGTTGCGTCTGATAATCTCCTGTTCACTTAGTTCTAATATGTTCATTTGTTGATACATTAACTCAATTTGGCTACAAAAATAAGAAAGATTTTGCAATTATACCCTATTCAGGAAAGAAAATTTATTGAGAAGAGCCCAGGAAATGAGAAAAAGACAGAACCGGTAAAGTTAATGTATTATAAAAACATCGGCAATGGTCTCTTGTTCGCTACTTTTGAGTATATTTGTTCAACAATTCTTTATTAACCTCTAAAATGTCATTTTGACCATGAAAACGTTATCTAAAATCGGCGGGTTGGGATGTTTGTTGGCAGGCTTCCTGCTGGCTTCCTGCAGTTCCCGGCCGGCCGCGGTGGCCGATTATGAAATCGTGCCCCTTCCGTTGGTGACCACTGTAGGTCAGTCCTCTCCTTTTGTATTGAAATCCGGAACGCCGGTCTACTATCCGGCCGGCAACGAGCAGATGCTGAAAAATGCAGGTTTCCTGGCCGATTATCTGAAGGCGCAGACGGGCATTGCCCTGTCACCGAAGGAAGGCGAACCCCAGAAGGGGGGGATTGCGCTGGTGTTGTCTGCTGATGTGAAGGCCCCCGAAGGCTATCGCTTGCAAGTGACAGCCGATGGGGTCCGGATTGAGGGCGCCACGCCCGCCGGAGTCTTCTACGGCATCCAGACCCTTCGCAAGTCGGTAGGTGCCGCTGCCGCTGCCAGCATCCATCTGCCTGCTGTCGACATCACCGACGAACCGCGTTTCGGCTACCGAGGCATGATGCTCGATGTGGGCCGTCATTTCTATTCGATGGAGGAGATCAAGACGTACATCGACATGTTGGCCTTGCACAACATCAACCGCTTCCACTGGCACTTGTCCGAGGACCAGGGATGGCGCATCGAAATCAAAAAGTACCCCAAGCTGACGGAAATCGGTTCGATGCGTTCGGAAACCGTCATCGGCCATAACTCCGGCAAGTACGACGGCAAGCCGTACGGTGGTTTCTATACGCAGGATCAGGCCCGGGAAATCGTGGCCTACGCTGCCGAACGCTACATCACGGTGATTCCCGAAATCGACCTCCCCGGCCACATGCAGGGAGCGCTGGCCGCTTATCCCGAACTGGGATGTACGGGCGGTCCGTACGAGGTATGGCGGCAGTGGGGCGTGTCTGAGGACGTGCTTTGTGCCGGTAACGACAAGACCATTGCGTTCATCAAGGATGTGCTGGCAGAAATCGTGGACATCTTCCCCTCGGAGTACATCCATGTGGGAGGCGACGAATGCCCGAAGGTGCGCTGGACCACTTGCCCCAAGTGTCAGGCACGCATCAAGGCCCTGGGCCTGAAGTCCGACAAGAAGCATACCAAGGAAGAACGCCTGCAGAGCTATGTGATTCATGAAGCCGAGGAGTTCCTGAACTCCAAGGGACGCAAGATGATCGGCTGGGACGAAACGCTGGAAGGCGGACTGGCGCCCAATGCGACGGTGATGTCCTGGCGGGGTGAAGGTGGCGGCATCGAGGCGGCCAAGCAGCAGCACGATGTGGTGATGACCCCCAACACCTATCTTTATTTCGACTATTATCAGGCCAAGGATACGGAGAACGAACCCGAAGCCATTGGCGGCTATCTGCCGATGCAGAAGGTCTATAGCTACGAACCCATGCCGAAGGCACTGACTCCCGAGGAGCAGAAATACATTATCGGGGTGCAGGCCAACCTGTGGACGGAATACATCCCGACTTTCCAGCAGGTGCAGTACATGGTATTGCCTCGTATGGCTGCCCTCTGCGAAGCACAGTGGTGTGCGCCCGACAAGAAGAACTACGAGGCCTTCTTGCTGCGTACCGCCCGTCTGGTCGACATCTATAAAGTATATGGCTGGAATTACGCCAAGCACATCTTCGATGTCCAGCTTCAGATGACCCCCAATCCCGAAACCGGTACGCTGGATGTCGTGGCCACGACCATCGACAAGGCTCCGGTCTATTACACGCTCGACGGTTCCGAACCCACGGCCGCTTCTTCCTTGTACACGGATGTGGTGAAAATCGGCGAACTGGCCATCTTGCGTACGGTGGCCATCCGTCCCGAAGGGGCTACCCGCGTGACCACCGACACCATCCGTTTCAGCAAGTCGTCCATGAAGCCCATCACTATGCTGCAGCCCGTGAACAAGCAGTACGAGTTTGGCGGTGCACCGACCCTGGTAGACGGCATGACCGGCAACCTCAACTACAAGACGGGTCGTTGGATTGCGTTCTACAAGAACGATATGGAAGCGGTCATCGATCTGAAGGAACCCACGGAAATCAGCAGCATGACCCTGAATACCTGTGTGGAGAAGGGCGACTGGGTATTTGATGCCCGTTCCATCACCGTCGAGGTGTCCGACGACAACCAGCAGTTCCGTCAGGTGGCCAAAGAGGAATATCCTGCCATGAAGGAGACCGACCCCAACAAGGTGTACACCCATGCGCTGAAGTTTGCGCCTGTCTCTGCCCGCTATGTCAAGGTTACGGCCGTTCCGGAACACAGCCTGCCGTCCTGGCACGGTGGCAAGGGATATCCTTCCTTCCTGTTTGTGGATGAAATCACCCTCGAATAAAGGATGACTGCCGAGTGAATCGGTCGTAAATAGGGCTATTGCTTATCAAATGGAGTCCCCATCACACCCGGTGTGATGGGGACTCCATTTGATAAGCCAGCATGATTACTGCAGCAGTTTGTCTACGAAGTAAGGCATCTGCCTTCTCCAGAAGGGCCAGTCGTGGTCCACATCGAATCCCCAGTAGTCAAACCAGGCATTGTTCACTCCCTTTTCCTTCAGGATGCGGTCCATTTCGCGGGTGCTCCAGAGCAAATCGTCCTCCCAGCGTCCCTGGCCCACACAGAAGATAATCTTCCGCTCTCTGTACGCCTGCATCCACGGATGGTCGGAAGGCATCTGCTGCAGGAAGTCCTGCGGAGAGTTTTCATACACCAGTCCGTCCATGTAACCGTCGAATCCGTAGGCTGCATGGTAAAGGCCGCTCAAGGCCAGCATGCCGTTGAACAGGTCGGGGCGGCGGAAGAAGAAGTTCGCGGCATGGAATCCTCCCATGGAGCACCCCGTCGTGATGAACATCTGCTGGTCGTTGTGCTTGATGTTCGGCAACAGTTCGTCGGTGACATACCTGAACCAGCGTTCGTGCTGCTCGATTCGCCAGCGTTTGTCACCGCCTTTGTTCGACCAGGTTTCCCAGTCAATGCCGTCCACACAGATAATCCGTATGCGTCCGGCGTCGATGAAGGGGGCCAAGGTGGCAATCATGCCGTAGTTTTCCCAGTCGTAGTAGCGTCCGTCCTGGCAAGGAAAGGCGAGGAACGCCTGTCCGTCATGGCCGAACACCTTGTATTCCATATCGCGGCAGAGATTCTGGCTCCACCATTTGTGGTATTCTATATGCATTTTCTTATACTATAAATCGATAAAAGTTAGAATTATTCCGTTCATTTCCTGTTACAAGCATCGTAGAGGAAGGCGTCGCGCTCTTCCGCTGTCCTGAACCGGGCAATGTACGCCTGGTCGCCCATGGCCCCCGACAGAGCCTTGGCAATCCGCGGGCTCATCATCATGGCATAGCCGTATTTGTCCAGCATGGCCTGGTGGTCCATGACATACTGGGCATTGTCACGCCGTCCGGCAAAAACGCAGTAGTAATCATCGTGCGGGTCGGGGGTCGTGCGGTAGTCGAAAGCAATCATGTCTGCCCAGATCTTGAACATCGAGATGTTGTGGGCATAGTTGATCATGTCGGGTGTATAGCCGCCGCCCGGGCGCATGTTCACCTCCAGTGCCACGAAGTCACCCACTTCGCCCAGTCCTCTGTGGGCCTTGTTCAGGCGGAAGAACTCCAGATGGACAAAGCGCGACTTCACGCCGAACGCCTCCACGGTGCGCCGTCCCCAGAAGCGCAGGTTCTCCGACATGTGCTTCTCCACGTAGTACGTAGAGTCCAGGTTGTTGTTGACGATGTCCGCAATGCTCGGCGGGCAGACACACATGGATTCTACGAGGGGTTCTCCCTTGGAGTTGATGACGGCATCATACGTACAGATGTCGCCGGTGACGAATTCCTCGATGACATAGTTCTCCACCTGCGGCGTGTTCCAGAAGAAAGCCTCCAGCTCCCCTTCGTTCTCGAGCTTGTGGGCACCGCCGGCACCGACACCGACATCCGGTTTGGCGAACAGCGGGTATCCGGCATCCTGCGAGAAGCGCTTCACCGCTTCAAGCCCTTCGGAGGTCTTGATCTGGCGGGCCGTGCGGATTCCTCCCTTGGCATAGAATTTTTTCATCTCCGATTTCTCCTTGAAGGCTTCGATGCCATCCAGTTTCACGCCCGTCGTCACGTTGAAGTCGGTGCGCAGCCGTGCGTCAACTTCCAGCCAGAACTCGTTGTTCGATTCAATCCAGTCAATGTGGCCGTATTTCCAGGCGTAGTAGCCTACTGCCCGGTACATCTGGTCGTAGTCGGCTATGTTGCTGACATGGTAATACTCTGTCAACGAGCGTTTCAGCTCGTTGCTTAATTCTTCATGACGGGCATCTCCGATACCGAGTACCCTTACCCCGTTTTTCTGCAATTCATCGCAGAACTGCCAGTATTTCTCTGGGAAATTAGGCGAAATGAAAATGAAATTCTTCATATAATCCGTTTTTGTTGTAGTTTTATAAGCTCATCGCTTGCAAAACTAACGAAAAAAAATATAACTTTGCAAGGTAATAGGACAAGAAAATAATAAATTAATAGAAAAAACCTGCCATGAAGTATTTCCTGACAAGCAGTCCCAGTGTAGCGATGGACGGAGCCATCAATCCGGCCAACGGCTTTTTGGAGAATTTGAGAAAATCGCTGACCCTCCCTATACGTTGCATTTTTGTCACCACTCATCCCGATGATGTGCCCTTCAGCGACCATTGCTCGCGTTGTATGCGGCAGGCGTTCGAAGAGGTGGGCTTCGAGTTCCAAAGCTACGAACTGCTCGACCGCCGTACGGCCCCTTATGTGGAGGAGATGGTGGCGCAGAGCAATTTCATCATTTTCGGTGGCGGCCATGTGCCGACGCAGAATGCCTTCCTTCATGAGGTGGGCATGCCGAGGCTCATGAAGGAATTCGATGGGGTAGTGCTGGGCATTTCGGCCGGCAGCATGAATTGTGCCCGGGTAGTCTACGCACAGCCTGAAGAGCCGGGGGAGGCCGTAGACAAGGATTATGCCCGTTTCCTGCCGGGGCTCGGACTGACCGATGTGCAGATTCTTCCACATTATTATTTATGCAAGGACCTGACCGTCGACGGCTTCAAGGTGTACGATGACATTGCCATGCCCGACAGCAAGACCTCCTTGTGCCGCTTCTATGTGTTCCCCGACGGCACTTACCTGTTCGGGGAGAATGGCAACGAGACGATTTTCGGCGAGTTTTACCTGATCGAATACGGCGTGATCCGGAAGGTGGCCAACGACGGGCAGCAGATGGGGCTTCCCTTTGTATAGGCTTTTTCTGCAAGGAAAACAGGCCAGCTGTTGTCTGTTTTGCTGAAAAGACTTATCTTTGTGCACTATTCACCAAATCAATGATTATCTATGAAAAAGACATTCTTGTGGGCAAGTATCGTTGCCCTGTTTCTCTGTTCCTGCGAGAAGAAGTGGGTGGAAAGTGTCCGGCTGATTCCGCAGGCTGACCATGTGAACATCGGTAAAGGTGCGGTAGCGTTGGCGCACTTGAAGTCCATCCAGACTCCCGAAGGATGGGGAATGGCCGCCAGTAACTTCATGGGGGATGTGGAAAAGACCCTCGGTCTCTCTGTGCATGCGGTGGACGACGGTGCTTCCATCCGGGTGGAGTCATCGGACAACCTGCCGGCCGAAGCCTATCTGCTCGACATCAGCCGGAAGGGCGTACGCATTGTGGCATCCGATTTCCGGGGGGCGTGCAACGGACTGACAACGCTTCACCAGCTGATGCTGACGGCTGAAGAAGGCAAGTTGCCCGTGCTCTCGATAAAGGATGAACCCGTCTACGGTTATCGGGGACTGATGCTGGACTGCAGCCGTCATTTCTGGACCGTGGAGAACCTGAAGGAGAGCATCGACCAGATGGCGTTCTTCAAGTTCAATACCCTGCACTTGCACCTCACCGACAACCAGGCCTGGCGCATGGCGGTGGAGAAGTACCCGAACCTGGTCAAGGCCGGAACCCATTACGATGACTTTCCGGAGTTGTCGGACAAGTATTATACCAAGGAAGACCTGGAGGAAGTGGTGGCCTATGCGGCCAGCCGAGGGGTGGAAGTGATTCCTGAAATTGACTTTCCGGGACACAGCACGGCGCTGCTGGCTGCCCAGCCCGAACTGTCGTGCAAGGGCGGCAGCTTTGAGGTTTACCCCGAAGAACGGCCGTGGTCGCGGCGCAAGCGGGCCGATGAGAATATGCTCTGTGTGGGTAATCCGAAGACCTACGAGTTCGCGGCGGATATTGTGGAGGCGCTCGTGGAGATTTTCCCCTCCCGCTACATCCACTTCGGTGGCGACGAGGTGCCGACCGGCATCTGGGAAAAATGCCCGAAGTGTCAGGCCCTGTACAAGCGTGAGGGCATGAAGCGTCCCGGTGAAATCCAGGACTATTTTACGCGTAAGATGAGCGAGCTCATCCGTTCGAAAGGCAAGGTGATGATTGGCTGGGATGAAATCAACGACCGGGGAGCCGCCACGCCGGAGGATGTGCTGACCGTATGGCGGGACAATGGCGAAAAGGCGCAGAAGGAAGCGTTGGAACGGGGCATTCCCGTCATCATGTGTCCCCAACACGGCTGCTATTACGACTGGGGCTATGCCGGCAACTCTACCCGCAAGGTTTACGAATGGAGTCCGGTAGTGGCAGACGGCTTGACAGACAGCCAGAAGGCACTCATCAAGGGAGCGCAAGGGGCCTTGTGGTGCGAGCGCATCGCTACGCAGGATCGGGTGGAATGGATGTTGTACCCCCGTTTGTGCGCCCTGGCTGAAGTGCTGTGGACGGCCGAAGGAAACCGCAACTGGGAGGACTTCTACAGCCGCATCACTTCCTATTATCCGGTTCTGGAGAAACTGGGCATCAACTACTACGAAGACGATGCCATGAACGAGAAGGAATTTGTCCCGACGGAGGAGAAGCCGGCCTTGGTCCGCAACGCCAGCATCGAGACGAACATTCCGGGAAATCCTCCCTACCATGCCGAATATGCCTTCGACGGCAAGAGCAATACCTTCTTCTGGGGTGGCAGCACCATCAAGGAGAGGGACTATTTCCAGATCAATCTGGGCGAACCGATGCCGGTCAATGAAGTGAAGGTCATCACGGGCGATTCGAAAGACTACATCACCCTTGCCGACCTGCTGGTCAGCGAGGACGGCAAGGAGTTTGTCAAGGTGGCCGCGTTCGACGAACTGGGGCAGGCCGAGGCGAACGTCGGCGGAAAGCCCCTGCTGGCCGTGAAGATTCTGGTGACGGGCCCCCATACGTGCTGGCCGATCATCAAGGAAATCGTCCTGAAGTAGCTGTTACCCCATCGGCTGCCGGTCATTTCCCGACGGACGCTGGTAGAGGCGAAGGCCGAAGCGGGAAACGGAAGCCATGAGGTGGCAGAACACTTCGTCCTGAATGCGCTCGTAGACCGCCCATTCGGTGGTGCCGGTGAAGCAGTAGATTTCCAACGGAAGACCCTCAGGGGTGGGCTGCAGCTGGCGGACCAGAATCATGAAGTCATTGCGGATGTCTTCGCGGCCACTCAGGTAGGAGAGGATATAGTTCCGGAAGGCATAGAGATTGACCAGCTCGGTTTCAGGGCTGGCCGACTCTTCTGCCATCCATCCTTCGGCACGGAACCGCTGCTTTTCCTCCGGGGTGCAGAAACGGATGGTGTTCTGGTCGATGAACAAGGAGCGTTTGATGCGTCGTCCTCCGCTTTCCCACATGCCCCGCCAGTTCTGGTAGGAATCGCTCACCAGCAGATACGGCGGCAGGGTCGTGATGGTCTTGTCGAAATTCTGCACCTTGACGGTGGTGAGGGAGACTTCGAGCACGGTCCCGTCCGCCCCGTACTTGGCCATGGTGATCCAGTCGCCCGGACGCAGCATGTCATTGGCCGACAATTGGATGCCGGCAACCAATCCCAGAATACTGTCCTTGAAAATCAACATCAGGATGGCAGCCGATGCGCCCAGTCCGGCCAGGATGGTGGTGGCATCCTTGTCGAGCAGTATGCTGATCATGAGAATGGCCCCGATGATGATGGCCAGCAGGTTGATCATCTGGTAGATTCCTTTCAGCGGCCGGTTTCTCAGCTTCTCGTGCTCGTTCGCCATCTCGTAGAGGGTATTGAGGAAAGCGCCGACCAGCCGGAGTGTAGCCACAATGAGGTAGATGAGGCAGGACTTTTGCAGGAGTTCGAGCACGACGGGCATTCCCGAGAAGGCAAACGGCAGCAGGATGTACCACAGGATGGGTGGGATGAGCCGGCAGACACTGTTCATGAGCCGCTGGTTGAAGAGATAGTCGTCCCAGGTAGCTTTGGTCTTGGCCGTCAGCCGTTGGACAGTGGGAATGACGAGAAGCCGGAACGCTTTGGTAATGAGGTAGGAAACGAGGAACACGCTGGCCACCAATGCCAGTTGCGTGCTCCAGCTGATGTTTTCAGGGTCAACTCCCGCGCTGCTGAGCCAGGAGCCGACTTGGGTCTTTATTTCGTCCATAGAGTGGTTGGGTTTGATAATTTCACGTACAAATTTAGTAATATCGTCGATTTTTTACGTGAGTTTCCCCAATTTTTCTGTAATTTTGCACCATCAATTCAAATACATTACATTATTATTTCTAACTAACATTAAGACTATATGGGTGGTTTTTTCGGAACAGTTGCACAGGCTGAATGCGTGACCGACTTATTTTACGGTACAGATTACAATTCACATTTAGGTACCAAGCGGGGTGGTATGGCCACATACGCAGAAGGGAAAGGATTTGTTCGTGCAATCCATAGTCTGGAAAGTTCTTATTTCCGCACGAAATTCGAGTCGGAACTTTCTACGTTTCAGGGCAATTCGGGCATAGGTGTCATCAGTGATACCGATCCGCAACCGATTATGATCAACTCGCATTTGGGGAAGTTTGCCATCGTCACAGTGGCGAAAATTAACAATCTGGAGGAACTGGCCAAGGAATTGCTCGAACAGAACATGCATCTCTCAGAGATGAGTATGGGCAAGACCAATCCGACAGAGCTGGTGGCACTGCTCATCGTGCAAGGGAAAGATTTTGTGGACGGCATCGAACATGTCTTTGAGAAAATCAAAGGATCGTGTTCGATGTTGTTGCTTACAGAGGACGGCATCATTGTGGCCCGCGACAAGTGGGGACGTACGCCAATCGTTATCGGCAAGAAGGAAGGGGCCTATGCGGCGACCAGCGAGTCGAGCAGCTTGCCGAACCTGGATTATGAGATTGAGAAGTATGTGGGACCGGGTGAAATCATCCGTATGCGTGCGGACGGACTGGAGCAGTTGCGCAAGCCGAACGACAAGATGCAGATCTGTTCGTTCCTGTGGGTCTATTACGGATTCCCGGTGTCGTGTTACGAAGGTAAGAACGTAGAGGCGGTGCGTTTTGCCAGCGGCTACAAGATGGGACAGACCGACGAGTCGGAGGTGGATTGCGCCTGCGGCATTCCCGATTCTGGCGTGGGCATGGCCTTGGGCTATGCGGAAGGCAAGGGAATTCCTTATCACCGTGCCATCGCCAAATACACGCCGACCTGGCCGCGCAGCTTTACACCGAGCAACCAGGAGATGCGATCGTTAGTGGCGAAGATGAAGCTGATTCCCAACCGGGCCATGCTGGAGGGCAAGCGGGTGCTGTTCTGCGACGACTCCATCGTGCGCGGTACGCAGTTGCGCGACAATGTGAAGGTGCTCTTCGACTACGGAGCGAAGGAAGTCCACATGCGTATCGCCTGTCCGCCGCTGATCTATGGCTGTCCGTTCATCGGCTTCACCTCGTCGAAGAGCGATATGGAGCTGATTACGCGCCGCATCATCAAGGAAATCGAGGGGGACGAGAACGCCAAGCTGAAGGACTACGCCACGACGGATTCGCCGGAATACAAGGAACTGGTGGAGCGCATCCGTTCCCGTTTCGGCCTGACCTCCCTGAAGTTCAATACGCTGGAAACGCTAATTGAAGCCATCGGCCTGCCCAAGTGCAAGGTCTGCACCCACTGTTTCGACGGCTCCAGCTGTTTCTAAGCTGAGGTGAGTCACTGATACCCATCCTTCCACTGCATGTGTCTGTCATCGGGCCGGTCGTTCCGGCTGGATGACGGACACATTTTTATAGATGAATCTTCATTCCACCCATCGCCGTGAAGCCGGGCATTTCGTAGCCGCGGTGGATGGTGTAACGGGTATCGGTGATGTTGTCGAGCGTGGCAAACACCTCCAGGAAGCGGAACGCCTTGTAGGTGAATTTCAGGTTGAGCAACGCATAGTTCTGGTGCTCCATGTCCTCCGCAACGTACAGTCCGCCGATGCCGCGCAATTCAGTATCCACCTGTAGTACAGGGAGTGCCTGCCACGCAATGCCGAGATAGTACTGGTTCTTCGGGGCGGCGGTCAGACCTGCGAGCGAGGTATGCAGGTAGCTGTAGGTGGCACGCACCGTCAGGCGGTCCGTCGGACGGCTGTTGGCCGACACCTCCACTCCTTTGTGGATGAAGCTGCCCGTATTCACGTTCTTCCTATCGACCGTCTGGATCAGATTGCTCCCCTCGCTGAAGTAAGCGGTGACGTCGATGGCGAAATGACGGGAGAAACGCTTGCCCACGGTCAGCTCATAGTTCATCATGCTTTCGGGGTCAAGGTCGGGATTGGCCGTCTGATAGAGATACAGCTCGCGGAACGAAGGGTTGCGGTAGCCTTTGGCCACGGAGGCCTTTAGCATCCACTCCTGTCCGGGATGCAGCACGAAGCCGCCTTGCGGAATCCACTGCGTAGGGAAGCGGTCGCTGTTCGCCATGCGCAGTCCGGCATTGAGCACCAGGGCGCCGTCCCACAGTTCCTGCGAGAGCGTGGCATACGGCGAATACTCCGTGATGCTCTTCCGGCCGATGGTGGTCATCGACCCTTCCGTGTGTTCCGTACCGCCCGATACGGGAATCTTTCCGGTATAAGTGTCGAAGTCGAAACCGAGTGTGGCGGCAGTTCCCGTCGGCAGACGGAAGTTCTGATAGGCCAGCACGCCGAAGCGGTCATCTAAGCTGTGGAAATGGCGAGGGTCATCAATGAAGTGGTTGCCGTAGCTGTAATAGATGCGCACGTTTCCGTTGGTCGTCCCATACTGGTCGGCCAGCGACAGCGATGCCTCCCCGCGTGTGATGTTCTGGTGGTAGATGTCGGTGGAAGCGGGATTCGACAGGCGCGGATAGATAGGGTCATTGCCCGTGAAGTTCATCAGCGAATAGTCGGCCCTCAGCTGCCACTGACGGCTGAAGTCGTACCCCATCTTGGCATAGAGGCTCCGCTGGTGGAAGTCGAAGTCCGGCTGGAGGCCGTCCGTGCGGTCGTAACCGAGGGAAACCAGCGAAGAGAACTTGCCGCAGCGCAGGGTGTTGGTCAGCGACGAACGCCAGGTGTTGTACGACCCGTATTCGGAAGTCAGCGTCGTATGCACCCCGTCCTTGTCGGCATTCTTCGTGATGACATGGATGACACCGCCCATCGCATTCGACCCGTAGAGGACAGAGCCGGGACCGCGGAGCACCTCCACCCGTTCCACCTGCTCCGTTTCGTAGAAGTCCGCCACAGGATGGGAGAAGATGCCCGCAAACTGCGGCTGCCCGTCCACCATCATCAGGATGCTGTTGGTGGGAGAGCCGCCCACGCCTCGAATCTTGATGCCTCCGGAACCGCCGGCACTCACGCCGAAGCCGAAGATGTTCCGTTCGGCCACAAACAGGCTCGGCACCCGTGCGGAAAGTGCGGAGAGCAGTTGCGACTGTCCCGTAGCCTCCAGCTGTGTCTTGCTGACTGTACTGACGGTATAGGGCAGGAGATTCCGCCCCAACGCCTGGTTGCTGCCCGTCACCACTACTTCGCCGATGGCATAAACGCGCGTGGAATCGATGACCGTTTGTGCGAGACCGCTGCTCATGGAAAACGCCAGGGCGCAGAGGGCTGTAACCCTTGCCCGTTGGCTGATACGATAGGTTCTTTTGTTCATCATACGTGTATGCTGTGATCCGTCTTCATCCATTGGACTGCAAAGTTACACAAAATCTCTGGAAAAGGCTAATAAAAAGGGAAGAAATGCGCTGAATGGCTTAGTATAAAGGTGTTTATGAAGCCAAACGGTGCCAACTGAAAAAACGGGGTAACGCAAAGGAAAGCAGAATTATGAAGAAGAACGGTCTCCAAATCGTTACCCGCTGAATGGTGTTTTTTAACATACCGTGTCGAAACTGGCAGCTTGTGGCACAGGTTGGCATATCAAGGTCTAACTCGTTGAGTGATAACTTTGCAAACAAAAAACGAGTATGGCAAGAAGTACATTCAAAGTGCTGTTCTACGTGAACGGCAGCAAGGAGAGAAACGGTATTGTTCCCATCATGGGACGGGTTACAATCAACGGTACTGTGGCGCAGTTCAGTTGCAAGCAGAGCATCCCCAAGACGCTTTGGGACGTGAAAGGCAACAAGGCAAAAGGCAAGAGCCGCGAGGCACGGGACATCAACCTCGCCCTTGACAACATCAAGGCGCAAATCATCAAGCACTACCAGCATCTGTCCGACCGCGAAGCATTCGTGACGGCTGAAATGGTGCGCAACGCCTTTCAAGGCATCGGCAGTGAATACGAGACATTACTCAAAGCGTTTGACAAGGAGAACGAGACGTTCAAGAAACGTGTGGGCAAGGACAGGGTGATGGCGACCTATCGGGCGCGAGTACGGGCAAGAAACCATGTAGCCGCCTTTATCAAGTCATTTTACAGACGCAGCGACATGTCAATGCCGGAACTTACTCCTGACTTCATCAAGGAGTTCGCCGCGTATCTCTCAACGGAAGCCGGATTGCGGAACGGTTCGATATGGGCGAACTGCATGTGGCTGAAAGGCGTGGTCATGAAAGCGCATTATAACGGGCTGATACCGAGCAACCCGTTTGCGCAGTTCCATATCAGTCCGAACGTGAAGGAACGGGAATATCTGACGGAGGATGAGCTGAAATCGGTCATGGCGCATGAGTTTGCAGACAGCAAGCTCGCATACATCCGTGACATCTTCGTCTTTGCCAGTTTCACCGCCTTGTCGTTCGTGGACATTCAGGAACTGACGAACGACAACATCGTGGAGGTTAACGGCGAGAAGTGGATATTGTCCAGACGCCACAAGACAAAAGTGCCGTTTCAGGTGAAGCTGCTGGAGATTCCCTTGCAGATAATCGAACGCTACCGACCGATGCAGAAGGACAACCTTATATTTCCTAATCTGAACTACTGGTCTATCTGCAAGCCATTGAAACGGATGATAAAGGAATGTGGTATAACCAAGTCAATATCATTCCATTGCAGTCGTCATGGGTTCGCAACGTTGGCTTTGAGTAAGGGTATGCCGATTGAGAGCGTAAGCCGTGTATTGGGACACACGAATATAGTCACGACCCAACTCTACGCGAAGATAACCGTGCAGAAACTTGACAACGACCTGACAATGCTCGGAAACAAATTGAACCAGTCGTTTAACAACATATCAATGGCATGAAAATGAAAAGATGTATCATAACAATGAGTGAATCCGGCAATCTCATCATGCCAGATAATGTCGCAGATATATGGATGAGCGAGCCGGAATTGGTGGAGTTGTGCGGGGTAATAGCCCCGACACTCCGTGCTGCCATCATAGCCGTGTATAAAAGTGGCGTACAGGAAGAGTATGAGGTACAGAGGTATGTGCGGCTGGAGAACGGCTATTATGCTGATGTGTTCAACTTCCCGATGATAGTCGCACTCGCTTTCCGTATCGATAGTTTCGGTGCGGAACAGGTGCGCAAAGCCGTTTTTGAAAGGCTGTACTTGCGAAAAGAGAAAACAAGCATCTTCTTTTCGCTGGTGTGCAATGGAATGAAAATACCTAATTATCAAACATACAGCATAATGATGTGAGGACATGAAATAGTGAAACCTATGCGTATTCCCATAGCCAACAATACATTTATGTGAGTCATTGAATAGGCATATTGCCATTCATACGTACGAATACGACAAACTCGAAGAAGAATCCGTTAGGATGGCATTTCTTCGGGCTTTTGTCGTATGCTTTTAAGCCAAATCCAAGAAAATTATACGTGAGTCATATATGAGTTGTCAATCCGTCTTGTTTGTGTTGCCGAATTTTGCGCCAAACAAACATCCGACAATCATAAAATCAAGATGCCGATGAATTTTGATGAAATGATGAAGAAGTATATAACCATACTGAAACATACATGTTTACATTCTCATCAGATGTTCATCAAAAGTATTCTGATGATGAAAAGAGAAAGAGGGTCAGGCAGACCACGTTTGACAACGCAAATGATGAATTTCTCTTTTGGCGAGTACTTTGATGAAAGGATGATGAATATGTATTGCGTTGTTATTCAGCAAAGTGATGTGCAGATTCATCAAATCATCGTTTTTTTCATTCATCACTAAATCCACTGTAAGATTATGACTATCCAAGAAGCGAAACAAATCAGAATCGCAGACTATCTGCAAAGTCTAGGCTACACGCCCGTAAAGCAACAGGGCAACAGCCTGTGGTACAAGTCCCCGTTCCGGCAGGAAACGGAAGCCTCGTTCAAGGTGAACACTGACCGCAACCTGTGGTATGATTACGGGCTGGGCAAAGGCGGCAACATCCTCGCACTGGCGCAGGAACTCTACCGTTCCGACAATGTGCCGTATCTATTGGAACAGATTAAACGGCAGACACCGCATATCCGACCTGTTGATTATTTTTTCAGAGAGCGACAGGCCGACAAACCGAGTTTCCAACAGTTGGAGGTACGGGAAGTTTCGCATCCGGCATTGCTCCGCTATTTGCATGATCGTGATATAGACATCGCTTTGGCAAGGTTGGAATGCAAGGAACTTCACTTCATCCATAACGGCAATCCTTATTTCGCCATCGGTTTCCCGAATGTGGCAGGAGGCTATGAGGTGCGCAACCGTTTCTTCAAAGGCTGCATAGCACCGAAAGACATCACCCATATCCGGCAGCAGGGAGAACAGAGAAGCGTGTGTTACCTATTTGAAGGCTTCATGGATTACCTCTCGTTCCTTACCGTCCGGGTGAGAAACAGGCAGTAATGTCCCCGACTGACCATGCAGGACTATATCATACTGAACTCTGTTTCCAATCTTGCAAAGGCTGAGAAGGTATTGGCGACCTACGCGCAGATAGGATGTTTTCTTGACAACGACACGGCAGGACGGAATACCTGTGATAGCTTAAAGGCAAAGTTCGGGGAACGTGTGCTTGACAAGTCACGATACTATCGTGAGTACAAGGATTTGAATGACTACCTGCGTGGCAAGTCTTTGTCCCAATCGGCAGAGCCGATAAAGCAGGAAAGGCAAGTCCAATCCGCAAGGCGGATGATGCAGCCACCGAAAAAGCGAGGGCTGAAGATGTAGGAAGCGATATGCTTGCAGCGGCACGGATATTTACCCACGGAAAATGCCGTAGCTTATTAGGAAATTTTCCGAGCCGCAATACTCCGTATCGCTGAAAATCCCCAATAAGCCAAAGAGGTTACACCTCTCTGGACTCTCCCAAAGACCAACGGCAAGAGCCGTACTGAGTAATCATTATTGTTTCACAATTCAAGAAGAAAGGATTTATATATGGGTTATGCAGTATTGCACATGGAGAAGACAAGCGGCACGGATGCCGCCATGTCAGCGCACATAGAGCGCACCATCCATCCGAAAAATGCCGAAGAGAGCAAGACACATCTCAATAGGGAACTGATAAAGTTTCCTGACGGGGTGGAGAACAGGACACAAGCCATCCAATACAGATTGGACACCGCAGGACTGACACGCAAAATCGGGAACAACCAAGTAAGAGCGATACGTATTCTGCTCACGGGAACTCACGAGGATATGAAACGCATCACCAACGATGGCAGGCTTGATGAGTGGTGCACCGACAATCTCATATACCTTGCCGATACATTCGGCAGGGAGAATATCGTGTCGGCAGTCCTACACATGGACGAGCAGACACCGCACATACACGCCACCCTTGTCCCGATAGTCAAAGGTGAGCGCAAACGCAAGAAGAAAGAGGAACAGGTGAA
>JALEPZ010000013.1 GCA_022767125.1 Phocaeicola plebeius
TTGGGATACATGAAACGGGCCATGATTTTCTTGCTGTACTGTGCGCTGTGTGAGCAAGGCAGCTCCTTCGGCATGTCGGTGCGGCGCACTTCGCTCCATGCTTCCAGGGGATCGACCATATAAAGGCTCAGCCATTTCTGGGTCTGGATGGCGTTCATCTTCTCCTCCTCAGATGTCATCAGTTCCCAATTGACACGGGCATCCTCCTGTGCCAGGTACTCGGCCGCAGCAGCCGATGCGGAAGTCGTGATGGCCGGACGGGCACGATTGGGGACAGCTATGGTGTTCCAGGTGGAAGCATCGCTCTGAAGGGCTGTCTCGTACGTGTTGAACACCGCCGTAACGGCACTTTCGTAATACTGACGAGCAGCGGCATCGCCTCCGTCAATCAGACCACGGAGAGCCGCCTCGGCCAGGTAGAAACCTACCAGCGAACCCTGCATCACCATCATGTCCGAGTTAGGGCCGGAGGTAAGATCGCATGTCCAGGAAGTGATGCCAAAACCTATCTTGCTGGCATAGTCGCCGGCTGCCGGTGACATCTGGCCGAAAGGAACACCGATATAGGCTTCATCTTCCAGGCCGAACATGTCATATTCAGCGCGACCCTTCGAGTCATTGCCCATATACTTACGTCCGTTGGCAAAGACACGGAGCAAGGGGTTGCCGGTCTCGCGGAGGAAACCCACCAACTCTTCGGTCGGTACGCTCGACTTGTGACCGCTGATTTCCTTGTCCAGGTAGCTGTAACCGAAGTAGTAGTAACGAGGGTTCATCTTGTTGTAGCTGTTTACATATCCCTTGTAGTAACCCGGGTTGCCGGTGATGTTCTCATTGATATCCAATACCTTGTCCTTCAAGGACTTCACCTTGGCAGCCACATCCTTCACGTTCGAGATACGCATGAGCAGGCTCAGTTCGACAGAAGCGGCGTACTTCTTCCACTGCTTGAAATCACCGTGACAGTAGATGTCGCCCGTGGTCAGTTTGCCTGTGTTGTAGGACGAGTTGGCCAGGGTCTGGTCGCAGAGGTCGATGGCCGACTCGCACATCTCAATCAGCGAGTTATAGATGGTGGCGGCATCGTCGTACTTCGGCGTGAGGTAGTCCGCTCCTTGCGAAGCCTCGGTAAAGGGCACATCGCCGAACATATCGACCAGCTCGCGGAACTCGATGGCCATCAACACCTTGGCAATTGCCTCAAAACCGGTATCACCCGATTCGACGGCACTTTTCTCGATCGTCTTCAGGTTCGCGATGCGGGTGTAGCGGTTGCTCCAGTACGTGTCGAAGTTCTGCGGAGAGACGGCACCGGTGAGGAACACGTACGTGCCCGAATAGTCGCCCGACTTGGTGAGGTGCTCGGCCAGATAGTGCATATACGAACTTCCGGCAGGATAGATACGTTCGCGGTCCATGTCGTTCTGTACGGATGTCAGCAGCAGGTCACTCGTCACAGTGGTCTGCAGGGCATCGTTCGGGCTTTGGTTGACATCGAGCCAGTCGGAGCAACCGGTGGCACTCAGTAACAAGCCTCCCAACACAAGGGGATAGAATATATTTCTTTTCATATTCGTTGCAGTTTTAAGTTGTTAGAAGGAAACCAAGAAGTTGAAACCATACGTGCGGGTAGAGGGAGAACCCATCCCGGCATATCCCTGGATGTTCGTATTGTACGAAGTACCCGTGATGTTGCTGTTGCCGCCGGCGGCCGTGTAGTCGGGGTCACCCCAGATATTGGTCTTCGGGGTCCACATGAACAGGTTGCGGCCTACGAGGCTGACGGAAGCACGCTGGATGAAGCCGATCTTCTGGATGAGGCTCTTCGGGAACTCGTAGTTGATGGACAGTTCGCGCAGGCGCCAGGAAGCGGCACTGACAATCTGGTTGGCGATACCCTGCTTGTAGGCACCGTTCCAGAAGTTGTCGCCACCGTCATACACCGTGATGTCGGTGTTCTCCGTATAGATGGTGTTGCCGTTCGCGTCGGTCGATTCGATGACCGAGTTCGGGAAGACGAAGCGCTGGCGGCCGGCCGATGTGGACAGGTAGGAAGCACCCGTGAACAGCATGTTGTATTCCAGGTTGAAGCGGGTCTTGTGGCCGCCACGGTAGTCGAAGGTAGCGCCCAGGCTCCAGTTCTTGTACTTGAAGTTGGTGGTCAGGCCCAGACGGACTTTCGGCTGTGTGGTGCCTACGACAATCAGGTCACCGGCAGTCGGCATACCATTCGAGGCATTCACGACGACGCGTCCGTTCGGGTCGCGCTTCCAGTCGGTCGCCTTGATGACGGGGAACTGCTCGTCCAGCACGGCATAGATCGGCATGTTGTCACCGCTGTCGTCCAGCATCAGCTCGGTGGCATCACCGGCCAGTTCGGTCACCTTCGTATCCACGAACGTGGCGTTGGCATTGACAATCCACTGGAAGTCGCCCAGCTTCAAGAGCGGCGTGAGGTGCAGGTCGAGCTCGAGACCCTTGCCTTCCATGGCACCGGCATTGATGTAACGGGCAGAATAACCGGTAGATGTCGGCATGGAGACAGACACGGTCTGGTTCGTGGTGCGCTGGTAATAGGCGGCAGCCTCGAACATGATGCGGTTGTTGAAGAAGCCGAACTCGGTACCTACCTCATACTCGGTGGTGAATTCCGGTTCGAGGTCGCGGGTGTTCATCGTCGAGTTGAGCTTGTAGGCCGTCAGGGTGGAGTACGGGAAGTAGCTGTTCAGGCTGGCGGTATTGTCGAGCTTATAAGCATCGACATTCACGGTACCCACCTTGGCGGCCGAAGCGCGCACCTTGAAGTGGTTGAACACGTCGCTGCGCATCGAAGGGATGGCATCGGTCAGCACCACCGAAGCGTTGGCACTGGGATAGAAGAACGACCAGTGTGACGGGTCGAGCAGGGACGTCCAGTCGTTACGGCCGGTCAACTGCAGGAAGGCCCAGTTCTTGTAACTCAGGTCCACACTGCCATAGACACCCGTCTTGCGGGTACGCGTCCAGCGGTTGGAACCGTTCAGCTCGCCCACCTTGTTGGACAGGTTAAAGAGGTCGTCGAGGGCCAGGGTAGCGGCACCGGCCGACTTGTATTCGCGGTAGTTGTCCTGCAGCGAATAGCCCAACATGGCCTTCAGCTCGAAGTCGGCGCCCAGCTTGTGCTGGAAGAAGGCCATGAAGTCCATGTTGAACTTCTGGTCGAGGCGGGAAGCCGTGGTGAACGACGAATACTGGTCGTTCTTACACTGGTAGATGTTCTGGGCCGCCCAGTTGGAGTAATGGAAGGCGTAGGTCTTGGTCTCGGTGTTGTTCACGCCAAGGTTCAGACCGGTGCGGGCCGTGAAGCGCAGCCAGCTGGTGGCCTTGTATTCCAGGTCGACCGAACCCACCAGACGGTCCTGACGGGTATTCCGGCGGTTGGTGTCAATCTGGAAGTAAGGGTTGGGATAATAGTCGTTGATCCACTCGTTCGGGTTCGAACCGGTTCCGTCTTCCTCGCGCCAGTTCTTGAACGACTGCAGGTCGTAGTTGGACGGCACGTTGATGACACTGTACAGACCCGCACTGGAGTTGGTGTTCACATTGTAGTTGGTGTGCGTATAAGCCACCTTCGCACTGGCCGTGAAGTTCTTGTAGGTACGGCTGCCGTTGAAGCGGACCGTCTGGCGGTCGGTTTCATCGCCGCTGACAATGCCGCTCTGGTCCAGCCGCTGGTAAGACAGGTACATGCTGCCACGGTCGTCGCTGGACGAATAGGAGATGTCGTGCTGGATGCCGACACCCGTCTCGTAGAAGCTCTTGCGGCCGTCCTTCACCGAAGAGTAAGGACGCTGGATGTAACCGCCGTTCAACGATTCGATGGGGCTACCGATGTTGATCATCAGGTCATCGTATTCCGGACCGTAGGACTGGTTCTCGTCGGAGGTATAGCCGTTCATGAATTCCGGCAGACCGAAAGCGTCCGTGTGACCCTGACCGAACCGTTCCTGGAACTTGGGCATATAAGCCACCGTGTTGAAGGTCGTGGTCAGTCCGTACGTAATGTTCGGTTTCGCCTTCTTGCCCGACTTGGTGGTGACAATCAGCACACCGTTGGCGGCTTCCGAACCGTACAAGGCCGCTGCGGACGCACCCTTCAGGACGGAAATGTTGTCGATGTCGTTCGGGTTGAGCGACTGCAGGAAATTGATCGGTGTCTGCACGCCGTCGAGCACCAGCAGGGCCGAGTTGTCGCCCTTGAAGGAACGGGCACCGCGCAGGGTGATACGGGTCTCCTGGTCGAGGTTGGACGAAGTGACGTTGATCTGCAGGCCCGACACCTTACCGCTCAAGGCGGCAGAGGCATCCGATCCCTTCGCCATGTTCAGCTGCTCGTTGTCCACCTTGGCGGTAGAATAACCGATGGCCTTGGCCTGGCGCTGGATACCGAGGGCGGTGACCACCACCTCCTCCATCACCTGCGTGTCCGACTGGAGGGCAATCTTCAGGTTACGTCCTGCCTTGACAATCTGGGATACCATGCCCACATACGATACCTTCAGCTTGGCAGCCGCATTGATATCCGAAATACTAAACCGGCCGTCGATGTCGGTGATGGTCCCCTTCGAGGTTCCCACGACCAATACGGAAGCTCCGATGATGGGTTCGCCATCCTCTGCCGAAGTCACCGTACCCGTAGCCGTGATGGAGTTCTGCGCTGTAACAGCGCATACTCCCACAATCAGCATTGTGATAAATGCCAATAACTTCTCTTTCATAATTGCTTGTTGTTAGTTAGTACTATAATGAATAAACTCTCTTTTCTCGTTGTTTCGCTATTAAAAGTTGTATCTGTATCCGCTTACGCTTACCGACGCGTCGGCATGGCCGGCACTGCTTCCGGATAGCCCGGCTTGACAGGAATGCTGTCCGTGTCCATGGCAGCGCTCAATACGAGATGTGCCACAATAGCCGCGTCCACCTTCAGGTCGTCCAGTGTCAGGCGTTCGTAGGTGTCCATCACCGTGTGGTAAGTACGGTCGTACTCCAACGGATCCTGGATGAACTGGTAGGCCGGCAAGCCCAGACGGGTGAAAGAAAGATGGTCGGTGCCACCCGTCTTACGCGGAGAGAGGGTCTTGAAGCCCAAGGATTCGAGCGGTCCCATCCATGCTTTCAGGAAGGGGAAGGCATAGTCATTCTCCTCCAAGTAGATGCTCCGGAAGCGACCGGAACCATTATCCATGTTCAGGTAGAGGGCGAACTTGTCGTAACCCGGCAGTGCTTTTTTCTCGTCGTTGTTGTAAAGATAGAGGTTGGCATAGCCGCGCGATCCGTAGAGTCCCTGCTCCTCGCCGCCCCACAAGGCGATGCGGATGGTGCGCTTGGGCGAGATGCCCAGCGTCTTGATGATACGCATGGCCTCCATCATGACGATACAGCCCGACGC
>JALEPZ010000025.1 GCA_022767125.1 Phocaeicola plebeius
AGTTGTCTGTTGTGTCATGGATATTTAAGGATATTCAGGTGACTATGGCACGAAGGTTCCACCTCTTCCCATTCCGAACAGAGAAGTTAAGCTTCGTCACGCCGATGGTACTGCGCAAGTGGGAGAGTAGGTAGTCGCCGTCTTGAGCCCCGGAAGCCGAAAGGTTGTCCGGGGCTCTTTGTATGTGAGCACAAAGGAAGGATGAACACAAAGGCACAAAGGAAGGAAGAGAATATTTAATCAAGAAAAAAAGACTTTGTACCTTTGTTTCTTTGTGTTTCATCCATTAACACTTTATGTGCTCTCTGCGTTTATTTCCTCTCAGCAGATAATATGCTAAAGAGCATAATTATTATCCTTTCTTACCTCTTCACAAAAATCTTCTGGGAAAAAATTCGGCACTGTACAAAAAAGTTGCTATATTTGACCGACCATAAAAAAGGTACGAATAAAGTTATTTCTTACTATAAATACAGTAAATATGGAAAATAAGATTCAAGCGCTTACCGATAAGATTTACCGCGAAGGAGTCGAGAAGGGCAATGAAGAAGCTCAGCGGATTGTCGGCGAAGCTAAGAAACAGGCTCAGCAGTTGCTGGACGACGCACGCAAGGAAGCAGCAGCAATGATTGCCAATGCCAAGAAATCTGCTGAAGAACAGAAGGAAAACACAAAATCTGAATTGAAATTGTTTGCCGGGCAGGCCGTGAATGCCCTCAAAACGGAAGTGGCCGACTTGCTCACCAACCAGACAGTGTCGGAAGCGGTGAAAGGCTTTACGGCTGATAAACAGGTTCTGAATCAGTTTATCGTGGCGCTTGCCGGTAAATGGGCAGAGAATGAACCGATTGTCATTTCGACAACGGAAGCCGAACAACTGAAGAAGTTCTTTACGGCCAAGGCAAAGGCCCTGCTCGACAAGGGGGTCAGCATCCAGCAGGTGAACGGCATGAAGGCCTTGTTTTCCATCTCTCCCGCCGACGGTTCTTATAAGGTGAACTTCGGAGAGGAGGAGTTTGAGAACTATTTCAAGGAATTCCTTCGTCCGCAATTAGTAGAAATGTTGTTTTAATCTCGTCGTATGAGTACCTATTATTATCTGGTAGCCGGTCTGCCCGACATCGCGCTCGATGACGGGAAGCTCAGCTGCACAGTGGCTGGTTTCAAGTCCGATTATTACCCCCATCTGACGGATGCGGACAAGCACCTTGTCGACCTGTTCTATCTGCAGTTCGACAATCAAGACTTGTTGCGCCTGCTTAAGGATAAGGAAGCCTTGGCCGAAGGAAAGGGTAACTTTACGGGAGAGGAACTGCTGGAACTGGTGGAGGCTGTACGCAACGACGATTGTCCAGACAAGAAATTCCCGCCCTACATGCAGCGGTTCGTGAAGGCGTACTTCGCTCTTGCCCCTGAAGAACTCTACCGCGCTGAGGACCTGCTGGCTGCCGAGTACTACCGCTATGCCATGCAGGCGAAGAACGCTTTTGTAGCTGCCTGGTTCGAGTTTAACCTGAACGTGAACAATATTCTGGCGGCCTTGGCTGCCCGTAAATACAAACTGGACCTGCAGGGAGTGATTGTGGGGGATACCGCTGTCTGCGAGCAGTTGCGCTCGTCCAATGCGCGGGATTTCGGACTGAACGAGGAACTGGACTATCTGGAAGCCTTGCAACGGATTTCCGAAATGGATGAACTGGTGGAACGTGAGAAGAAAACCGATCTGCTGAAGTGGAAATGGCTGGACGACCAGTCGTTCTTTCACTATTTTACGGTGGAGCGCCTGTTTGTCTTCCTCCTACGTCTGGAAATGATTGAGCGATGGATTTCGTTGAATAAAGAAAGTGGCAGTGCCCTCTTCCGGCAGCTGATTCAGCAGCTGAAAGAACAGGTACAGATTCCCGAAGAATTTAGAAAATAGTAAAAACTGATAGATAATGGCAACAAAAGGAACTGTTTTAGGCGTAATCGCCAATATGGTGACACTGACAGTCGACGGTCCGGTGGCCCAGAACGAGATTTGCTACATCTCAACGGGCGGAGACCGACTGATGGCGGAAGTCATCAAGGTAGTCGGCAAGAACGTGTACGTGCAGGTGTTTGAAAGTACACGTGGACTGAAGGTAGGGGCCGAAGCCGAATTTACGGGACACATGCTGGAGGTGACTCTGGGTCCCGGTATGCTTTCGAAAAACTACGATGGTCTGCAGAATGACCTGGACAAGATGGACGGTGTTTTCCTGAAACGCGGACAATATACCTATCCGCTGGACAAAGATAGAAAATGGCTGTTCAAGCCGGTGGTGAAAGCCGGTGACGAAGTGGGACCTTCGGCCTGGTTGGGCGAGGTGGAGGAAAACCACCAGCCGCTGAAAATCATGGTCCCCTTCCAGTTGACGGGCCGTTACCGGGTGAAGAGCATTGTTCCCGAAGGGGAATACTGCATTGAAGATACGGTAGCGGTGCTGACTGACAAGGAAGGTGAAGAGATCAAGGTCAACATGATCCAGAAATGGCCGGTGAAGAAGGCCATGACTAATTATCGGGAGAAACCGCGTCCCTTCAAACTTCTGGAGACGGGGGTACGTGTCATCGATACGCTGAACCCCATAGTGGAAGGTGGTACGGGCTTTATTCCGGGTCCCTTCGGTACAGGAAAGACGGTGCTGCAGCATGCCATCTCGAAACAGGCGGAAGCGGACATTGTGATTATCGCTGCCTGCGGTGAACGTGCCAACGAGGTGGTGGAAATCTTTACCGAGTTTCCGGAACTGGTGGACCCTCACACCGGACGCAAGCTGATGGAGCGTACCATCATCGTGGCCAACACCTCGAACATGCCGGTGGCCGCCCGTGAGGCATCTGTCTACACGGCCATGACCATGGCAGAGTTCTACCGTGCGATGGGACTGCGCGTCCTGTTGATGGCCGACTCTACCTCCCGTTGGGCACAGGCCTTGCGTGAGATGTCCAACCGTATGGAGGAGTTGCCGGGACCGGATGCATTCCCGATGGACCTTTCGGCCATCATCTCGAACTTCTACGGACGGGCCGGCTATGTGTACCTTGACAACGGTGCCACAGGCTCCATTACCTTTATTGGTACGGTGTCGCCGGCGGGTGGTAACCTGAAGGAACCGGTTACAGAAAATACGAAGAAGGTGGCTCGCTGCTTCTATGCCTTGGAGCAGGAACGTGCCGACCGCAAGCGCTATCCGGCCGTGAACCCTATCGACTCGTATTCGAAGTATCTGGAATATCCGGAGTTCGAGCAGTACATCACGCAGCGTATCAACGACCAGTGGACGAAGAAAGTGAACGAACTGAAGACCCGTCTGTTGCGCGGTAAGGAAATTGCCGAGCAGATCAACATTCTGGGTGACGACGGTGTACCTGTAGAATACCACGTGATTTTCTGGAAATCGGAGCTGATAGACTTCGTCATTCTGCAGCAGGATGCCTTCGATGAAATCGATGCTGTGACACCGTTGGAACGCCAGGAGGAAATGGTGGACACCATCATCGACATCTGCCACACCGACTTCCGCTTCGAGAATTTCGTGGAAGTGATGGACTACTTCAAGAAGATGATCAACGTCTGCAAACAGATGAACTATGCTGCCTACCGCTCGGAACAGTACGTGGAACGCCGTCAGGAACTGCAGGAACTGGTGGCCGAAAAGAAGGCAAACTAAGGTTTAACCCAATTAACGGAAACAGAAAATGGCAACAAAAGCTTTTCAGAAAATATATACGCAAATCAGCCAGATTACGAAGGCCACCTGTTCGCTGAAGGCGAAAGGAGTAGGCTATGACGAACTGGCGAAGGTGAACGGAAAGTTGGCCCAGGTAGTGAAGATTGCGGGCGACGATGTGACGTTGCAGGTCTTCGAAGGCACCGAGGGCATTCCTACCAATGCGGAGGTGGTATTCCTCGGCAAGGCACCTACCCTGAAGGTGAGCGAACAACTGGCCGGTCGTTTCTTCGATGCCTTTGGTGACCCCATCGACGGGGGACCCGCCATTGAGGGCGTGGAAGTGGAAATCGGCGGTCCTTCCGTGAATCCCGTGCGCCGCAAGCAGCCGTCGGAACTGATTGCAACGGGTATTGCCGGTATCGACTTGAACAACACGCTGGTGTCCGGGCAAAAGATTCCCTTCTTTGCCGATCCCGACCAGCCTTTCAACCAAGTGATGGCGAACGTGGCGCTCCGTGCCGAAACCGACAAGATTATCTTGGGCGGCATGGGTATGACCAACGACGACTACCTGTACTTCAAGAACGTGTTCTCGAATGCGGGAGCATTGGACCGCATCATCAGCTTCGTGAATACGACCGAGAATCCGCCGGTAGAACGATTGTTGATTCCCGACATGGCCCTGACGGCCGCCGAATACTTTGCCGTGGAGCACAACCAGAAGGTGCTGGTGCTGCTGACGGACATGACTTCGTATGCCGATGCCTTGGCCATCGTCTCGAACCGTATGGACCAGATTCCTTCGAAGGACTCTATGCCGGGTTCACTCTACTCCGACCTGGCGAAGATTTACGAGAAGGCGGTTCAGTTCCCCTCGGGCGGTTCGATTACCATCATCGCCGTTACGACCCTTTCGGGTGGCGACATCACTCATGCTGTGCCCGACAATACCGGTTACATCACGGAAGGACAGCTGTTCCTGCGTCGTGATAGTGACATCGGTAAGGTCATCGTCGACCCGTTCCGCTCTTTGTCTCGTCTGAAACAGCTGGTCAGCGGCAAGAAGACCCGCAAGGACCATCCGCAGGTGATGAACGCTGCCGTTCGTCTGTATGCCGATGCCGCCAATGCCAAGACCAAGATGGAAAACGGCTTCGACCTGACCGACTACGACGAACGTGCACTTGCCTTTGCTAAAGACTATGCCAACCAGTTGTTGGCCATTGACGTCAATCTCAATACGACAGAAATGCTGGATGTGACGTGGGGGCTTTTCGGAAAATACTTCAAGCCCACGGAAGTCAATATCAAGAAAGAATTTGTCGACCAGTATTGGAAGCAGTGATTCATCGTTAAAACAGATACAGAGAAATGGCTATAAAATTTCAATATAACAAGACCTCGCTGCAGCAGTTGGAGAAGCAACTCAAGATCCGCGTGCGTACCTTGCCCATTATCAAGAACAAGGAGAGTGCACTGCGGCTGGAGGTGAAACGCTGCAAGTCTGACGCGGTAGCCTTGGAGGAACGGCTGGAGCAACAGATTCAGGCGTATGAAGCCATGTTCGCACTCTGGAATGAATTCGACACTTCATTAATCAAAGTGAAAGATGTTCGCTTGGGCATCCGCAAGATTGCGGGAGTCCGCGTTCCCTTGCTGGAGGATGTGGACTTCGAAATCCGACCGTTCAGCCTTTTCTGTAGCCCCAAATGGGTTGCCGACGGCTTGCACATTCTGAAAGGACTGGCCAGCACGGCTATTGAACGGGAGTTTACGGTGGCGAAGCTGAACTTGCTGGAACATGCGCGTAAAAAGACGACCCAGAAGGTAAACCTCTTCGAGAAGGTACAGATTCCGGGCTATCAGGACGCTTTGCGGAAAATCAAACGGTTTATGGAAGACGAGGAAAATCTGTCGAAGTCATCGCAGAAGATTCTGAAGTCGATTCAGGAAAAAAGAAAGGAGACGGAAGAATGATTGCTAAAATGGAGAAACTCACATTCCTTGTGTACCATAAGGAGTATGAATCGTTTTTGGAAGACATCCGTCAGCTGGGCGTGATCCATGTGGTAGAGAAGCAGTGCGGGGAACCCGATGCGGACCTGCAGCACTTCATCGACCAGCGAACAGCCGGCCGCAACCTTTTGCAGGCGATGTTTGTGCTGGCCGACAACCAGCCTGACAAGGATGTTCGGACGGACAAGACGGCAGAGCAGATTGTGGACGGTTATGAGGAGCAGCAAAACCGCATCCAGGCGTTGCAGCAGCAGTTGCCTGCCCTGACCAAGGACATTGCGTTGCTGGAACCCTGGGGTGATTTTGATCCGGCTTCTTTGGAAAGACTGGAACAGGCCGGCTGGCGGTGTGCTTTCTATGACTGTCAGGAAAAGGACTTCCTCAGTGAATGGGAAGACGAGGTACTGGTGGTGAACCGCGAGAACGGTCATGTCTACTTCGTGACGGTCGACAGCCGGACACCTGACCTGGGACTGGAGCCGTTGCGGTTGCCCCAGACTGGCCTTTCGGCACTGATGCGGAAAAAGGCGGAAGTGGAGAAGGAAATCACAGCGGCTACGGCTGCTCTGAGGGACTACTGCCGCCGGTATCATGCTACGCTGGCGAATAATTATGAAGCCTTGCAGGCGGAGATTGACCTGATGAAGGTGAAGCTCAGCGGCGAGGAAATGGCCCATGGGGCTGTTCGCCTGCTCGAAGGATGGGTGCCGGAAGAAAACGTGTCTGAAGTGAAGGAACTGCTGGAACAGAAGGGCGTGTACTATGAGATACGTCCCGCTTATCGGGAAGACAATGCGCCCATCAAGCTGAAGAACAACGGGTTCGTGCGGATGTACGAGGTGCTCACCAAGATGTATGGTATGCCCGACTATGCCGAGTTCGACCCGACACCGATTTTAGCCCCGTTCTTCTCGCTCTTCTTTGCTTTCTGTATGGGCGATTCAGGTTATGGTCTGGTACTGATTCTGCTGGGCTTTGTCCTGAAGAAGAAGTTGGGCAAGTCCATGGCCGGCATGATGAATCTGGTGATTACTCTTGGAGTGTTCACAACCGTGGTGGGTGCCGTGCTGGGTACGTTCTTCGGTGTGAATCTCTTCGAACTGGACCTGCCGGAAGGCATGAAGCAGTTGATGGTTTCCGGAAAGATTGAAGGCACTACCTACGACAAGCAGATGCTGTTGGCATTGCTCATCGGTGTCGTGCACATTTGTCTGGCCATGACGGTCAAGGCCATTGGCGAGACGGTCCGCTTCGGCTTCAAGGAATCGCTGAGTGCCTGGGGATGGTTGCTGCTGGTTGTCGGCTTCATCTGCACAGGCGGACTGACTTTCTTCAAAGTCATTTCTGCCGAAGTGTCGCAATGGGCTTTCATCATCATCGGCGGCATTTCCGCCATCGGTATCTACCTGCTGAATAACCTGCGCCGCAATGTCTTCGTGAATATCGGAGCCGGTATGTGGGACACGTACAATATGGCGACAGGCCTGTTGGGCGATACCCTTTCGTACATCCGTCTGTATGCCTTAGGCCTGGCAGGCGGTATGCTGGGTGGTGTGTTCAATCAGCTGGCCTTCATGGTAAACGATGCAGCCGGACCTGCCCTGGGCTGGTTCTTCTGCGGACTCATCCTCGTGTTTGGCCATACGCTGAACATCGCTATGTCTTGCTTGAGCGCGTTCGTGCATCCTCTTCGTCTGACCTTTGTGGAGTACTTCAAGAACAGCGGTTACGACGGTAAGGGCGAAGCCTACAAGCCTTTTTCAACTCTCAAGAATCAATAATAAAAGAATATAGAAACAATAAAAATTTGACAATTATGAATGAAGTTTTAGGTTATCTCGGATTGGGTCTCATGTTGGCCCTTGCAGGAATTGGTAGTTGCTTTGGTACGACGATTGCCGGTAACGCGGCAGAAGGTGCCTTGAAGAAAGACGCGTCGAAGTCGGCCAGCTACATGATTCTGTCGGCACTTCCCGCTACTCAGGGTCTGTATGGCTTTGTGGCATTCCTGATGTCTATGGGCAAGGATTTCACTACACAGGGTCCTTTGATGTTCGGTATCGGTCTGGGTGTAGGACTGGTTTGTCTGTTCTCGGCTATCCGTCAGGGGCAGATTAGTGCCAACGGTATCGTGGGCGTTTCTCAGGGTCACGACGTGATGACTAACACCATGATTTATGCCGCCCTTCCGGAATTCTATGCCATCTTGGCCCTGGTAGCCGCTCTGATGGTTTGATCAACGCAGTGAAGAGCCGTGTTGAGGGTGCGCCTGTTCCCTGTTGGCTTGCTGGCTAATCCGGCGGAAGGCCGGTCGCTGGGAGGAAGGGGAGGGGCGCACCCTTCTAGTTTTTTTAGGTATTGGTAGGAGAGGCTTCTTGAACAACCCTTGTAGGAAGCATTCTCAGGGCATTTGAGTGTAAAATTGCCCACAAATAGAGAAAAAAAGGATGAAATTGCAGGATATTGATATTTTTTTTCTATCTTTGCAGCTGATTTAGAAAATATTAATTGATAATGATGAAACAGCTTTTGACCCCTGATTATATTTTCGAATCTAGTTGGGAAGTGTGTAATAAAGTTGGAGGAATTTACACCGTTCTGTCTACACGGGCAAAGACGTTGGAGAGCGCTTTCCCAGGCAGGATTTTTTTCATAGGTCCGGATGTTTGGTTAGGTAAAGAGAACCCCTTGTTCTCAGAGGATGATAGCCTGTTCGCCAAGTGGCGCGAGCACGCTTTGAAGGTAAATGGATTGAGATTGCGTATAGGTCGGTGGAACATTCCGGGAAAGCCGTATGCCATCTTGGTGGATTTCACGCCGTTTTTTGCACAGAAGAACGATATTTACACGCAGGCATGGGCCGATTTCCGCGTCGACTCGCTTCATGCCTATGGCGACTATGACGAAGCTTCCATGTTTTCGTATGCTGCCGGCAAAGTGGTTGAGAGCTATTACCGCTTCTGCCTGAAGTCGACCGACAAGGTAGTTTACCAGGCACACGAGTGGATGACGGGACTGGGTGCTCTCTATGTTCAGAAGGCTGTGCCTGCCATCGCTACCATTTTCACTACGCACGCTACTTCTATCGGCCGTTCCATCGCCGGTAATAATAAACCCCTTTATGATTACTTGTTTGCTTACAACGGCGACCAGATGGCCGGCGAGCTCAATATGCAGTCCAAACACTCCATCGAAAAGCAGACGGCGCACCATGTGGATTGCTTCACGACGGTGAGTGAAATCACCAACAACGAGTGCAAGGAACTGCTGGACAAAGCGGCTGATGTGGTGCTGATGAACGGTTTCGAGGACGATTTCGTGCCGCAAGGACGCAAGTTCACCGATGCCCGCAAGAAGGCCCGCAAGCTGATGCTGGAAGTCGCCAACAAGTTGCTGGGTACCGACTTGGGCGATGATACGCTGATTGTCGGCACAAGCGGACGCTACGAGTTCAAGAACAAGGGTATCAACGTCTATGTGGAGGCCCTGAACCGTCTGACCCGGGACAAGAACCTGAAGAAGCAGGTGCTGGCATTCATCAACGTGCCCGGATGGGTGGGCGAAGCCCGCGAAGACCTGGTGGAGCGCCTCAAGAGCAAGGAGAAATTCACCACTCCGCTGCCCGTTCCTTACATCACGCACTGGCTTCACAACATGAGCCACGACCAGGTGCTCGATATGCTGAAATACCTGAATATGTCGAACGCGCCTGAGTCGCAGGTGAAAGTCATTTTCGTGCCGTGCTACCTCAACGGCAACGACGGCATCCTGAACCGTGCGTACTACGATGTGGTGATCGGCAATGACCTGAGCGTATATCCTTCCTATTATGAACCATGGGGTTATACCCCGCTGGAAAGTGTGGCTTTCCATGTGCCGACCATCACGACCGACCTTGCCGGCTTCGGCCGCTGGGTGGACAGCGTGCTGGGACACAGTGGCGAACTGCAGGACGGCGTGAAGGTGATTCACCGCACGGACTACAACTATTCGGAAGTGGCCGATACCATCAAGGATACCATCACACTGTTCTCGGGGATGAACAAGAAAGAGATTGACGCTATCCGCAACAAGGCCGCCAAGATTTCCGAAAAGGCCTTGTGGAAACACTTCATACAATATTATTACGAGGCGTACGACATCGCTCTGCGAAAGGCGGCCGAACGCCAGAAAAAACAGAAATAATCATTTTACCCAATTGATATATGAAAGTAAAGACTAACTATGTGAATGCTCCGGTTTGGAGAGAAATCAATGTGAAATCTCGTATTCCGGAATCGCTGAAAATGCTGCAGGAAATGGCTCACAACATCTGGTGGGCATGGAACTTCGAAGCAACTGAAATGTTTAAGGAACTCGATCCGGAATTGTGGAAGGCCGTTGGCCAGAATCCGGTGGCTCTCTTGGAACGCTTGAGCTACGAAAAGTTGGAAGCTCTTGCCGTAGATAAGAACGTGTTGGCCAATATCAATGATATATATTCCAAATTCAAGGCATACATGGCTGAAAAGCCCAATGCCAACCGCCCCTCCGTGGCTTATTTTTGCATGGAGTATGGCTTGACGCACGTGCTGAAGATCTATTCCGGTGGTCTGGGCATCTTGGCCGGTGACTATCTGAAGGAAGCGTCCGACAGCAACGTGGACATGTGTGCCATCGGTTTCTTGTATCGCTATGGCTACTTTTCACAGAGCCTGTCGATGGACGGACAGCAGATTGCCAACTACGAAGCGCAGAACTTTGGCAGCCTGCCTTTGGAACGCGTGATGGACGCAGAGGGTAATCCTTTGGTACTGGACGTTCCTTACCTGAATTATTTTGTGCATGCTTTCGTATGGAGAGTGAACGTAGGCCGTGTGCCTTTGTACCTCCTGGATACAGACAACGAACTGAACAGCGAATTCGACCGTTCCATCACGCACCAGCTTTATGGCGGTGACTGGGAAAACCGTCTGAAGCAGGAAATCCTGCTGGGTATTGGTGGCGTATTGCTGCTCAAGAAGTTGGGCATCAAGAAGGATGTTTACCACTGCAACGAAGGACACGCTGCCCTCTGCAACGTACAGCGTTTGTGCGACTACGTGGAAAGCGGCATGACCTTTACGCAGGCTCTTGAAGTGGTTCGCGCCTCTTCTTTGTATACGGTACATACTCCGGTGCCTGCTGGTCACGATTACTTCGATGAAGGCCTCTTCGGCAAATACATGGGTGGCTATCCGCAGCGTATGGGCATTGAATGGGCCGACCTGATGAACTTGGGCCGCATCAACCCGGGCGACAGCAACGAACGTTTCTGCATGTCTACGTTCGCTTGCAACACCTGTCAGGAAGTCAACGGTGTAAGCTGGTTGCACGGAAAGGTGTCGCAGGAAATGTTTGCCGGCATCTGGAAGGGATACTTCCCTGAAGAGAACCACGTAGGTTATGTCACCAATGGTGTACACTTCCCCACTTGGTGCGCTTCTGAATGGAAGGCTCTCTATGGCAAGTATTTCGACAAGAACTTCATGAAAGACCAGTCGAATCCGAAAATCTGGGAAGCCATCTACAATGTGCCCGATGAAGAAATCTGGAAGACTCGCGTGGCACTGAAGAACAAGCTCACCAAGTACATCCGTGAAGAATTCCGCAATACTTGGCTGAAGAATCAGGGTGATCCCTCTCGCGTAGTGACCCTGATGGACAAAATCAACCCCAATGCACTGCTGATTGGTTTCGCCCGTCGTTTCGCTACTTATAAGCGTGCTCACCTGCTGTTCACGGACCTCGATCGTCTGGCCAAGATTGTGAACAACCCCGACTACCCCGTACAGTTCTTGTTTGCCGGTAAGGCTCACCCGCACGATGGTGCCGGTCAGGGTCTGATTAAGAAAATCGTGGAAATCTCCAAGCGTCCGGAATTCCTGGGCAAGATCATCTTCTTGGAAAACTATGATATGAAGCTGGCTCGCCGCCTTGTTTCGGGTGTAGATATCTGGATGAACACACCGACCCGTCCGCTCGAAGCATCCGGTACATCGGGTGAAAAGGCCTTGATGAACGGTGTTGTGAACTTCTCTGTGCTCGACGGCTGGTGGCTCGAAGGTTACCGCGAAGGAGCCGGATGGGCGTTGACCGAAAAGCGTACGTACCAGAACCAGGCTTATCAGGACCAGCTGGATGCCGCTACTATCTACAGTATCCTCGAAACAGAAATCCTGCCGCTGTACTATGCACGTAACAAGAAGGGCTATTCGGAAGGCTGGGTGAAGACCATCAAGAACTCAATTGCTCAGGTGGCTCCTCACTACACCATGAAGCGTCAGCTCGATGACTACTACAGCAAGTTCTATACTCGCGAGGCTGACCGTTTCAAGGTATTGGCTGCCAACGACAACGCCAAGGCCAAGGAAATCGCTGCCTGGAAGGAAGAAGTGGCTGCCAAGTGGGATAGCATTGAAATCGTATCGTTGGACAAGAGCGAAGAACTTCGTCAGGGCAATGTAGAGAGCGGTAAGGAATATACCATCACTTGCGTAGTCGACGAAAAGGGTCTGAAGGATGCAGTCGGTATCGAAATGGTAGTTACCTATGCAAATGCCGAAGGCAAGGAATACGTTTATTCCGTAACGCCGATGAAGATGGTGAAGAACGAGGGCAACCTCTACACGTTCCAGCTCGTTCACAGCCTCTCGAACGCCGGCAGCTTCAAGGTGTCTTATCGTATGTTCCCCAAGAACGAAGCACTGGCTCATCGTCAGGACTTCTGCTACGTTCGCTGGTTTAATATGTAATTGTTGAGATTATTCGTATACAGAGGCACTGGCCAGGTACGGGAACGTGCCGACCAGTGCCTCTTTCTTATCGTATGTAACAGAAAGCTGATATGATTGACGAAGTATATGCTGCTGCAGCCGGGCGTTACGACTGCGGCATGACCTATCGCCGGGCTGGCAAGAGCGGTGTCTTGCTGCCTGCCATTTCCCTGGGGCTGTGGCACAATTTCGGCGATGTTGACACGTTGTCGCTGAGCCGTAAGAAACTCCATTATGCGTTCGACCACGGCATTACACATTTCGACCTGGCCAACAATTACGGTCCTGCCTTCGGGTCGGCTGAGGAGACGTTCGGCCAAGTGATGCAGAAATCCCTGGCTCCCTATCGGGACGAACTCTTTATCTCGACGAAAGCCGGCCATGACATGTGGCCCGGTCCCTATGGTTCTTGGTGCTCGCGAAAGTCGCTCATGGCCAGTCTTGACCAGAGTCTTCGCCGGATGCATCTGGACTATGTCGACATCTTTTACTGCCACCGCTACGACCCGCAGACACCCTTGGAGGAAACACTTCAGACCCTTGTGGATATGGTCCGCCAAGGAAAAGCGTTATATGTGGGCATTTCCAAATTTCCTCCTGAAGCGGCTTCGTATGCCTATCGTTACCTGAAAGAACACGAGACACCTTGTCTGCTCTATCAGGGACGTTACAACTTCTTCAACCGCGAACCGGAACAGCAGGGGATTCTGCAGCAGGCAGCGGAGCAGGGAAGCGGGTTCATCGCGTTCTCGCCGTTGGCGCAGGGGCTGCTGACAGACCGCTATCTGAATGGCATTCCCGAAGACTCGCGTATCGCCCGTGGTGGTTTCCTGAAGATAGAATCGCTCACGCCAGCTACCCTCCAGAAAATCCGCCGCCTGAATGAGGTGGCGCTGCGGCGGGGACAGTCGTTGGCTGAGATGGCACTGGCTTGGTTGCTGAGGAACGAACGGGTGACTTCGGTCATCGTCGGTGCCAGTTCGGTCGAACAGTTGGCCGGTAACCTGAAGGCCCTTCAGAACACGGCTTTCGATGAGGCCGAACTCCAGGAACTGGAGTCAATACTGGCTGAATAGTTGACTCGAACAAGCCTAAAAGTTAATGATTGCTAAGCCGTGCAGTAATTCCGCCCCTTTCGTTGTTTATTCACCGTACTAACCAAAAACAGAACGAGTATGAAGAAGTATCTACTGACTTTGTGTGCAGGGCTGGCCCTGCTACTGTCATCGTGCGATGACAACGACGGCTATTCATTGGGTGACCTGGCTGTGGACTGGGTGACTGTCCATGACCAGGGGGATAAACTGTACACGTATACCGGCGACACATGGGGAAGCATGTGGCCTGCAGCCTCCGGTATTTTTAGTCCCGGACTGGAAGACGGACAGCGTGCTATCCTGTATTTCAATCCGCTGGCGGACAACTTTTCGGGCTACGATGTGGCCATCAAGCCGGAATACATCCGTCCTTTTCTCACCAAGCAGGTAGAAGAACTGACGGAGGAGAACGAGGCCGACTATGCTGACGATCCTACCTATTTTGAGGAGGCTTGGATAGCTGCCGGTTACCTGCACATCCGCTTTCTGCAGAAACTTCCGGAAGAAAAGTTGCACCGCGTCAGCCTGGTACATCGGGCGGGTGAACCCGTGGTGGCTTCGGATGGTTATATCCATCTGGAGTACCGTTATAATACCTATGGTGACACCTTGCAGATGACGGCTCCTGCGCTGGTATGCTACCGCCTGCAGTCGTTGCCGCTGGAGGAGGCGAAAGGCATCAAGGTTCGGGTGAACGACGCGCGGAAAGGGGTGCATGAAGTGGTCTTTGACCCATCGGACGAGCAACAGCGCGATGCGAAAGAATTGGAGGAGATTTCTGCCACCGAGGTACAATGAGTGTATTTCCTGCCGTATCTTTGAGTGAGTACTCAGGAGAGATAATGTATTTCATTCTGGGACAAATCGGATAAAGAAGGCTAAATAACAACTATTTAACACCTTCTTGGCGCGCATTTCCGAAAATAAGGCTATATTTGCGAATCACCAAACTGTATAAATGTCTTATGAAAAAACTATTCATTTTATTTCTGGCCTTATTTGCTGTGTATACCGTGGCAGGGGCCGACAATGACAAGCCTATTGGTGTCGGTGAACTGCCGACAAAGGCACAAACGTTTCTTACCACTCACTTCAAGGATAAGAAAGTGGCCTTGGCGAAAGTGGAGAGCAACTTGTTGGACAAGACGTATGACGTGGTGTTTACAGACGGAGAAAAACTGGAGTTCGACAAGACGGGAGCATGGAAAGAGGTGGATTGCAAGACTACCGGTGTTCCAGAGGCCATCGTTCCTGCCGCTATCCTACAGTATGTAAAGACCCATTATGAGAATCAGCGTATTCTTTTCATCGAGCGGGAGCAGAAGGAAACGGAAATCCGCCTTTCCAATGGATTGGAAATCAAGTTCGACAAAAAGAATCGGGTGATTGATATCGATTGAGCCGGAGAGAGAATATCCGTCCAGAATAAAAACAAGAGGGTGCATCATGAGAAGGGAGTTCTTCTCTTAGAGATGCACCCTCTTTGTTGTATCTGTGCCTCAGACGGGTAGGGGACAAGCGCTCCGTTCAGTCGAAATCTGCCGGAAAGGCCAGCAGTTGGTACATCAGCGCCTTGGCCATACGGCTGTGTCCGTCGGCATTGGGATGCAGGCGGTCTGTTTCTGAATGATGGAAGTAGCGGGCATGTTCATCCATCATCGGGAACAGTCCGCAGACACTGTTGAGGTCGATAACAGGCACCGCCCATACATTGGCGGCTTCCTTGATAGCCTGTACGTATTCATCCACATAGTGCCCCAGTTTGTTGGGAAACGCCTCCGCAGGTTGGATGTTGTTGATGCTGAATTGTGCCTGAGCTCGGTGAATGGGTGTCAGCAGGATAATCTGTTGGGTAGGGAAATTCCGTTTCAGGTAGTCCATAGCCAAGTTGATACGGCCTCGAAAGGTATCGGGATCCTGCGAAGGTGTCCGTTTCTTGCGGCCTTCCTTGCCACCGCCCTTTACGGTCGTATCCTGATAAACATAGTCGTACCATTCTCCCAGCGGAATGCCGGCGTTATAATCGTTCGTTCCCGCAAAGACCAGGATGGCGTCGACTTGTCCATCGGCTTCCGCCTTCAGCTTCTGTGCCTGTTTCAGGATTCCGTTCCACTGGTTCCCGTTGATTCCATAGACCAGAGGCGTCAGCCCCAGCCATTCTTCCAGAAACTGCCAGTAATTCTTGGCAGTGCCCACATGGACTTTGTCGGTGATGGAGTCGCCCAGAAAAGCCACGCGCTTTCCTTTCCACGGATTCGGCAACATCACCTCGTCTGCCTCCGTCTCCTGAGCAACCCGTCCCGCTGTGGCGGGAGCGGTTGCTAATATGCCTGCCAGGATGCAGGCGGTTACTTGTGTATTCATATCGTTGCTGCTGTTAACTTTTGCGGATAAAGATACACAGTTTTTAGCGGAGACGGATGACTCAGACGAAGAATTTACGCGTTCTCGGTAAAAATTAACAGAGAGAACTCATTTTGTCTTGTCTACGCAGTGTAGCACCTTTCCTTCTTTGTCAATCATATAGAGCGACAGTTTCTTCGGGGATGCGGTAAGGACCGAGAAGCCGGGTTCAGGCGAACAGAACACCGTCTGGGGAAGCGGCTTTACTTTACGGGCCAACGATCCTGCGCTGTTGACGATATAGTCTGTAGGGTCATTCGGCTGGCGGATATGCTGGAAATTGTGGATATGTCCGCAGATATACATGGCCACTTTATCGTGTTTCCGGAATATGGGGAGAAGTTTTTGCTGAAGGGCCTGCTGTTCGGCGATGTCCTTTTTCGTCTCAGCATAGATCGGATGATGCCCTACCACCACAATCCAGTCTTCCTGGGCGGAGGAAAGGGTAGCGTCCAGCCATTGCAGTTGCGTCTGCGTATCCTGCAGCCGGGCATCCGGATAGCGGTCGTCGGTGCGGTAACTGTCAATCAGGGGAGTCGTGTCAATGAAGACGACCCGTACCTTGACGCCGGCTTCATCATCGGCGAAAACTTTGGTGTAATAGCGGTCTTTCATCACCCAGCGGCGGCTCACCTTCGAATAGTCCAGCACCGCCTGCGTGTTTCCCCTGTATTCGTGATTGCCCAGCACGGGCAGCCAGTCAATCATCAGTTCCGGGTGGGAGTAGATGGCTTCATAGTTGCTTGTCCATAACGGGTCGTTGACAGAAGCTACCCCGTTGAAGTGGTGGGTGTCTCCCAGGGCAAGGATGGCTTCGGGACCGATGGCATCCGCCATTTCACCCATGCGTTCAGCGATGATTTTCTGGTCATAATAGCCGTTGCGGCCCAAGTCGTTGGCGATAAAGAAGTTGATGTCGGCTTCCAGTGATTTCCATTGTTCAGGGGTTTGTGCCTGCAATGGCAAGCCCATTGCCAGGCAACATAGTACTAACAGGCATCGGAAAGTGGTTGCCTTTATCCACGTTTCTGCTTTTCTTTTTACTTGTTTCATATTTTCTTTAGCTTTTGAAATTATAGGACAAAAATATGTCATGTCGGTTTCATCGGGAAGACAGGTTCGTGAAGAATCGGATACAAAGGTGTTACGGAACCGTTACATCATAAATAGCTGAGGAGGAGTGCCATCGCTGCTGCTTTGACTCCTCCTCCTCAGGATAAAAGAGGTAATGAAAAGGGATTTATCTTACTCCCACTCGATAGTGGCAGGCGGCTTCGACGAGATGTCGTAGCAGACGCGGTTGACTCCCTTTACCTTATTAATAATATCGTTCGAAACCTTTGCCATGAACTCGTAGGGAAGATGAGCCCAGTCGGCCGTCATGGCGTCGGTGCTGGTAACGGCACGAAGGGCCACGGCACGTTCATACGTGCGCTCGTCTCCCATCACGCCTACACTTTGTACGGGCAGTAGAATGACGCCGGCCTGCCATACCTGGTCGTAGAGGGCCGTTTCCTTGCCCTGTGCATCGCTTGTCTTCCAGTCGCGCAATCCTTGGATAAAGATATCATCGGCATCCTGCAGGATACGTACCTTTTCGCGGGTGATGTCGCCCAAGATACGGACGGCCAAGCCCGGACCCGGGAAAGGATGACGACTGATGAGGTGTTCCGGAATGCCCAGTTCACGTCCTACGCGTCGTACCTCATCCTTGAAGAGCCATTTCAGGGGCTCGCAGAGGCTGAGGTGCATCTCCTCAGGCAGTCCTCCCACATTGTGGTGGCTTTTGATGGTCTTTCCGGTGATATTGAGGCTTTCGATGCGGTCGGGATAGATGGTTCCTTGTGCCAGCCACTTGGCATCGGTGATCTTGTGGGCTTCAGCATTGAAGACCTCTACGAAGTCGCGGCCGATGATTTTGCGTTTCTTTTCGGGATCAGTAACTCCTTCCAGGTCCTTGAAAAACTTCTCGCTGGCATCGACTCCTATTACGTTCAGTCCCAGACACTCATAATCGTGCATCACATTCCGGAACTCATTCTTGCGCAGCAGGCCGTGGTCGACGAAGATACACGTCAGGTTGCTGCCGATGGCACGATGAAGCAATACGGCGGCCACTGAGGAATCCACCCCACCGCTCAATCCGAGGATGACGCGGTCGTTGCCCACCTGTGCACGGAGTTCGGCCACCGTGGTGTCGACGAACGAGCTGGCACTCCAGTCCTGTTTGCCGCCACAGATGTCGACCACGAAATTCTTCAGCAACTGGGTACCGTCTTCCGAGTGGAACACTTCGGGATGGAACTGTACGCCCCACAGCTTTTCGCCTTTGGCCTGATAGGCGGCAATGGCCACCTTGTCGGTCGAAGCAATGATTTCAAAATTGTCGGGAATGGCCGTGATGGTGTCACCATGGCTCATCCATACCTGTGAATGTTCGCGAATCCCCTTCAGCAAGGGATTGTCGTGATCAAACTTCGAGAGGTGGGCACGTCCGTATTCGCGGGAACCGGCCGGTTCCACCTTGCCCCCGTTGATGTAAGACATGAATTGTGCCCCATAGCAGATGCCCAGGATGGGGTATTTGCCCCGGATGTCGGTGAGGTCTACCTTGAAGGCTTTTTCATCATAGACAGAGAAGGGACTGCCCGATAGGATGACTCCGATAACCGAGGAGTCATCGTGGGGAAACTTGTTGTAGGGAACAATCTCGCAATACATGTTCAACTCACGGACGCGACGGCCGATGAGCTGGGTGGTCTGTGACCCGAAATCGAGAATGATGATTTTTTCCTGCATGTTCGTATCTTATAAATAAATAGTTTCTACTGTGTGCAAAGATACTTAGAATTTCCCGAATAACCATCTTTCCTGCTACATTTCTTTGCCGCCCGACCGATTTGCCTTCTCTACTTTACATTTTCTGTCCATTGCCGCGACCTTTCATTAAATAAGGCAAAAATATGTCGGCAAAAGGAAGAGTTTTTTCTGATTTTTCTGCAAAAAAGATAGGAGAATATGAAAAGAATTTGTTATTTTTGCAACGCAATCGAAAGTAAAGGACCCATTCCTTACTTTCGTAGGCATATGAGTGTTTATAACGTTTATTATAAAACTTTTAAAATTTAAACAAAATGATTAAAGTAGGTATTAACGGTTTCGGTCGTATCGGCCGTTTTGTGTTCCGTGCTGCTCAGAAGAGAAGCGACATCCAGATTGTAGGTATCAACGACTTGTGCCCGGTTGATTACTTGGCTTACATGTTGAAGTACGATACAATGCACGGACAGTTCGATGGCACTATCGAAGCTGACGTTGAAAACAGCAAACTGATCGTTAACGGTAAGGAAATCCGCGTAACAGCTTGCAGAGACCCGAAGGAATTGGCTTGGGACGCTGTTGGTGCTGAATATGTGGTTGAATCTACTGGTCTGTTCTTGACTAAGGAAAAGGCTCAGGCTCATATCGAAGCCGGTGCTAAATATGTAGTAATGTCTGCTCCTTCTAAGGATGACACTCCGATGTTCGTTTGTGGCGTAAACTTCGACAAGTATGTAAAGGGTACTCAGTTCGTTTCTAACGCTTCTTGTACTACTAACTGCTTGGCTCCTATCGCTAAGGTTCTGAACGACAAGTTCGGCATCGTTAACGGTTTGATGACTACTGTTCACTCTACAACTGCTACTCAGAAGACAGTTGACGGTCCGTCTCTGAAAGACTGGAGAGGTGGTCGTGCTGCTTCTGGCAACATCATCCCGTCTTCTACGGGTGCTGCTAAGGCTGTAGGTAAGGTTATTCCTGAACTGAACGGTAAGCTGACTGGTATCTCTATGCGTGTTCCGACTTTGGACGTTTCTGTAGTAGACCTGACTGTTAACTTGGCTCAGCCTGCTACGAAGGAAGCTATCTGCGCTGCCATGAAGGAAGCTGCTGAAGGCGACTTGAAGGGTGTTCTGGGTTACACAGAAGATGCAGTTGTTTCTTCTGACTTCCTGGGCTGCACATTGACTTCTATCTTCGATGCTAATGCCGGTGTTTATTTGACTGATACTTTCGTTAAGGTCGTTTCTTGGTACGACAACGAAATCGGTTACTCTAACAAGGTATTGGATCTGATTGCTCACATGGCTTCTGTAAACGCTTAATCGAGTATCATCCACCGATAAATAAAGAAGAGGGTGTACCAATATTATATTGGTACACCCTCTCTCTGTCTGGCTACTGATTATTCACGGAGTTCTCTGTCTGCCTCGGCAACGTCATCAGGAAAGATGTTTTACGAGCTGATTTATGAAGGAAATTCATACTGCGAGATGATGGATGGCAAGAAAACATTCCTATCGAACTGTCATGCTGAACGGCGTGAAGTATCTGAACACATTCACTTTGTGCTAACAGATTTCTCACTTCGTTCGAAATGACAGGGAAAATGAAAAGCGGGATGAAGATTCTCGGACAGGCTGGGGGGGATGGGAGTGTATTACCCTCGAGTATTGTTAGTATGCGTCTAAAAAAAGGAGAAAGGAATGTCCTATGATGGTGACACTCCTTCCTCCTTGCGTAGGATGAAAAAATGAAGGGGTTACTTCTTAGTCGGATGGGTATAGATGACCTGGAGACGAATCCTATCTGCATCGCGACCGGAGTCGAGGTCTTCTCCTCCATAGAGCATTGCAGAAGTCACGCTCATATCATTCTCTACCCCGATGACATTTCCGTTTGAGTCAGTAGTCAGAGACACCGGAACCAGCAGCACCTTGTTCCAATTGGGATGTTGGGCTTTCCATTCTGTCCAGTGGGCGGCTCCTTTCTCGATTTCCGGACGTATCTCGCTGAAAATATGGCTCACCAGACGGTTCAGCTGGGTGAACGTGTAACTTGAGGAGGCTGAACTGTAGGTCGAAGCAAACGAGGTCTTGTTGTCATAGATCTTATTGCCTTCAAAGAACGATTTCATATCGTCTTTCCGAACCATGAGCAACTGGGCAGGAGTGCCCATCGTAGAACGGTCGGACGGGTTTTTATATTTCTTGATGCTCAGTGAAGCAGCGTTCAGCGTATCAGCCTGGTGTTCCGAGTCGTTGTAGATTTCTTCCAATGGCAACACCATTTCTGTACATACGCCGGCAGGAGTCTTCAGGTACGTGCACGACTTGTCCTGGGGCAGGCGGTCGAGGTGGGCATTGCGGAAACGGGTGGACATGAACACTTCTTTCGAAGAAGCCAATGCCACGCGTGTGTATGCGGTCGAGTCGGCCGTGTCGGCACTGTTGCGGATGGTGTACTCGGCCACGATATTCAAGTAAATGTCGTCGATATACAGCACGCAGCCATCGCCGCCAATGGTATGTATGTAAAAGCCTTTCAGTACATTGTTGATGAAAGATGCTCCGTCATTGAAGTTGGCATGGTCGTTTTCTTCGTATTTTTGGAAAAGGTAGTCACAGAAATCCTTGTTGAGGGTGATGGCGACCGAGTCGCCCTTGTTGACACCCGTGTACGCTGTATAGTCTTTGGTGGCGAAAGCGGGAGCGGCAGGATTGTAGAACCGTGCGGGATCGAGGTTCGAATAATACAGGTTCTTGTCCGTTCCGTTGTCCATGATGGCCTGCGAGAGGGTGTCCACTTGCAGCCGCATGGTTGCCAGCGAGTCGCCATAATAGCTGGAATAGTACAGCTGGAGAATCGCGTTGCTGATTCCCTTGGTGGTGGAAGGCAGGCGGTAGTTCTCCGGCCAGTTAATCTGTGTCAGGAAGTCAGCGTTGAATTCCCCGAAGTATTCTTCGGTGAACTTGCCCAGATAGGCCGTACTGGTCCGTGAATAGATGGAGTCTAGCAATACAGTCCGAGTGCTGACGGGGTACGAAGAAGCCGAAGCTGGAATCTGGTCGTAGTCGGCAACGATATTGCCGATTCCGGTCGTATCGTCGTCACAGCTGTAGAGGGTGGCAGCCAAGGCAAGGGCTGCCAGGAACTTGAGTTTCATATACGGATAGATAACTATTAATCTTAAACTATGTTAGGCGTTTTCCAATACCTGGTCGTAGAGTGCATTGCAGGCATCGGCATACTCAGTATCCGACGGGCAGAAGTCCACGATAGGTTTGTTGAGGCTACGCGCGAAATCCATCACCTTTTTGCTGACCTTCTGGCTGTTCGACACTACACCGTCGGCATAGGCAATGGCCAGTTTGCAGAGCTCATCGTAGTCGATGGTGTCGTTCACCATGCTCAAGTCTTCGAGTCCCACTCCCTTGAGCAGCACCTGCTCCTTGAAGTTAGGCACGAGGTTCGACTTGAATCCGTCTTCATAGACCGAGAAAATCACCTTGGAGTCTCTGAAGGAAGGCTCTTCGCTGTACACCTTTTTGATATATAAGGGAACGATGGCACTCATCCATCCGTGGCAGTGGATGACATCGGGACACCAGCGGAGCTTCTTGACCGTCTCGAGTACACCGCGGGCATAGAAGATGGCGCGTTCACCGTTGTCTTCGTATTCCTTTCCGTCTTCGTCGACGGTCATCAGACGATGCTGGAAATAGTCGTCGTTGTCGATGAAGTACACCTGGCGGCGGGCTGCCTGAATGGAAGCCACCTTGATGATCAGGGGATGGTCGGTATCGTCAATGATGAGGTTCATTCCCGATAGACGAATCACTTCATGCAGCTGGTTCCTGCGTTCGTTTACATTTCCCCACTTCGGCATGAAAGTCCTGATTTCCCGGCCTTTGTCTTGTATAGCTTGCGGAAGGCTTTGTCCAATCAATGAAAGTTCACTTTCGGGTACGTACGGAGTAATTTCTTGTGTAATGAATAATATTTTTTTCACGCTCATATTATTTATGTTGCTCAAAAACCTTTGCAAAGGTACAAAAAAATCGTATAAGAAAGGCAAAAACAGCTGGTTAATTATTCTTTATCCTGCCAAAAACACTTCGGAAGGGGGAATGTCTGCTAAATTTTTTGCGCCAAACTTCTTTATTATATGGTAAATAATTGGTTACTTTGCACCCGATTTCAAAATTACGATAGAAATGAAGTTGATTCAATCCATTCAAGAGCTGCGTGCGGCACTGGCAGTTTGCCGGCAGGCGGGCAAGTCCATCGGACTGGTACCGACCATGGGAGCTTTGCACGCCGGTCACGCTTCGTTAGTGAAACGTGCGGTTGCTGAAAATGATGTGGTGGTGGTCAGTGATTTCGTGAATCCCACCCAATTTAACGACAAAAATGATTTGCTGAAATATCCTCGTACGCTGGAGGCGGATTGTGCCTTGTTGGAGGCGTGTGGTGCCCTGTTTGTGTTTGCGCCTTCGGTAGAGGAAATCTATCCGGAACCCGATACCCGGCAGTTCAGCTATGCACCGTTGGATACGGTCATGGAAGGCAAGTATCGTCCGGGACATTTCAATGGTGTGTGTCAGATAGTGAGCAAGCTGTTCCTGATCGTGGAGCCTACCCGTGCCTATTTCGGGGAGAAGGATTTCCAGCAGTTGGCCATTATCCGCGAAATGGTGCGCCGTTACCCGTTCGACCTGCAGATTGTGGGATGCCCCATCGTGCGTGAGGACGACGGTCTGGCCTTGAGCAGCCGCAATGCCCGGTTGTCCGAGGAGCAGCGCCGGCAGGCTCTCCAGATCTCGAAGACCTTGTTTGCCAGTGTAGAATACGGACGGACGCACTCGTTGTCCGAGACAAAATCCTTTGTGGAAGAGGCTATTGCCCATGCGGAAGGACTGCGTCTTGAATATTTCGAAGTGGTTGATGGTACGACCCTACAGACGGTAACGGACTGGAACGACAGCCCGTACATCGTTGGCTGCATTACGGTCTTCTGCGGAGAAGTACGTCTGATTGATAACATTAAATATAAGGAGTAGACCGGCATGATGATTGAAGTCTTGAAATCGAAGCTCCATTGTGTTTCGGTGACAGAAGCCAACCTGCACTATATGGGCAGTATTACCATCGACTAGGACCTGATGGATGCGGCTAACCTGATTGCCGGCGAGAAGGTGCACATTGTGGACAATAACAATGGCGAACGTTTCGAAACGTATATCATAAAGGGAGAACGGGGTTCAGGATGCATTTGTCTGAACGGAGCTGCAGCCCGCAAGGTACAGGTAGGCGATGTTGTCATCATCATGTCGTATGCCTTGATGGATTTCGAAGAGGCCAAGCATTTCCAGCCTGCTGTTGTCTTTCCCGATACACAGACCAACCGGCTGGTGCACGAATGAACTGAAGTCCCCGAGGGTACCCCATCAGGAGTTCGGAAACGTTCTCCTGATGGGGTATCCTCGGGGACTTTTTGTAGAGGATGGCGGATGACAATCGTTTCTGGCCGTTACAGTGACTTCTCTTTGATGACTCCCAGGTTGTAGGCCACGAGGAGTTTCTTCAGGTCTTCTATCTGAATTATCAGTTCCTTGCCCTTGTCCGTGTCCTTCACCATCATCCGTTGGGCGCTCATTTCCACAATCTGTGTGGTCGACTTAATGTCCAGTCCTTCGGCAATGGCCTTCTGCGTGGACGTGAAGGGTTCGTGCTGTACCAGCTGGAACCCACGGGAATGATAGACCAGGGTATAGCCGGCTATACCGGTTTCAGGCTGGTAGGCTTTCGAGAATCCGCCGTCGATGACCATCAGCTTGCCGTTGGCTTTGATGGGCTTTTCCCCCTTGACGGCTTTTACGGGCACGTGGCCATTGATGATGTGGCGGTGTTGCCCGTCCACCCCGAATTCGTCCAGAATCATGTCACAGATATCCTCCCTGTCGCGCAGGGTATAGTAGTGTCCTTTCACTTCTTTATGCATTTCCTTGTCGGTCAGGAAATACCGCTCGAAAGTGGCCATCTTGCTCTTGTCGAAGGCGGGGGAATCCTTGCCGCACCAAAGATACCAGATATAGTCGAGGGCGAATGCCTTTTCCGGATTCTCCGTGTCGCCGAAATAGGCGGTGCGTACCAGTTGTCCCACTCGGTTCAGCAGGGCCTTTCCTTTGTATTTCTTGCCCAGTATGTCGATTTCCTTCAGGGTGCCGTCTGCATTCAGCGGCATGGAGGCATGAAACAGCAGATTCGAGTTGCAGACGTTGTACATGCAGCCGTAGCGGAACAGGCATTTCATGTGGGTACGCAGCTTCTCGCTGCTCGTAAAGGAATTGTGGAGCTTGCTGACCACTTCCTGTTCTTCCTCCGTCAGGCGGTAAGGGTCCGACGGGTCGAGGGTGGGGAAGTAGCACTCGCGCATGGCGTATTCCTTGCCTTCGTAGACAAAGACTTTCCGCTCGAAGTCAATGTGGTGGAGCAGCAGTCGGTTGTCCATATCAAACTCCGGCCGGCGGCGGATGATGGCGGCTTCCAGTTTGAACTGGATGATGCTGATGGCTTTGTGCATCTGGGCAATGAGACGGATGGTCTTGTCGTTGTACGTGCCGGCCGTCTTGTCCACTTTCGGTCCGAAGAAATCGCAGGGGTCGTCTTTGTAGACTTCCATGGCAAAGGTGGCCAGCGGCAGCAGGTTGATGCCGTAACCGTCTTCCAGCACAGGCAGGTTGCCGTATCGCATGGCCAGTCGCAGTAGGTTGGCGATGCTGCAGTCGTTCCCCGCAGCGGCTCCCATCCACAAGATGTCGTGGTTGCCCCACTGGATGTCGAAGTTGTGGTAGTCGCACAAGGTGTCCATGATGATGTGCGGGCCGGGTCCGCGGTCGAAGATGTCACCCAGAATGTGGAGGGAGTCGATGGTGAGACGCTGGATGAGGTTGCACATGGCAACAATGAAATCGTCAGCGCACTGGGTGTCGATGATGGTGCTGATGATGACATTGATGTATGCCTGCTTGTTGGGGTCAATGCTACTTTCGTGCAGCAGTTCCTGGATAATGTAGGAGAACTCTTCGGGCAGGGCTTTGCGGACTTTCGAGCGGGTGTATTTCGACGATACGTTTTGGCACACCTTCACCAGTTGGTTCAGGGTAATGACATACCAGTCTTCCAGTTCGGGCTCCTTCTCTTTCACCAGCTGCAGTTTTTGTTCGGGATAATAGATGAGCGTGCAAAGCTCTTTCTTCTCTGTTTCGCGGAGCGTGTTGCCGAAAATTTCGTTCACCTTTCGCTTGACGGCTCCCGAAGCGTTGCGCAATACGTGCTGAAAGGCTTCGTATTCCCCGTGCAGGTCGGCCAGGAAGTGTTCGGTTCCTTTGGGCAGATTCAAGATGGCTTCCAGATTGATGATTTCTCTGCTGGCAGCAGCGATGGTCGGGAAGTTGTGCGACAGCAGTTCCAGGTACCGCAGGTCCTGCTGAATCATTTCCGGGGTAATTTGGTGGTAGATTTTCATGTCTTTATGAGATTAAAGGAATAGCATTAAGATAAGTTGTGCGATGATGACGCGGGCGAACAGTCCCAGCGGATAGACCGTGGCATAACTCACGGAGGGGTTGTCGTTGGGAATGATGTCGTTGGCATAGTTCAGGGCCATGGGGTTGGCCATGCTTCCGCAGAGCATGCCGCAGGTGTTGCCGAAATCGAGATGGAACATCCGCAGGGCCACGAGGGCCATGATGACGACAGGCACGAACGTAATCAGAAATCCTGCCCCCACCCACAGGGCTCCTTCGGGGCGGAGGATGGTCTCGAAGAATTGGGCGCCGGCGTCCAGTCCCAGACAGGCCAGGTAGAGCGACAGCCCGATACCGCGCAGCATGAGGTTGGCGCTGCGCGTGGTGTAGGTCAGCATGTGCAGGCGGGGACCATACGATCCGATGAGGATGCCCACAATGACCGGTCCGCCGGCAAGTCCTAGCCGGACGGGGGTACTCATTCCAGGGATGGCGATGGGGATGGAACCGATGATCAGTCCCAGCACGATGCCGAAGAAGATGGAGGCCAGGTTGGGGTCCTTGAGGGTCTGGACCGTATTCCCCAGTACATTCTCCACGTTGCGGATGGCGGCTGCCTCTCCTACAACGGTGAGGCGGTCGCCCAGCTGCAACGTCAGACCGGGAGTGGGCAGCAGCTGTACGCCGCTGCGCAACACCCGGCTGATGTTGATGCCGTAGGTGTTGCGCAGACGGAGCGCGCCCAGTTTCTTTCCGTTGATTTCCGAGCGCGACACGACAATGTGTTTCGAAATAAGCTGCCCGTCTATGGCATTCCAGTCAATGTCGCCTTTATTCCAGTCGCGGTGCTCCTGCTCTCCGAAAAGGATGGTCAGGGCCGGCGTGTCCTTTTCGTTGGCAATGACTAACAGCCGGTCGTTTTCCTTCAGGATTTTCTCCGAGGTCGGGATGCTGACCACTCCGTTGCGCCACATCCGGGAGATGACAAATTTGGGATAGCTCCACTGGGCGATGTTCTGGATGCTCTTGTCGAAGATGGCAGGATTGTGCACCCGGAACGAAACAATGAAGGTCTGGTTGCTTTCTTCGTGTTCATGGTCCTCGAGGTCGGCAGGACGGACGAACCATTTACGCACTACGATGAGGGCGAGGATGACGCCAACGACTCCCAGTGGATAGGTGACGGCGCAACCCAAGGCAGCTCCCGAAGTCGGCTGTCCCAATAGTTTCAGTGTCTGCTGGGCGGCACCGAGCGCCGGTGTGTTGGTCGTCGCGCCACAGAGGATGCCGGCCATGTCGGGCAGGGAGATACCTGTCAGCCGGGCAAGAAGCAGGGCCATGGCCGTGCCCAGGGCGATGACTCCCAGTCCCAGCAGATTGAGCGTATAGCCGCCCTGCCGGAACGAACTGATGAAGCCCGGTCCTACCTGGAGCCCCAGGGCATAGACGAAAATCACCAGTCCCAGGCTTTCGGCATAGGTCAGCATCTGCTGGTCGACCGACAGTCCCAGATGTCCGGCCAGGATACCCGTGAAGAACACAAAGGTGACTCCGAGCGATACTCCGAAAGCCTGGATCTTGCCCAGCACGCGCCCGATGGCAATGATGAGCGACATGACGACCACCGCCTGAAGGGCGGAGTGACGGTAAAAGAGATCAATCAACCATTCCATATGGCAAAGTTAGTTGTTTTCTGTCAAATCGGCAAGCGGATGGCTCATCGGATAAACAGTAATTCGCGGTATTTGGGCAAGGTCCACATCTGGTCGTCCACGATGAGTTCCAGCTGGTCGATGTGGTAGCGGATCTGCTCCAGCATCGGGGCGATGGTATCGTGGTAGGCAATGGCCTTCTCGCGTTGGGAAGTGATGCGGTTGGCCACCTTGCGGGAGGCAATCATCGCATCGACATGTTCCTTGATGTAGGCGGTGTGTTCAGAAATCTCCCGGATGATGGCGATGTTTTCAGCCGACAGCTGGTGCGCTTCGTCGTCAGGGAGGAGCACCTTCATCTTGTACGCATTGTCGAGCAGCTTGCTTTGGTATTCAATGGCCACCGGCACGATGTGGTTCATCACCAGGTCGCCCAACACGCGGGCTTCGATCTGTATCTTCTTGGTGTACATTTCCCACTTCACCTCATTGCGGGCTTCCAGCTCTTTCTGTGTCATGATGCCGGTCGATTCGAACATCCGTACCGAATCGGGGTGGAGGTAGTTGTCGAAAATAAGGGGACAGCTGGTCTCGCAGTCCAGTCCGCGACGGGCTGCCTCTTCCTTCCAGGCATCGCTGTAGCCGTTGCCGTCGAAACGGATGGGCTTGCATTCCTTGATGTATTGGCGGATGACCTGGATGATGGCCGACATTTTCGGGGCACCTTCCTCAATCAGGGCATCCACTGTTTGCTTGAAACGGACAAGCTGTTCGGCCACTGCACCGTTCAGCGCGATGCAGGCACTGGCGCAGTTGGCCTCCGAACCGGGGGCGCGGAACTCGAATCGGTTGCCGGTGAAGGCAAAGGGCGAGGTACGGTTACGGTCGGTGTTGTCAATCAGCAGTTCGGGTATCTGGGGGATGTCCAGCTTCAGTCCCTGTTTCGAGTTGAGCGATGTGAGGTCGTTGGTGGTGCTTTCCTCCAGGTGGTCGAGCACCTGGCTGAGCTGGGTGCCGAGGAAGGAAGAAATGATGGCGGGGGGAGCCTCGTGCGCTCCCAGACGGTGGGCATTGGTGGCGCTCATGATGGAGGCTTTCAACAATCCGTTGTGGTGGTAAACGGCCATCAGGGTATTGACGACGAACGTGATGAAGCGCAGGTTCTCTTCAGAGGTCTTGCCCGGGGCCATCAGCAGGGTGCCGTTGTCGGTCCCGAGCGACCAGTTGTTGTGCTTGCCCGAACCGTTCACACCCTTGAACGGCTTTTCATGAAGCAGGACGCGGAACCCGTGGTTGCGGGCAATCGTGCGCATGAGCGACAAGATGAGCATGTTGTGGTCGACGGCCAGGTTACACTCTTCGTAGATGGGGGCCAGCACGAACTGGTTAGGGGCTACCTCGTTGTGGCGGGTCTTCACCGGAATGCCCAGCTCCAATGCCTGGATTTCGAGGTCTTTCATGAAGGCGGCCACGCGGGAGGGGATGGCTCCGAAGTAGTGGTCTTCCAACTGTTGGTTTTTCGAGGCCTCGTGGCCCATCAGCGTACGGCCTGTCAGCAGCAGGTCAGGACGGGCGGCATAGAGTCCTTCGTCCACCAGGAAGTATTCTTGTTCCCAGCCCAAGTAGGCAATGACCTTTTTGGCGGAATAATCAAAATAATGTACCACGTCGAGGGCGGCTTGGGTCACGGCATGGATCGACTTCAGCAGCGGGGCTTTATAGTCGAGCGATTCTCCGGTATAGGCAATGAAGACCGTGGGGATGCACAGGGTGTCATCGACCACGAAGACAGGAGAAGAAGGGTCCCAGGCACTGTAGCCGCGGGCCTCGAACGTGTTGCGGATGCCGCCGTTGGGAAACGAGGAACCGTCCGATTCTTGCTGCACCAGCAGCTTGCCGGAAAACTCCTCCAGCATACCTCCCTTGCCGTCGTGCTCCACGAAGGCATCGTGCTTCTCGGCGGTACCTTCGGTCAGGGGCTGGAACCAGTGGGTATAGTGAGTGACACCCAGTTCCGTGGCCCACTTCTTCATGGCGGCTGCCACCTGGTCGGCGATGCTGCGGTCGAGGGCCGCTCCGTTGTCGATGACATCGGTCAGCTTTTCATAGACCTTGCTGGGCAGGTATTTGAACATTTTTTCCCGGTTAAAGACGTACTTGGCGAAATATTCGCTGGGCCGTTCAGCGGGTTGCTTGACTTCCACCGGTTTCTTGTGGAAGGCTTCTTCTACTACTTTAAATCTGAGTTTTGACATATTGCCTTTGTATATTTCTTATTGGATAGTTGTTGCTGGGTTAGAGAATGCGCCAGTGGCGGATGCGGTGGACGGCCTCTTCGCATTCCTTGCGGGAGCAGAAGGCCGTGAACTGTACATAGCCTTCACCGCCGGGACCGAAGCCCACCCCGGGGGTGCAGATGATGCCGGTTTCATAGAGCAGGTGCTCGAAGAATTTCATGGAAGAGAGGGTACCGGGTGTTTTCACCCACAGAAAAGGGGCATTGTCGCCGCCATAGACCGTCAGCCGGTTGCCGCTCAAGGCTTCTTTTAGCAGGGCGGCATTGGCCAGGTAGTAGTCCGTGCGTTCCTTCACCGCCTTTTTCCCCTCTGGGGTATAGAGCGATTCGGCCGCTCGTTGGGCCAGGTAGATGGCCGTTCCGAACCGGATATGGCTGAGGCGTTCCCATTTGGGGGTCAGGGCAATCCGCCGTCCGTCGAGGGTGGCGGCGGTCAGCTCTTTGGGGATGACCACATAGCCGCACTGCAGGCCGGTGAATCCGGCACCCATGGAGAACGTCCGGAACTCCACGGCCACTTTCTTGGCCCCCTTGATCTCGTAAATGGAGTGGGGGACATCCTTCTCCCGGATGTATGCTTCGTAGGTGGCGTCGAAGAGGAGGAGGGTGTCGTGTTCGATGGCATAGTTGACCCATTTCCGCAGTTCCGCCTTCCGCTGGACAGTGCCCGTCGGATTGTCGGGATAACAGAGATAAATAATGTCGATCGGCTGTTCCGGCAGTTGCGGGATAAAGTGGTTCTCGTACGAACAGGGCATATAGACCACGTTGCTCCATTTTCCGTCATCCTGCAGGGTGCCTGCCCGGCCTACCGATACGTTGGCATCGATGTAGAGGGGATAGATGGGGTCGGTCACCCCGATACTGTTGTCGTGACGGAGCAGGTCGCTCATGTTGCTGATGGACTCCTTGGCACTGTTGGTGACAAACACTTCGCCGGGTGTCAGCTGGATACCTTTCGGGGCGAAGTCGTTCTTGATAATGGCGTCGACCAGGAAGTCATACCCGTGGTGGGGGCTGTAGCCCCGGAAGGTTTCCTGCTGGGCCATTTCGTCCACGGCACGGTGGAGGGCCTTGACGGTCACGTCAGGCAGTGGTAGGGTGACATCTTCTTTCCCAAGGTCGATGACCCGGGTCTTGGGATGGGTTACCCTGAACGAGTTTACTTTCTTTGCGATGTCCGTAAAGAAATAGTTGTCAGGCAGTTTCAGAAAATGCTCATTGATTAGTGCCATAGTGTCCCTCTTATTACCGTTATTGGATGCAAAAATACGCAAAATCCGTCAACTGCAAAAGGTTTTTGGAGGGAGATTCTGCAAAAAGTATTTTTTCGGCAATTCCATACAAAAAAAATAGGCTGAGTAAGGTGGTGGATATGATTCTTTTGCTAAATTTGTCCCCGAATTTAAAACCTTCTACAATGAATAGCGCATTACCTGTTACTCCGCGTCAGCGGGTACTTCGAGAAATCAAAGATTATGTATTGATAGCTGTCGGCATGTTGTTGTATGCCGTTGGGTGGACGGTGTTTTTGCTGCCCAATGATTTGCCTTCAGGGGCTGTCCCGGGCATTGCTTCTATTGTCTATTGGGCCACCAAGATTCCGGTGCAGTATACCTATATGACCATCAATGGTATTCTGTTGGTCTTTTCCTTGATTATCCTGGGCTGGAAGTTCAGTGTGAAGACCATTTATGCCGTGGTGGTACTGAGTACGGTGTTGCCCATCATCCAGGCGTTGACCGATGGAGTTTCCCTTATCCACGACCAGCCTTTCATGGCTTGTGTGCTGGGAGCCACGTTCTGTGGCGGCGGCATTGGCGTGGCTTTCTCGGCGAATGGCAGTACGGGGGGCACGGATATCATCGCTGCCATTGTCAACAAATACCGCGATATTAGTCTGGGACGGGTCATCATGTTGACCGACCTGATCATCATTTCATCGAGTTATCTGGTGCTGCACGACTGGGAAAAGGTGGTCTATGGTTATGTGGTTCTCTTCATTACCGGCTATGTGCTCGATCAGGTGGTGAACGGTGCCCGCCAGTCGGTGCAGTTTTTCATTATTTCGAAGCATTATGAGGAAATCGGCAAGCGCATTAACAAGGACCTGCACCGAGGCGTGACGTTCATCGACGGGGTGGGCTGCTATACGAATACCGGGGTGAAGATGATGTTCGTCCTGGCAAAGAAAAGTGAGTCGAACACGATTTTCCGTCTCATCAAGGATATCGACCCGAAGGCTTTCGTTTCACAGAGTGCCGTTATCGGCGTCTTTGGTGAAGGGTTCGACCGCATCAAGGTGAAATAAGAATGAATAATTAATAATTTTAATCGGGCCTGTCCGAGAACCTTGGGTCACCTATCCAATTGTCATGCTGAACGGAGAGAGGCATCTGTATACATCCACTTTGCGCTAACCGATTTCTCACTTCGTTCGAAATGACCGGGAAAAAGGAAAGTGAAATGAAGATTCTCGGATAGTCTGAATAATTAATCATCTAACTTTTAAGGGCGTATGATGACCAACATAGAAATGGCCCGTCACATGACGATTGCCAATAATGTGATTCTTAGTCGAGACGGTATTCATGCACTGGCCAGCCTGCTGGTTTGCAAGAAATGCAAGAAAGGAGAGCGTATCTTGCAGGAAGGGGAGGTGTGTACGTGTATGCGGTATGTGGAAAAAGGTATGCTCCGTCAGTTCTATTACAAGTACGACAAAGAGTTGACGGAACACTTGGCCTACGAGGGAGGAGTGGTCATTTGCTTGGAGAGCTATCTGAAGAATGAACCGACACGCCTGATGATTGAAGCCTTAGAGCCGACCACCTATTGGGAAATCAGCAAGGAAGGCATCGAGGAACTGTCATCGGTACGGGCCGATGTGGGGGTGTGGTATCGCAAAATTTTCGAATCATCGCTCATCGAATCGCAGGTCAAGGCGGATACGTTGCGTTTTGAACCGGCACACGAACGATACAACCGATTGCTGAAGCTGCATCCTGAAATCCTGAAACGGGTACCGCTGGTGTACATCGCTTCTCTGTTGCAGATGACCCCCGAAACGTTGAGCCGTGTACGCTCCGCCAGTCTGAATGAACAACGGGGCTGAATTGTTTTTCCGCTTCCCTTTTCCCTGTCTTTTCGAACGAAAAGAGGAATCTCTTCTTTCTCCCTGTCTTTTCGAATGAAGTGAGGAAACAACGTTCGACGAAGTCAATCTGTTAGCATAAAGTGGATGTTATTCTGATGCTTCACGCCGTTCAGCATGACAGTTTGATAGGAAGTTGGCTAAGACAGTAGGATAGTTGGTTTGGGGACCCAAGGTTTTCAGAGAGGATCCCCTTTTTTTTGACAGGTGGATTAGAACAAGACGAAGCCTGCCTCCAACGTGGGTTGGTGATCGAACGTACGGTTCCGGTTGTAGTAGCGTGTCCAGCTGTAGCCGCCCGCTGCAAAGATGCCGAATTTCCGGTTCGGATAATACGTCAGGTTGATGCGTGGCTGGAACGCATATAGGCGTTCCGGACAGTCGGCATCCTGTTTGTTGTTCAGGGCCTCGATGTGGTAGAATCCGGCATCTGCTGCCAACTCTACCCGACGGAATGGCTTACAGAACAGCCCCATCCGGTAGAAGGCCGACAAGGAGAATTCCCGGTCAACCCCCAATGGATAGAATCCTCCGCCTATCTCCGTATAGCTGAACCGGTTCTTGAAGCGGGCCGACAGGCTGGCAATGTTCAGGTTGCCCGCGCCGGCCACCATCTGGATATGCGTGTGCGGATTGAGGTTGAACAGGCCCAGCTGGTGGGTCGAAATGCTGTCATTGCTCATGTTCAGCAATCCCACCTGCCATCCGCGGTGGGTACATGCCGCGAAGTTAATCAACCCCAGCTGCAATCCCTTGTTGGTTTCCGTATAGTTGGCGGCACTCAGCTGCAGTCCGCTGTTGCCGACAGCGAGGTTGCTGAGCGCAGCTAGTTGCACGCCTCGGCTGGTCTTTCCCACGATATTCATCAGTAGGGCCGTCTGGGCCCCTCTCAAGGTGTCAGCCGTCAGGTTGAGTGCGCCGGCCAGGGCAAAACCCCTCTGCTCTTTCCGCGTCACATTGGCCAGTCCCGCTACCTGCAGACCGCTCATTTTCCCGTTGCTGACATTCAGCAGACCACTCACCCCCATGCCGCTCATGTTGCCGCCACTGATGTTGCCCAGCGCAGAGATGGCCAGGCCTCTCGTCGTATGGCCCGAAACGTTCACCAGTCCTCCCAAGGTCAGTCCGTACGAGTTGCGTCCGGAGATATTGGCCAGTCCGGCCACATGCACCCCGCCGGCATCAATGCCCGTGATGTTGACCAGTCCAGACAGCTGCAGGCCTTTCGAGTCATAGTGGTTCAGGCTGGAGACCACATTCAGGCTGAATCCGTTCAGGTCGGGGTAACTGCTGAGCAGTCCGACGTTGAAGAACGTGCAGGGCGGCTGTTTCTTGGCATCCGCGATATTCAGCGATATATTAGCTCCTTTCTTCAGTCCCGTTTGTTTACGCGTGGACTGGGCATAAGTGGAAGTCCCTGCCAGCCATCCACCCGTCAGGAGCAGCAGGAATAGCGGGAGTAGTTTCATTTTCATGTCAGTAACCGTTAGATGTTGAACATTCTGTAGTCTCTTTCGTGCACCTTGCGTCAGGCCTCCTGGTAGAGGAAGCGTTTGATGCTTTTCTTCGGTGTCTTCTCGAATTCTTCCGGGTAGATTTTCATGCGCGACAACTGCGAATAGGCAGGAAGCTCGGCATTCAGGGCCACCCGGTTGTCTTCCATCATCTTTTCCAGGTCGTTGTTGCTCAGTCCCTGCTTGTAGGCTTCGTCGAAGTCGGGGTAAACCAGTCCGGCCAGCTTGTGGTCTTTGAGCTGGATGACGATGCTCTCGGCGACGAACGGCATGTTGTTCAGCTTGTCTTCGATTTCTTCGGGGTAGATGTTCTGACCCGACGGGCCCAGCAGCATGTTCTTGCTCCGTCCCTTGATGGTCACATTGCCCGCTTCGTCCATGATGCCCAGGTCGCCGGTGTGTAGCCATCCGTCCTTGTCAATGGCCTGTGCCGTGGCTTCCGGGTTCTTGTAGTAGCCCAGCATCACGTTCTCGCCCCGGGTCAGGATTTCGCCGACGATGTGCTGCGGATCGGGACTGTCGATGATGACTTCCATACGGGGAGCTGCCTTTCCGCACGACCCTGGCTTGAACTTGTGCCAGTCTTCGTAGCAGATAATCGGGCCGCATTCTGTCATGCCGTAGCCCACCGTGTAGGGGAAGTCGATGCTGCGGAGCAGGCTTTCCACTTCCTGGTTGAAGGCAGCGCCGCCGATGATGATTTCGTAGAAATTGCCGCCGAAGGCCTGGATCATGTGTTCACGGACCGTTGCCTTGATCTTGTCGCTCACGATAGGCATTTTCAGCAGGATCTTCATCTTCAGGGTTTCCAGCATGGGCAGTACGTTCTTCTTGATGATTTTTTCGATGATGAGCGGAACTGCGATGACGATATTGGGCTTGATTTCGGCAAATGCCTGGAAGATGATTTTCGGACTGGGTACGCGGGTCAGGAAGTAGACATGGCATCCGCCGGCCATTTCATACAAGAACTCGAAGGCCAGACCATACATATGGGCCATGGGAAGCATCGACACCACCTTGCTGCCCGGATGCAAAGCCAGTACCTCGAAGGCGAACTGGGTATTCGACCACAGCGTACGATAGGCCAGCATCACTCCCTTCGAGAAGCTGGTAGTGCCCGATGTGTAGTTGATGACAGCCAGCTCTTCCGGTGTTTCCCGGCGGTAGCAGACATGCTCCTTGCGGAAGTTCTTCGGATATTTGCGCCCGAACAGTTCGTTCAGGTGTTCGCGGGCATATTCCAGCTGCTTGCTGCGGCAGACCAGCAGGGTGAAGTCGTTCATCAGGAGAATACCTTCCAGGTTCGGCATCTCTGCCTCGTTCAGCCCTTCCCATACTACATCGCCCACGAACATCAGTCGCGCACCTGAGTGGTTGGTGATGTTGTGCACATTGTCCGGCTTGAACTCGTGCAGGATAGGGACGGCCACGGCCCCATAGGTCAGGATAGCCAGAAAGGCCACTCCCCAGTGAGCACAGTTACGGCCGCAGATGGCTACTTTGTCTCCCGGCTGGATGCCGCTTTCTTCCAGCAAGATGTGTAATTTCTCAATCTTGCGTGCCAGATCTTTATACTGTAGGGTAGCTCCTTTATAGTCGGTCAGGGCATCCAAATCCCAGTTCTTCTTGATGCTCTCTTCTATGAATGCTAAAAAACTCTTTTCCATACTTTATTTCTTGGTTGCACAAAAAAAGATACTTTGTGCAAATATACCGTTTTTTTCTGTACCGCCACAGGATTGTATGGAAAATGTTGTAAAAATGATCTCGGGAGACAGCCTCCGCTGTCTCCCGAGATCGCTTGAGGAGGGTTATTCGCCGGTATAGCTGCCAAAGTAACGCATAAATTGCGTGCGTTCGAACGGATTGATGTCGCCGGCTGCCTTGGCGTTCATCTTGCCCTTGAACTGGGCGATGTTTTCATAGCCGTTTTCATCCATCCAGGCCGACAGCGTCTGATTCATGCTGCCAATGGCGGGGTTGCCATTCTGGTAGATAGCGCTGCAAACTTCCACGGCAGCGGCACCTGCAAGCAGCGACTTCACGACTCCCTGTCCGTCGTGCACACCTCCCGACACGGCATAGTCCATCTTTTCCACTTCGGCCGAAGCAATGGCCGTCCAGCGCAGGCGGTCGGCCAGTTCGGTAGGAGAGCTCAGGACGTTCGTGTTGGTGAATGTCAGGTGCTCGATGTTGATGTCCGGCTGGTAGAAGCGGTTGAACAACACCACAGCGGCAGCTCCGTTGGCATACAGTTGGTTGATCAGTGCGATGGGGTTGGTGAAATTAGTGCCCAGTTTCATGATGATAGGAATGCGGATGCGCTTCTTCAGGTGGCTGAGGATGTCGATGTGACGCTGTTCGAAGCTGCCCGGAACGTAGTCCTTGCTGGTCTGCAACGAAAGGATGTTCACTTCCAGGGCATCCGCTCCAGCCTGTTCCATGAGAACGGCGAAGTCCTCCCATTCGCTGTCGGTGTAGCAGTTGATGCTGGCGATAACAGGAAGGTGGCAGGTCTTCTTGGTCTCTTCGATGAGGCGGATGTGTTCGTTCAGGGCATGCGAACGGACGTAAGCCCCCAGGTAGTCGTCGGCTTCGGGCGAGCCATAGCCTTGCATGGAACCGGCTTGCAGGTTGATTTGTTCTTCAAATACGGATTTCAGGACAACGGCTCCCGCTCCTGCTGCTTCCAGTTGTTGGATTTTCTCGGCGCTGTTCGTCAGTCCCGAACTGCTGATGATGATCGGGTTGTTCAGTGTCAACCCTGCAAATGTTGTTGTTAACTGTGCCATATAGCCTTATTTTTTTAGTAAATTCGTTCTCCAAATATTTTGCTTCCCACCCGCACCAGCGTGCTTCCTTCTGCCACCGCCAGCCGGTAGTCGTGCGACATGCCCATGGAAACTTCGCGGAAATCCGCGTTGCCGGCAAAGAAGCTCTCTTTCAGTTCGTCGGCGAAGGCCCTCAGCGAGGCAAACTCCTGGCGGATCTGTGCTTCGTCGTCTGTGTTCGTGGCCATGCCCATCACGCCGGCTATGCGCACATGCTGCAGGGATTGCCAGGGCTCGCAGCGGAGCATCTCGCGGCACGCTTCGAATGTGAAGCCGTATTTGTTGGCTTCCTGGGCAATATGTATCTCCAGCAGGCACGGGATGATACGCCCCGCTTTGGCAGCCTGACGGTCAATCTCCGCCAGTAGCTTGTAGGTGTCCACCGCATGGATCATGGCGATATACGGAGCAATGTATTTCACCTTGTTGGTCTGCAGATGTCCGATGAAATGCCATTCGATGTCGGCCGGCAGTTGGGCCTGCTTGGCCGACAACTCCTGTTCGCGGCTCTCTCCGAAGATGCGTTGTCCGGCCTCATAAGCCGTCTGAATCGCTTCGGCGGGATGAAATTTCGAAACGGCCACCAGACGGACACCGTCGGGCAGGTCGGAAAGCACTTCTTTCAGTTGTTTCTGAATGTCCATCTTCTGTCTCCTTCTTGCTTAATGGGTCGTTCCGGCATCGGGAAATTCCGGCTTCACGTCCGGTTCAGCCGAGTAGGGATACACATCCATGATGGCGGTTTCGGCCACCGAGGCAATCACATAGTCGGCCATGCTTCCCTTCATGCCCTCGTCCAGTTTTTTCACGGCATCCCGCAAATCGGCGGCTTGCACCAGCATGTTGGTGGCCGTCTTCTTCTCCACACCGCTTTTTTCGTCGAGGGTGATGAAGTAGAGCTTGCACCTGAACCAGCGGTCGGCCGCTTCTTCTTCCGAACTGAACAGTTCGCTGTAATTGGCCCGCTTGATGTCGGACACTGTAAATTCGCCGCTGATGAACGGCGTGATTTCTTCAATGATTCTCGATTCGGCTTCCGTGAAGCTGAGAGCGTCCACGAGATAAGGCTCTGTTACCTTCTTGTTCATGCCGTTCTCCATCACTTTTTCGTACCGTATCTTGCATTCGAACCATGTATGCATCATAATCGTTTTTCCTTTTTATATAAGTATGTTCAATTTCTAGTCAGTGCAAAGATACATTTTTCCATGGAAAAAGAACTGCCTTTCGCCGTTTTTTTTCAGATAGTCCCATTTCTGCTGCCGTTTCTCTCTCCAGGAGTTGTTTTTTCATAGTTTTGCTTCATTCTCGGTTTTTTATTGTATCTTTGTGGCAAAATTATGAACAGTTATTAAAAGTTACGAAGTTATGCCAACAATATCCATTCGAGGAAACGAGATGCCCGAGTCGCCTATCCGCAAGCTGGCGCCTTTGGCCGAAGCCGCTAAGGGGCGTGGAGTGCACGTGTACCACCTGAATATCGGTCAGCCCGACCTGCCGACACCGCGAGCGGCCCTCGAAGCGATTCGCCATATCGACCGTACGGTGCTGGAGTACAGCCCCAGTCAGGGCTACCGCAGCTACCGGGAAAAACTGGTCGGCTATTATGAGAAATACGATATTCATCTCAATGCCGATGACATCATCATCACCACAGGAGGTTCCGAAGCCGTTTTGTTCGCTTTCATGAGCTGCCTCAATCCGGGCGATGAAATCATCGTGCCCGAACCGGCCTATGCCAACTACATGGCCTTCGCCATTTCGGCAGGGGCCATTATCCGTACGGTTACGACGACGATCGATGAGGGCTTCTCGCTGCCGAAAGTTGAGAAATTCGAGGAGTTGATCAACGAACGCACGAAAGGTATCCTGATTTGCAATCCGAACAATCCCACGGGGTATCTTTATACCCGTCGCGAGATGAACCAGATCCGTGACCTGGTGAAGAAGTACGACCTGTTCCTCTTCTCTGATGAAGTTTATCGCGAGTTCATCTATACCGGTTCGCCCTACATCTCCGCCTGCCATCTGCAGGGCATTGAGCAGAATGTGGTGCTGATTGACTCGGTGTCGAAGCGGTATTCCGAATGTGGCATTCGTATCGGTGCGCTGATCACGAAGAATCCTGAGGTGCGCAAAGCCGTGATGAAGTTCTGTCAGGCCCGTCTGAGTCCTCCGCTGATTGGCCAGATTGCGGCTGAGGCCTCACTGGACGAACCCGAAGAATACTCGCGCGAGACCTATGATGAGTATGTGGAACGCCGTAAATGCTTGATTGACGGACTGAACCGCATCCCGGGAGTCTATTCGCCCATCCCGATGGGAGCCTTCTATACGGTGGCATAACTGCCGGTCGACGACTGCGAGAAGTTCTGTGCCTGGTGTCTGAGCGACTTCGAATACGAAGGCGAGACCGTCATGATGGCCCCTGCCAGCGGCTTCTACACGACTCCGGGAGGGGGCAAGAACGAGGTGCGCCTGGCATACGTACTCAAGAAAGAAGACCTGGTACGGGCGCTTTTCGTGCTCCGCAAGGCATTGGAAGCCTATCCGGGTCGCGTTGATGACTGAGTGTATGAACTGGAAGCTGTTTGTGGCCCGCCGCATCTATCGCAGCAAGGAAGGGGGCAGGGAGGTTTCCCAGCCGGCCATCCGCATTGCTGAGGCAGGCATTGCCGTGGGGCTGGCCGTGATGATTGTGTCGGTCGCAGTGGCGTTGGGCTTCAAGCACCAGGTGCGCGACAAGGTGGTGGGGCTGGGCGCCGATATTTGGGTGACCAGTCTCGAGCAGGCACAGTCGTATCAGGTCACTCCCATTGTCACTTCCGACAGCCTGCTGCGTCAGCTGGAGCAGCAGGAGGGAGTGACGCACGTGCAGCGTTATTCCACCAAGCCGGGGATGATCATGACAGCCGACCACTTTCTCGGGATGGTCCTCAAGGGGGTAGGGCAGGAATACGATTTGTCTTACCTTCGTCGGTATTTGGTGGAAGGCCGTCTGCCGGAATGGACCGACTCGGTAGCCAGTCGGGAGGTGCTGGTGTCGAAAATCATAGCCGACCGCCTGCGCCTGCATACAGGGGATGACCTTTATGCCTATTTTCTCGAAGGCAGTGTTCGCGCCCGCAAGCTGATGGTTGCCGGTATTTATGAAACCCATTTTTCCGCTTTCGACGAATTGTTCCTGCTGACGGACTTGTATACGGTGAACCGTCTGAATGGTTGGAGTGCCGACCAGTCGGCAGGACTGGAAATCAGTACCCTCCGCTCTGCCCAGACGGAAGGGGTGGCCGACGATCTGCGTGCTGGATGGCAGGACCGTCCGGACAGGAACGGTACCGCCTATTACGTGCGGACCGTTGAGGAAGTCTACCCCCAGCTATTTGCCTGGTTGGACTTGCTCGACCTCAATGTCTGGGTCATCTTGCTGCTCATGACCGGTGTGGCAGGGTTCACCATGATTTCCGGTCTGCTGATTCTGATACTGGAGCGGACACAGATGATTGGAGTTCTGAAGGCCATGGGAGCGGACAATACGGCTATCCGTCAGATTTTTCTTGCCTTTTCCGTCTTTCTGATTGGTCGTGGAATGGTGTGGGGCAATGTAGTGGGAGTCGGCTGTTGTATCCTTCAATATTTCTTCCGGGTGGTCCGGCTGGATCCGTCGACTTACTATGTCGACGCTGTTCCCGTAGAGTGCAGCCTGCTGTTGTGGCTGTCGGTCAATGCAGCTACGTTGCTTGTGTCGGTCCTGATGTTGCTGGGGCCTTCTTCGTTGGTAGGACACATCCATCCGGCCCGTTCCATGAAATACGAATAGGGGGACTGTCCGAAAACCTTGGGCCACCTATCCAATGGTATGGGACTTGGTATTAAACGCAGGTATCTGCGATGGTCAACGCAGGTATTTGCGATGGTCAACGCAGGTATCTGCATGAGACAGCGCAGGTATCTGCGATGAGGGATGAAAACTTTGTGCTCAAAGGAGGCTTTGCGCCTCCAGCCGCAAGGCTTCCTCCACAGTGTTTTTCATGTATTTCTTGCAGGATCCGAAAATATGACTACCTTCGCACCTGTGAACTGATTTAGTAACAACTGAACAACAATGTAAAGCGTCTTAGGAAGACATTGCAGAATCTGTGAAGTAAAACAGTAAACCAATAAATAATCTAGTAGTCTGTAAAGTCTAAAAAGTGACTATTCACCATCAGCCTCGAATCGAAGGAGGCTGCCTTCGCCTTTATCGACCGTCTGCAGCTGATAAGGCGTGCCACGAACCTGTTCGATCGCAAGTCGCTGGCCATCCATCCTGCCAGCACCATCTTCGTCACCTTCACCGACGAGCAACGTCGCGTCATGCAGGTAGACGACACCATGGTGCGCCTCAGCATCGGTCTCGAAGACCCTCATGACCTGCTTGAAGACATCAAACAGGCTCTCAACTGATGAATTATCGCCGCCCATGACAACGGATGTCCTGGGCGGCGATGTGTGTTGATGTGGAGACTTCATGCCAAGTGGTGAGTCTATTACGCATGAGAGATTGGTGTCAAATAGCCCCATAATTGAAAAAAACTCACAAAGGAGGGCGTTTCTCGAAATTTATTGCTACCTTTGCCGCGCCATTTCAGGATTTTGCGTGTTTTTATCTCGCAACACTAAGGCAGGCGGAATATCTGACATGATAAAAATCCTGGGCCACTTTCAGTTGGTCAGGTGGTAAAAAAGATTGTTTTAGGGTGTTCAATAAATTAGCTTGGTCAAATAGACACCCTGATAGAAACATGAAAACTAATTTTTAGAATACACCTTTAGTTTGCGGAATAAAAGATATGGAAAATCTTGTAATAAGATTAGGGAAACGTATTGATACGACCAATTATGTTGAAGTAGAAAAAGATTTGTTGAAACAGATTGCAGCAACGCCTCACACCTCGTTGACGCTCGATGCCGAAGAACTTGAATATATTGCCTCAAGCGGTTTGCGTGTTGTGCTAAAAATAGCGAGGATGGACAAGAAGATGCGCATCATCAATACAGATCTGCAAGTATATAACATTTTTGAGATGACAGGTTTCTCCAAGATTATCAATGTTGAGAAGAAACCGCGTAAGATTGACCTCAGTCAGTGTACATTGCTTGGTGCTGGCAGTACAGGTGCAGTGTACCGTGTCTCCCCTGAAGAGATAGTGAAAGTCAACTACAACCCTGCTACCGAGGCAGAGATGATTGAAGAGAAAGAGAAGTCTCAGGCTGCATTCGTCATCGGTGTTCCTACAGCTATCTCGTTCGATACAGTCGATTGCGGAGAAGGACGCAAGGGCGTGGTATATGAGACCATCCAGAACTCCACATTGGGCGAGATGCTTGAGGCTGACCCAAGCCGATGTGAAGATATGGTGAGAGCCTATATCAAGGCTTTGCGCTCAATCAACAGCATTCACACCGACAACCCTGTCTTCCCAAGTGCCATCAACTTCTATATTGACTGCATCGAGAAAGCTAAGCCATTCTATACCGAAGAGGAGATAGCAATGTTGCAGCGTGTGGTCGATGCAATGCCTGAGGGAGACAGACTCGTGCATGGCGATGCTCACCCGAAGAACCTCATGCTTCAGGGTGATGAGTTGATGTGGATTGATATGGCAATGGTATGCGTCGGTCACCCCATTTACGACATCATTTCGCTGGCGTGCGCGCTCTTCCTCTCTAATGACACTTTTGCCAAGAAGCTGACAGGCATGTCGCTTGCCAACCTTCAGCGCTTTTCCGAGGTGTTCATACGTCTTTACTTCGGAGTGGAAGAAGAGGCACAGGTGCTCCGCTACAAACAGATGATGGCTCAGCTTTATATGATCCGTGGTGTGTTCTCCATCGGATTCAATTCTCCTGCTACCATCCAGGCACGTCCGAGGATTTTGCAGATGGCACGCGAGCGCTTCTTCCCAAATATCGATTCGATTATTGCCACAGTCAAAGAATTGTCGGAAATAGTCTGACATTTATGGGATACCCAGTTCACCGTTCCAATTTGAGGGGCAAAGGGGCTGGTGCCCTTGGTTCGTGTGCGCCCTGAAGGGGCAACCTGCGCACCTTGGGTTTCTTGTGCGCCCTGAAAGGGCAAAAGCGTTACACAACTTTTTGTTATCAATAAACACTCATCTCAACTGCTGATAAAGCAACTTGTTTAGTCACTTTTTAGACTTTACAGACTACTAGTTAGTAAAATCTGTCAAAGTCAGGCGTGACAACGTGACAATATATTATATAAACTTTCACGCGAGTGGAAATTAACGAACTATATAGTAAGCGAATTTCCCGTTATAGGGATTTCCTATATATATTGCTGTCACGTTGTCACGCCACATGATCAGAACGGCATGTCGGCCTCCTCGTTGCCTTCAACATCAGGCAGACAGCTGTCGATGTCACACTGAGGACGCTCAGCCACCTTCCAGAAACGGCCGTTGGTCGGTGAGGAAGGATATACCATAATTAGTCATTTACTAAATTTTCCCACCCCTAATTTCAGCTATTTGAGTGATGGTCTCGTGCGGTAGATAGTATAGAAATCAATGTCTTTCGAACGAATTAACGCACGCCTAAAAAATGTTTAGCATAAATCGGGCATGTCATAATCGTCTGCATCGCACAGAAGATGCGACCAGACCTTTGTGGAGAAGTCTGCCGTTTGCCGTGCGGCTACTGTTGACAGGCATGCCAACAGGTCAACTCCCACTTCATGCGACAAGACTTCCAGAAGATGCCTGACTTCCTCCAAAGTCCTGCTCCACAGGGTGAGCATTTGCAGCCGGTCACGCTCGGAACGGAACAGCGCACCCATGGTCTCGTATTCTGAAAAGCGTTTGGCCAAGGAGAGCATCTGGTACATCATGAAACACAGGGTGGTGTCCGCAATCTGAGCGTTGTAGCTTCGACTCTGACATTTTCCCAGTCCAAGATATCCACGGCATTCCTTGAATATGACCTCTATGCCCCAACGTCTCTCGTAAAGTTCAAAGGCCTTGACGAAGTTCATGGAGGTGTCTGTGGTGAGCAGCACTTTCCAATGGGTGCTTCGTCCGTATTTGATGATGAAGATGCGTATGGGCTGTTCGCCCATCTTTGCGTGAAGCTGAACGTATTTGCACTTGTACTTTCTGAAATAGCAGGAAGCCGTGCGTTCATATCTTACGATCAGCTCATGAATGTTCTGAGGACGCTTGGACTTGCTTGTCTGATAACGCAACTTGGGATTCATCTTGGCCAAACCAATATAGTGTACCGCTCCGCCGCATAGCTCGCGGACTGCACGAATGAGCGATTCGCATGTAAACCAGCTGTCAGCAAGGACATACTTGAAAGTGATGCCCTGCCCCACGGCATGACGAAGCATGCGCACAGCCATTTCGAGCTTGCTCTCATCACCTTCCGCCTTGCGTGCATAGTCCGGATTATTTGCGTTCCGCTTTTCCTTGAACTGCTCCCTCCGCTGTTTGATGGTCAAGCCGTAATCCTTCTTCTTCCCTTTTTCCCGATGAAGGGAGAAGTCTATGGGATAACAGCTTTTCCCGTCAGAGAGAGCAAGTGTCAGGCATTTCATTCCATAAATGAAACTGTGCGTGACATGGTCGAACACCTTGCTGACACCTTCGATTCGAATGCCACTCTTCTGAAAGGTTGTATCATCGAGGATGGCACAGGTGTCATCCTCGTCGGTATCCACCTGATGCTCCTGGAGGATGGCATGGAAACGAAGGGTGATTTTGGTAAGGAGCATTCGCCAGTCGATGCGGGCGTTCAAAAGTGCGCGATACAGCGTGTTCTTTGACACAGCGCAAAGTCCATGAAAATGATTGGAGGTGGCGCCGGCAATCGTCTTCCCCCCACAAGCGTACGATGAGGAGCGTAATGAAGAGGGAGGTCAAAGTATAGCCTTGGACCTTCTCGAATTTGAGACTCCGAACGATTGTACCGATGCCCAATGCCTGCATGACGACTAAAAGTTGCTCTTGGGCTTGTTCTTTAACAGATAAGACCTTGGTAAGTTCGTTCAAATTGCCTATTTTTGCATCTATAACAGTATTCTTATCTTCCATTGTAAATCAGCTGATTGAGACCTCTAATTTACGAAGAAAATTTGAATTACTGTTACTTTCCACCCTCTTTATTGGGGTGGGAAACTTTAGTAAATAATTCATTATAAGTTCATTATCTGGGAAGGAGCTATTCCATAATGTTGCTTGAAGATACGGCTGAAATGGGTTGGATTCTCGAAACCGAGGCTGTAAGCCACATCTGCAACAGACATCTGAGACGATTGGAGCATCTGATGTGCTTTCGACAATCGCTTCTCACGGATCCACTTGGCAGGTGTTTCGCCGTAGATGCTTTGGAAATCGCGCTTGAAACTGGACAGGGAACGACCTGAGAGATAGGCAAGTTCTTCAAGAGTAATAGGAGATGTATAGTTTTCTTCTACCACACGGTGTACATCTACTTTGACAGGCTGACGCAACTGGAGCATCTGACGGAAGATGTTCTTCGAGCAGTCCATTACGTTGAACAGCAGTTCCATCACCTTCAGGCGCAACAACCCCGGATTCACCTGCGACGGGTCGTTGAAGTAAGGAGCCAAGGACCAACAATACGCTACGAGGCGGGCGCTCATTGGTGACACATGCGCTCCAAACTCTTCGGTCATTGGCGGCACGTTGACCTGCTGTGTGGTGAGGAAGTCCTTCAACAGTTCGTCATTGATAGCAAAAAGCTGACTCTCGAAGAGTCCTGTCTCTGGCGAGCCTTTCTTCTCGTAACATACGCTGTGGGCCTTGCGCAGCAGAATCATCTCGTTCTTGCCCACCGTCCATGACTGGCGGCCACAGGTCAGCTTCACGCTTCCGCCCAGCACCACATAGAGCAGGTGTTGTTCAAGGAAGAACGTACCGCACTCACCAGCCGTCACGATGCATTGGTCGATGATGCTGCCACCATCGAGCCGGAGTGACGACGTGGAACAGTCGCCGCTAATCAACGCTGAGGGAAACTTCGTTATCTTTGTCATGTCAATACTCTGATTTCCAGTTTTGGTAATGTGCTGCAAAGTTACAAATAATCTCTGACTTAACGTCGGATTATTACTATTAAGGGAGGAAGACCGGGACTTTTTTGCCTCAATCTGCCCCCTTTGTCTTGCAAAAACTATTTAACACTGTAGATTTTGTTGACAATCTTCCACTCGCCGTTCTGCTCGGCCAGCGTAAATATGTCATTGAATGATCCGAGCTTGCTGAACCATGAGTCGATACGCACGAAAGCAACATTACAGGCGATGCTCACATCCACCACCTCGTACGTTACTTCCTCTTCTCCAGTCTGCTCCAATCCATCATAGAGTGCGGAAATAGGTACGGTAGTAATCTTGCCGTTCTCCACCCACGACATCGTGGCCTGTTCGGTAAAGGCTTGCTTGCCAATCTCGCGGCTGCCTTTACGGCCAGCCTCTGCATAGAGTTCCACTGCTTTCAGGATAGCAGTCACCTTCGCATTGTTCTTTCCCATTGTTACTTTGTTTTTGTTGGATGATCCTTGGTTACTTGTCTGAGCATTTACCCCACCAAAGCCGATGCACAACAGCATGGTAAGGAACACGATTCCGAAAAGACGCTTCATGACCTATTTCTTGATGGTATTTGAGTTCTGGTTATATGCCTTAGCCACACATTTCCACTCGCCGTCAATCTTCAGCAGAAGCAATACGTCGGTGAAGT
>JALEPZ010000028.1 GCA_022767125.1 Phocaeicola plebeius
CATTGAAGGGAGAGAGAGTAGCACCGGTATCGCGTAGGATGACGGCACGGATGCGGGTGACGAAGGCAGCTGCACCGGCAACGTCAGCGAAGACGGCTCCATGGTAGCTGGGATCGGGCTTGGCCAAGGTGGGGAACTTGTCAGCATTCGCTTTCCAGTCGAACGTGCCGCCATCGACAATTACACCTCCGAGACTGCTGCCATGGCCACCGATAAACTTGGTGGCGGAATGAACCACTACGTCGGCTCCGTGCTCAATCGGGCGGATAAGATAAGGAGTGCCAAAGGTGTTATCGATGATGAGAGGAATATGATGGCGGTGCGCTACTTCGGCCACGGCATCGATATCGGTTACTTCAGAGTTGGGGTTGCCGAAGGTCTCTGCATAGATGACTTTGGTATTGGGACGGATGGCTGCTTCGAGGGCTTCCAGATTGTTGACATTGACGATGGTATTGGTAATGCCTTGAGAGGCAAGCGTATGGGTAATCAGGTTAAAGGAACCTCCATACAGGTTGTCGGCGGCGACGATGTGGTCGCCCACACCGAGTATATTCTGTAGGGCATAGGTGACGGCTGCGGCACCTGAAGCGACAGCCAGACCGGCTACACCGCCTTCGAGGGCAGCTACACGGTCTTCGAATACGCCTTGGGTGGAGTTAGTCAGACGGCCGTAGATGTTACCAGCATCGCGCAGGCCGAAGCGGTCGGCGGCATGCTGGGAATTACGGAACACGTAGGATGTGGTCTGGTAGATGGGCACTGCACGGGCATCGGTGGCCGGATCGGGCTGTTCCTGTCCTACATGAAGTTGTAAGGTCTCGAAATGATACTTTTTTGTTGCCATAGTTGTATGATTTAAATATTGTTTCTAATTGGGTTTTGTTTTATTGATGGCAAAGTTATAAGATGAGGAATTATCTACCAATATTCCAAGAAAATATGGAAGATTATTCTGATTCGTCCTGCTTAAATGGGACGAATCAGGTGAAAAATCATGAATTATCGGCTACCGGAAGAATAATTTTCTTTCTTCGTACCGCTCATGAAAGATTTTTCCCTACATTTGCACTTATTAATCTATAGAGCTATGGATATGATTGAAAAATTAGACCATGTAGACTTGCAGATTCTCCGTACTCTCCAGGGAAATGCGCGCTTGACCATCAAGGAGCTGGCTTCGCAAGTGAGTCTGTCGTCTACGCCTGTTTTTGAACGGTTGAAGAGGTTGGAAAGCAATGGGTACATCAAGAAATACATTGCAGTGTTGGATGCCGAGAAGCTGAATCAGGGGTTTGTGGTGTTCTGTAACGTCAAGTTGAGCCGCATGAACCGTGAGATTGCTGAGGAGTTCAAGCGAGTCATCCGGGGGATTCCTGAAGTGACTGAATGCTACAATATCTCGGGCAGTTATGACTACCTGCTTAAGATTCATGTGCCCAATATGAAGTATTACCAGGAGTTTTTGCTAAATGTGTTGGGGACCATCGGCAGCCTGGGATCATTGGAAAGTATGTTTGTGATGGACGAGGTGAAATGTGAGTATGGAATACATATTTAATCATAATCAGTTAAAAAAGAAAAAATAATGCGAGTGAATGGCTGAGAATCGGGAATAATAGTGAAATTTGTAGGCCGAAACCAAGAAACTGATTGGAATGAGCAAAAAAGAGCAAAAATATCCTTCGCCTTGGGTGTCGATGCTACCCATTGTCGCCCTGATTATCCTGTTGTATTTTACGATCCGTTTGTTTGGCAGTGATGCTTTGAGTGGCGGCAGCCAGATCAGTCTGCTGGTCTCTGCGGCTTTGTGTACTTGTATGGGGATGGTGGGGTATGGCATTCCTTGGAAGGAGTTTGAATATGCTATCATCAACAATATCGCAGGGGTCGGTTCCGCCTTGATCGTCCTGCTGATTATCGGGGCGTTGTCGAGTGTATGGATGTTGAGTGGGGTGGTTCCTACCTTAATTTATTATGGCGTGCAGATTATTCACCCGCAGTTCTTCCTGTTGTCTACCTGTCTGATCTGTGCGGCGGTGTCGGTGATGACGGGGAGTTCGTGGACGACCATTGCTACCATTGGGATTGCTTTGATGGGAATCGGCAAGGCGCAGGGATTTGCTGACGGATGGGTGGCAGGGGCCATCATTTCGGGGGCGTATTTCGGAGACAAGGTGTCGCCGCTTTCTGACACGACGATTCTGGCTTCGTCTACCTCCGGAACTCCGCTTTTTACCCATATCCGATATATGATGTTCACGACGGTTCCCTCACTATGCGTGGCTTTAGTGGTATTTCTGGTAGCCGGTTGGCTCCATGGAAATGGTTCGGCAACGGAGCTGGCCAGTTTCACCACGTCGCTGGAGCAGCGATTCCACATTACACCCTGGTTACTCGTCGTTCCTTTCGTCACGGCAGTGTTGATTGCCCGCAAGATACCTTCACTGGTGACCCTGTTTCTCTCGGCTGGCCTGGCTACAGTGTTTATGCTCGTCTTTCAGCCGGAAGTGGTGCGGCAGATTGTCGGTGAAGGATTGTCGGCAGGAGATACGTGGATGAAAGGAGCTTGGAAGGCGTTGTATGGCAGTACTTCTCTTCAGACGGGAAATGCCGAACTGAACGAACTGGTGGCCACGCGGGGCATGGAGGGTATGCTGGGAACGGTGTGGCTGATTCTTTGTGCCATGTGTCTGGGAGGTACCATGACAGCAAGTGGCATGCTGGCCAGTATTACGCGTATGTTTGCCCATTTTGCCAGACGCTTGACGGGGATGGTGGCCTCTACGGTGGGTTGTGGACTGTTTCTGAATTTGGCCACAGCCGACCAATATATCTCTATTATCTTGACGTCCAATATGTTTAAGGGAATCTACCAATCGAACCGCTACGAGACGCGTTTGCTGAGCCGTACGACGGAGGATGCGGTAACGGTGACATCGGTGCTGATTCCTTGGAACACGTGTGGTATGACGCAGGCAACGGTGCTGAATGTGCCGACCCTGACGTATCTGCCTTATTGCGTATTCAACTACGTGAGTCCGCTGATGAGTATTCTTGTGGCGGCACTGGGATTTAGGATTTATCGTACCTTGCAGCCGCAACCTAGCCCAACAGAGAAAGAAATAATTACTCAATAATAGAAGAAGATGAAGAAATACATGACACTGGCCTGCCTGATGGCAATGGCCATGACTGCCCAGGCGCAACAGCAGGGCGGTATCTCAGCAGAATTGCTGAACCAATTGAAACAGTCGTACCAGAATACCCCGGCTGACAAGGCCCTGCGCAATGCTATCGGTTCGAATGACATCAAGAAGCTGGTGGTGAACCAGGAGAACCAGCAGGCATTTGATACGCATTTCTCAATCGAGGTGCCCTCGAAAGGCATTACCAACCAGCGTTCATCGGGTCGTTGCTGGATGTTTACGGGACTGAACGTGATGCGGGCCAAGGCCATCGCAAAGTATGATCTTCCCTCGTTGGAATTCTCGCAGGTTTATACTTTCTTCTATGACCAACTGGAGAAGTCGAACCTGTTCTTGCAGGCCATCATCGACACTGCCGGACAGCCGATGGAGGACCAGACGGTACAATGGCTGTTCAAGAATCCGATCGGGGATGGCGGTACGTTTACAGGGGTGGCGGACTTGGTCATGAAATACGGTCTGGTGCCGAAGGAAGTGATGCCGGAAACCTACAGCAGCGAACATACGGGTGCCATGTCGTCGCTCTTGAAACAGAAATTGCGCGAAGGGGGACTGCGTTTGCGCGAGAAGTCTGCCAAGGGTGCGAAGCCGGCCGAACTGGCGGCCTACAAAAACGAATTGCTGGGCACCATCTACCGGATGCTGACCCTGACGCTGGGAGTGCCTCCTACTGAATTTAACTATGTGCGCAAGGATGCAAAGGGCAATCCTCTGGAAACGGAACACCATACCCCGAAGTCGTTTCTGGAGAAATACGGGGACACTTCGCTGCTGACCGACTATGTGATGGTGATGAACGATCCGACCCGCGACTATTATAAGTGCTATGAGATTGCCTATGACCGTCATGTTTATGACGGCATGAACTGGAAATACGTAAATTTGCCGGTGGAAGACATCAAGCAGATGGCCATCGCTTCTTTGAAGGACGGCAATCGGATGTATTTCTCCAGCGACCTGGGACAGATGGACTCTCAGCGCGGTCTGTTGGCCATGAACAATTATGACTATGCTTCGTTGATGGGGACGACATTTGGCATGAACAAGAAAGAGCGTATCATGACCTTTACCAGCGGATCGGCTCATGCCATGACCTTGATGGCAGTAGACCTGGACGAAGCGGGTCAGCCGAAGAAATGGATGGTAGAAAACAGTTGGGGCGCAGAATCAGGTTACAAGGGTCATCTCATCATGACGGACGAATGGTTCAACGAATACATGTTCCGCCTGGTGCTTAACACAAAGTATGTTCCTGAAAAGGTGTTGAAGGTGTTCCGCCAACAGCCGGTGCAGTTGCCGGCATGGGATCCGATGTTTGCCGAAGAAGAGTAGGCGGGGAGAGCGTAGCTTGTCATGGACTGTCGTTCATCGGAATGGCAGGCAGCGCTTGTAGCGATATTTGCTGATGCTGTTTTGCACGATGTCGCCCGGAAACGAAGGGTTTTTCCGGCGGATGCTTCCGCCTTCCCTTTGTTTCCGGGTAGCTTTTTCTTTTCTGGGTTGCACCTCTCAGAAGATTCGAAAGAGTTTGATGTTTGTTAACGCGCACGATGAAAAATGGGTGAAATTTCTCTTGAATTACTTCCCATTTTCTTATTGCTTTACGGCATTAATTATTAAATTTGCACGCAGAATACAAAAAACATTTTTTTACAACCTAATATGGCTAATTTAATTAAATTACGTAAAGGCTTGGACATAAACCTGAAGGGCAAGGCTGCTGCTGAGGTGGTGTCTGTCAAGGAGCCGGGATTCTATGCATTGTGTCCCGACGATTTTACAGGTGTCACTCCGAAGGTGGTCGTGAAGGAACAGGAATATGTAATGGCCGGGGGACCCTTGTTCATTGACAAGAATCATCCTGAAGTGAAATTTGTATCGCCCGTCAGTGGCGTAGTTACAAGCGTGGAGCGTGGCGCCCGCCGTAAGGTATTGAGCATTACGGTAGAAGCCGCAGCCGAACAGGACTTGGAGGATTTCGGTAAAAAGAATGTTGCCCAGTTGAACAGTGCTGCCGTCAAGGAAGCGTTGCTGAATGCCGGTATGTTCGCCTTTATCCGCCAGCGTCCGTACGATGTAGTGGCTGATCCCACGGTCGCTCCGAAGGCCATCTTCGTATCGGCTTTCGACACGAATCCGCTGGCTCCCGATTTCGAGATTGCCCTGAAAGGGGAAGAGGCCAACTTCCAGACCGGCCTGGACGCTTTGGCCAAGCTGGCCAAAACGTATCTGAGCATCGCTGCTTCGCAGAAGTCGTCTGCCCTGATCAATGCAAAGAATGTGGAGGTGAACGTATTTGACGGACCGCATCCGGCTGGTAACGTAGGTGTGCAAATCAATCATTTGGCTCCGGTGAACAAAGGCGAGACGGTATGGACCATTGATCCGCAGGCTGTCATCTTCATTGGCCGTCTGTTCAACACCGGTCATGTAGACTTGACCCGTACTGTAGCCGTTACAGGTTCGGAAGTGAAGAAACCGGCTTACTGCAAGCTGAAAGTGGGTGCGTTGTTGACCAACGTGTTTGCAGGGAACGTGACGACCGGTCGCGAGCTGCGCTACATCAGCGGCAATCCCCTGACCGGTAAAAAGGTGTCTCCCAATGGCTTCCTTGGTGCTTTCCATTCACAGTTGACGGTGATTCCTGAAGGCAGTGACATCCATGAAATGTTGGGGTGGATTATGCCGCGCGTGAACGAGTTCAGCACCAGCCGCTCTTATTTCAGCTGGTTGCAGGGCAAGAAGGAATATTCGCTGGATGCCCGTGTGAAGGGAGGCGAACGTCACATGATCATGTCGAACGAATACGACCGCGTATTGCCGATGGACATCCTGCCGGAATACCTCATCAAGGCGATCATTGCCGGTGATATCGACCGCATGGAACAGCTCGGCATCTACGAAGTGGCTCCGGAGGACTTTGCCTTGTGCGAATTTGTCTGCTCTTCGAAGATGGAACTGCAGCGGATTGTACGTGACGGACTGGACATGCTTCGCCGTGAAATGTGCTAATAAATTAACTTATAGATTATAAATAGAATGAACGCGTTAAGAAATTATCTCGATAAGATAAAGCCGAACTTTGAAGAGGGCGGCAAATACCAGGCTCTTCGTTCTGTGTTCGACGGATTCGAAACATTCTTGTTCGTCCCGAATGCGACTTCGAAGACGGGTACGCACATCCACGATGCGATTGACAGCAAACGTATCATGTCGCTCGTGGTCATCGCTTTGATACCGGCCCTGTTGTTCGGTATGTATAACGTAGGCTACCAGCACTTTACCCATACGGGTACGGAAGGCAGTTTCTGCGAAATGTTTATCTACGGCTTCCTGGCCGTATTGCCCAAAATCATTGTTTCCTATGTGGTCGGTCTGGGTATCGAATTCGTAGTGGCACAATGGAAGAAGGAAGAAATCCAGGAAGGTTTCCTGGTTTCAGGTATGCTGATTCCGATGATTGTTCCGGTAGAGTGCCCGTTGTGGATGCTGGCCGTTGCTGTTGCTTTCTCTGTAATCTTCGCAAAGGAAGTGTTCGGCGGTACTGGTATGAACATCTTCAACCCGGCCTTGATTACCCGTGCTTTCCTGTTTTTCGCTTATCCTGCCAAGATGTCGGGTGATGCCGTCTGGGTATCGGGCAGCAGCATTTTCGGTCTGGGAGGTTCAGTAGATGGCCTGACAGCTGCCACTCCGTTGGGCCAGGCTTCTACGAATGTGGACATCACTTATAGCTTGAGCGACATGGTGGTAGGTCTGATTCCGGGTTCCATTGGTGAAACCAGTGTCATCGCTATTGCCATTGGTGCTGTGATTCTGTTGTGGACCGGTGTTGCCAGCTGGAAGACCATGCTGTCTGTCTTTGTGGGTGGTGCCTTCATGGGCTGTGTTTTCAATGCCATCGGTCCTGATACCGCCATGGCTCACATGCCGTGGTACGAACACCTGTGTCTGGGCGGCTTCTGCTTCGGTGCTGTGTTCATGGCTACTGACCCTGTGACTTCTTCCCGTACGGAAAACGGTAAGTTTGTCTATGGTTTCCTGATCGGTGCCATGGCCATCATTATCCGTGTGCTGAACCCCGGTTATCCCGAAGGTATGATGCTTGCCATCCTGCTGATGAACATCTTCGCTCCGCTGATTGACTATGTAGTGGTGCAGAACAATATTTCCCGCCGTGCAAAACGTGCTTTGTCCAACCATTAAAAACCGAATAATTATGAATACCAATAGTAACGCTTATACTATCATCTATGCTTCGGTAATGGTTGTTATCGTAGCATTCCTGCTGGCATTTGTCAACTCTACGCTGAGAGACCAGCAGAACAAGAACATTGAGCTTGACACGAAGAAACAGATTCTTTCTTCATTGGGTGTCAAGGGTGTAAAGGATGCCGATGCCGCTTTCCAGCAGGTAGAGGCTCAGGACATGATTGTGGCAGCCGACGGCAGTCTGGCTCCCTATGAAGGTGCATTCGTTACCAACTATGCCAACGATGACAAGAACCACGTCTTTGTGTGCAAGGTGGACGGCCAGACGAAGTACGTCATTCCCGTTTACGGTGCCGGTCTGTGGGGAGCCATCTGGGGCTATGTGGCTTTGAATGATGACAAGAACACCGTGTTCGGAACTTTCTTCTCGCACGCTTCGGAGACTCCGGGCTTGGGTGCTGAGATTGCAGCCGACTGGTTCCAGACCCAGTTTCAGGGCAAGCAGGTCATGGACGGAACGACTGTCGCTCTTGGGGTAGAAAAGAACGGCAAGGTGGAACGTCCTGAATTCCAGGTGGACGGTGTGTCCGGTGGTACGATCACTTCGAAAGGTGTAGATGCTATGCTGAAGGAGTGCCTGGCCAACTACACGAATTTTTTAACTACTAATGAATAATTAAGGAGGAGAATATAACATGGGAAATTTATTTTCAGCTAAGAACAAGGAAGTATTTTCTACTCCTATCAGCATGAACAACCCTGTTACCATACAGGTGCTGGGTATCTGTTCTGCGTTGGCGGTGACCTCAAAACTGGAACCGGCTATCGTGATGGGACTTTCGGTGACCATCATCACTGCCTTTGCCAACGTAGTGATTTCATTGTTGCGCAAGACCGTGCCTAACCGTATCCGTATCATCGTACAGCTGGTGGTAGTCGCTGCGTTGGTTACCATCGTGAGTGAGCTGCTGAAGGCTTTTGCCTACGACGTGAGCGTGCAGCTCTCTGTGTATGTGGGTCTGATCATTACGAACTGTATCCTGATGGGTCGTCTGGAAGCGTTTGCCATGGCCAACGGTCCGTGGGAATCTTGTCTGGACGGTATCGGCAATGGTCTTGGTTATGCCAAGGTGCTGGTCATCACTGCTTTCTTCCGTGAACTGTTGGGATCGGGTACTCTTTTGGGATTCAACGTACTGAACTATGAAGCCCTGAAGAACATCGGTTACATGAACAACGGTCTGATGCTGATGCCGCCGATGGCGTTGATTATCGTGGCTTGCCTGATCTGGTACCAGCGTGCCAAGCACAAGGAACTGCAGGAAAAATGATGAATTATCTTCATAATTCGGAATTGATAATTGAAAATTAAAGGAATTTATGGAACACTTTTTTAGTTTATTAGTCCGCTCCATTTTTGTGGACAATATGATATTCGCATTCTTCTTGGGTATGTGCTCTTACTTGGCTGTATCGAAGAATGTGAAGACTGCCCTCGGACTGGGTATCGCCGTCACCTTCGTGCTGGTGGTTACACTGCCGGTCAACTATCTGCTCCAGACCAAGGTGCTGGGTGCCGATGGTATTCTGGGCATTGACCTGAGCTTCTTGAGCTTTATCCTCTTCATTGCCGTCATTGCCGCCATCGTGCAGTTGGTGGAAATGATTGTGGAACGTTTCAGCCCTTCGCTCTACGCTTCACTGGGTATCTTCCTGCCGCTGATTGCCGTTAACTGTGCCATCATGGGTGCTTCACTGTTCATGCAGCAGCGCATCACGCTGGCCGAAACTGATCCGAAATTCATCGGTGGCATCGGTGACGCACTGGCTTACGCTTTCGGTTCGGGTATCGGCTGGTTGCTGGCCATTGTCGGTCTGGCAGCTATCCGTGAGAAAATGGCTTACTCTGACGTACCGGCACCGCTGCGTGGCTTGGGCATTACGTTCATTACGGTAGGTCTGATGGCCATGGCCTTTATGTGTTTCTCTGGTTTGAACATCTAATTAGGAAAGGAATATACAATGGATATGAATTTTATTTTAGCGAGCATTGGAGTATTCCTGGTGACTATTCTTGTGCTGGTTGTCATCCTGTTGGTAGCCAAGAATTTCCTGGTTGCCTCGGGTAAGGTGAAAATTACGGTCAACGGCGAGAACCAGCTGGAGGTGGAATCCGGCTCGACACTGTTGAACACTTTGGCCGTGAACAATGTGTTCCTGCCGTCAGCTTGTGGTGGTAAAGGGTCTTGCGGCCAGTGCAAATGTCAGGTAGTTGAAGGTGGTGGTGAAATCCTTCCTTCTGAAGTGAGCCATTTCAGCCGTAAGCAGCAGAAGGACCACTGGCGTCTGGGCTGTCAGGTGAAGGTGAAGGGCGACCTGTCCATCAAGGTGCCTGAATCCGTAATGGGCGTGAAGGAATGGGAATGTGAAGTCATCTCCAACAAGAACGTGGCTACCTTCATCAAGGAATTTATCGTGGCATTGCCGAAGGGCGAACACATGGACTTCCTGCCAGGTTCGTACGCACAGATCAAGATTCCTACTTATGAAATGGATTACAACAAGGATATCGACAAAGACCTCATCGGTCCGGAATATCTTCCTGCATGGGAAAAGTTCGGTCTGTTTGGCTTGAAGTGTAAGAATACGCAGGAAACCATCCGTGCTTACTCTATGGCCAACTATCCGGCAGAAGGTGATCGAATCATGTTGACGGTACGTATCGCCACTCCGCCGTTCAAGCCGAAACCTCAGGTAGGCTTCCAGGATGTAATGCCGGGTATCGCTTCGTCTTACATCTTTACGTTGAAACCGGGTGATAAAGTGACGATGAGTGGTCCTTACGGAGATTTCCATCCCATCTTCAACTCGAAGAAGGAAATGATTTGGGTAGGTGGTGGTGCCGGTATGGCTCCGTTGCGCGCACAGATCATGCACATGACTCGTACGTTGCATACGACCGACCGTCAGATGCACTACTTCTATGGTGCCCGTGCCTTGAACGAAGTGTTCTACCTGCAGGACTTCCTGCAGCTGGAGAAAGATTTCCCCAACTTCCACTTCCATCTGGCGCTTGACCGTCCCGATCCTGCAGCCGATGCAGCGGGCGTAAAATATACGGCAGGCTTTGTTCATCAGGTAATGCTGAACACTTATCTGAAAGACCACGAAGCTCCGGAAGACATCGAATACTACATGTGTGGTCCTGGTCCGATGTCGAAGGCAGTGGTGGGTATGCTGGACAGCCTCGGCGTAGAAGAAAGCTCTATCCTGTACGATAACTTCGGCGGATAATACCGACAGGATAATCTATAGAGACGAAGAGACAAAGTCATTGAAGCGCAGGTATACAGATGCGCAAGTGGATGAAATGACTTTGTCTCTTCCTTTTTTTATGTGTCCTTCCAAGCGTCTTTTTCAACGAGAAACGGTTCTGAGATTGAGGGAACCTAGCCTCGTCCCTTCATAAAGATGTGGCAAAGTTCAACTCGTTATTTCTGTTTCAGGATATCCTCCAAGCGGATGAGTTCGTCGCGATACTGAGCGGCTTCGATGAAATTGAGGGCCTTGGCAGCCTCTTGCATCAGTTTGCGCGTACGGTCGATGCTCTTCTTGAGCTGCTCCTTCGACATGTATTCCACGATGGGGTCGGCAGCTGCATACAGTTGGGCTTCGGTTTCAGTGTAGGCTTTTTGCCCTTTCGCAGTCGTTTCTTCGGCCGGGGTGTGACGGCCAGCCAGTACGTTGCTGAATGATTTCTTGATTTGCTGGGGCGTGATGCCATGGGCGGCATTGTAGGCAAGTTGCTTTTCGCGCCGGCGGTTGGTCTCGTCGATGGTCTGTTGCATGCTGTCTGTAATCTTGTCGGCGTACATGATGACCTTTCCGTTCACGTTGCGGGCGGCACGTCCAGCCGTCTGAGTGAGCGAGCGGTGGGAACGGAGGAAGCCTTCCTTGTCTGCATCGAGAATCGCCACCAATGACACCTCGGGCAGATCCAGTCCCTCACGTAACAGATTGACACCGACCAGTACATCGTATACGCCCTGGCGCAAATCGTCCATGATTTTCACTCGTTCCAAGGTGTCGACATCGCTGTGGATGTAGGCGCAGCTTACGCCGTTGTTCAACAGGTATTCGGTCAGCTCTTCTGCCATGCGTTTGGTCAGGGTGGTGATCAAGACCCGTTCCTTATTATCGATGCGCTGATGGATTTCCTCCATCAGGTCGTCAATCTGATTCAGGCTGGGACGTACCTCGATGACTGGGTCGAGCAATCCGGTAGGACGGATGACTTGCTCGACAACAACACCTTCACTTTGCTGCAATTCGTAGTCGGCCGGGGTGGCACTGACATAAATAACCTGCTTGGCCATTTCCTGGAATTCCTCGAACTTCAGCGGACGGTTGTCCATGGCTGCCGGCAAGCGGAACCCGAATTCTACGAGGTTCTTTTTGCGGGCATAGTCTCCTCCATACATGGCACGAATCTGAGGAACACTGACATGGCTCTCGTCGATGACAATCAGGAAATCATCGGGGAAAAAATCCAGCAGACAGTAGGGGCGGGTACCAGCCGCCCGTCCGTCGAAGTACCGGGAATAGTTCTCGATGCCCGAGCAATGCCCCAGTTCACGAATCATTTCCATGTCATACGTTACCCGCTCATAAATGCGTTTCGCTTCATACGGCTTGCCGATTTCCTCGAAATAGCGGACTTGCGCCGTGAGGTCATCTTCTATTTGGTGGATGGCCCGTTGCACGCTCTCTTGTGTCGTCATGAACAGGTTGGCCGGGAAGATTCGGTACTCTTCAAATTCCTCGATGCGATGGTATGAAACCGGGTCCACCTCTTCAATGCTGTCAACTTCATCGTCCCAGAACATCACGCGCAGCACGTTGTCGGAGTAGGCGAGGGAAATGTCGATGGTATCGCCCTTCACCCGGAAGTTTCCGCGGTTCAACTCTATGTCATTGCGCACATACAGGCTGTCGATCAGCCGTCGCAGGAAAACATTGCGGTCAATGCGTCCCCCCCGACGGATATCGATGACATTGTTGTAGAAGTCGGCAGGGTTGCCCATACCATAGATACACGAGACAGAGGAAACTACCACTACATCCTTTCGTCCGGAGAGCAGGGCAGAAGTAGCGGCCAAGCGTAACTGGTCGATTTCCTGGTTGATGGCCAGGTCTTTCTCGATGTAGGTATCGGTAGAAGGAATGTACGCTTCAGGCTGGTAGTAATCATAATAAGACACATAGTATTCCACAGCATTGTGGGGAAAGAAATTCTTGAACTCGCCGTACAACTGAGCCGCCAGGGTCTTGTTGTGACTGAGAATCAAGGTCGGCTTGTTGATATTGCGTATGACATTGGCAATTGTGAAAGTTTTTCCTGAGCCTGTCACCCCCAGGAGGGTTTGGGCGGCGACTCCCTGTCGGATTCCTTCCGTGAGTTGGGCGATGGCTTCCGGTTGGTCACCGGTGGGCCGATAGTCGGATACTAATTCAAAATTCATGGTTCAGTCATATTGGTAGACGTGGTAAAGATAGGCAAAAAATACGTCTCCGCACAAGAAAAAGAAAAAAATCCCTTAAAAGGCGGAGGAACTGTTGTAGATTTCACTGGAAAAGAGTAATTTTGCACGACTATATAGAAAAATATGAAAAGATACATCGTAATGGGCCTTCTTTCTGCAGGTGTACTGACCTCCTGTGGAGAGTACAACAAGGTGCTGAAAAGCACGGATAACGATTATAAATACGAAGCGGCAAAGAGCTACTTCGCCAAGGGACAGAATACCAAAGCGGCAGTTATTCTGGAAGATTTGGTGCGTATCCTCAAAGGTACGGCCAATGGAGAGGAATCCGCTTATATGCTGGCCATGACGTATTTCAATCAAGGGGACTACGTGACGGCCTCGCATTATTTCACCACTTATTATACGACATATCCTCGAGGTACTTACACGGAACTGGCAAGGTTCTTTTCGGGCAAGGCATTGTATCTGGATACGCCGGAACCTCGGCTGGACCAGACCAGTACGTACAAGGCCATCCAGGAACTGCAGATGTTCGTGGAGTATTTCCCGGCCAGTCAGCGGCGTGACATGGCGCAGAACATGATTTTTGAATTGCAGGACAAGCTGGTGGAAAAGGAATTGCTGTCGGCCAAATTGTATTATGACCTGGGGTCCTATACGGGTAACACCGTTTACAGCAGTACGGGCAACAACTATCAGGCGGCTGTCATTACCGCCCAGAATGCCTTGCGGGAATATCCTTATACCCGTTTTCGGGAAGACTTGTCCATTCTGATTCTTCGGGCCAAATACGATATGGCCAAGGCCAGTGTGGACGAGAAGAAGCAGGACCGTATGCGTGAAACGGTCGATGAGTACTATGCCTTCAAGAATGAGTTCCCCGAAAGCAAGTATATGAAAGAGGTGGAAGACATCTTCAAGGATGCCCACAAATTTGTAGAGGAAGAAAATTAAACAAGTATTTATTAAATAACAGATTATGGATTACAAAAAGACGAATGCTCCCACTACGACCGTCACCCGCAACATGAGGGATTTGTGGGAGGAAACCGGAAATGTGTACGAAACTGTAGCCATCATTGGTAAGCGTGCCAACCAGATTGCTGTGGAAATGAAGAACGATCTTTCCAAGAAACTGCAGGAGTTTGCTTCGTACAATGACAATCTGGAAGAAGTGTTCGAAAACCGTGAGCAGATTGAGATTTCGCGCTATTACGAGAAATTGCCGAAACCGACGCTGATTGCCACTCAGGAGTATATCGAAGGAAAGGTGTATTACCGGAATCCTGCCAAGGAAAAAGAAAAACTGCAGTAATGATACAGCGTATCCAAACCGTCTATTTGCTGGTCGTCGCTGTGCTGATGGTCGTGGCCCTGTCGTTGCCGGTGGGCAATTTCATTGCTGCCGACTATACGATTACCGAATTCACAAACCTGGCATTGGTGGCAGCTGACGGAACTGCCGATTACCAGCCGTGGGCCTTGTTCGCCTTGTTGCTGTTAGTGGGTGCCTTGTCACTGGGAACGATTTTTTTGTACAAGAAGCGGATGCTGCAGATTCGCATCACCCTGTTCTGCTCGATTCTGCTTATCGGTTATTATGCCACGCTGGTGGCTTTCGTCTGGATGCATGAGGGGGACGACAGCTTTGCTCCGTCCTGGAGCCTGTGTTTGCCGCTGGTAAGTATCATTTTGAATTACTTGGCCATCCGTGCCATCGGGAAGGACGAAATGCTGGTGAAGGCGTACGAACGTCTCCGATAATCAGAGAGAGGCTGGCACGAAACGTTGTGCTCCTCATTCTGAGGGTGTGCCATATCCAGCGTACCTGTTAAATTGTCATACCGAATGCGGCGCGGATCTGAATGCATACAATAATGCTTTTCAGATTCTGCACCGCACTCGGTATGACAGATATTTTTTTACAGGCGGCTATTTACGGGTGGGTAAGGTGAAATCCTGCCAGTCGTATTCTTGTCCGTTGCTGTCTGCTATGGCGATATGCAAGGTAATGTGTCCCTCTTTGATGCGTTTGCCGGCACTGATGGTGGCGGTGTACTTGATGCCGTTGTGCGGCAGGATGCGTTCGACCATGACAGAAGGCGAAATGAAAATCTTCTTCCGACCAGTAGTCTCTGCGACAACGGGTACAACTCCGTATGCCGGCAAATCCCCTTCATTGAGAATCTCGAAAATGACCTTACTCTGTTCTCCTGAAGAGATGACATGATCCCGACTGTCGTCGATAAATCGGATGTTCTTGATTCTCAGCTGGCAAATGGCCGATGTATTCTCCTCCCTCAACGGTCTGTCCGGATAGGGTGGGTAGGTCGGTTCGTCCTGAGCGTATTCCTTGACCTGTGCAGATGGCGGAGTAGTGAGCGCATTGCCGATAGCAGCTCCCGCAAGGGTTCCGACAATGCTGCCAATGGCCGATCCCCGGTAGCTTCCGTGCCAGCCATGTCCATTGTCACCAATCAATCCGCCGATGGCTCCACCCAGGTTGTTCCCAATCATGGCTCCACTCAAGATAGCATTCGGATCGCCAGCCATACCGGCTGTTCCACAGCCGCTTGCTCCTATAGCCGTGGCAACGATGATTGCTCCAATCAAATACTTCTTCATACTCATGTTCTTTTGCACAAATATAAGAAGAAAAACCATTGGTGGAACATTTTTGTCAGAGATTAACGAAAAAGGGGAAAATCATTCCTGATTCTCTTCCTCACCTCGGACAATCTGCATATATTCTTCATACGATATGTACCGACCGCCCATGCTTCTCAAGTGGGGAGTCTCAAACTGGCAATCGATGAGTTTTCCTCCCCGTTCCTGCAGGAAGCGAGCCAAGTGAATCAGGGCCAGTTTCGATCCGCTGGGAACCAAAGAGAACATGCTCTCGCCAAAGAAGCACTTCCCGATACAAACACCGTACAGTCCTCCGACCAGCCGGTTCTCCTCCCATACCTCCACGCTGGCAGCCAGCCGTTGCTCGAAAAGGCGGATGTAAGCCTCCGTCATCCGTTGCCCCAGCCAAGCCCCTTCTTCGTGCGCCCTCAGTCGGCCACACAATTCGATGACTGCTGGGAATGCCTCATTGAAAGTGACTTCGTACAGTCGCTTGTTCATCAAAGTACGCATGGAATGTGACACATGGATTTCATCGGGGAAGATGACAAAGCGTTGCAAAGGACACCACCATTCGATGGTGGACTGGCGGTAAGGGAACCAGGGGAAAATGCCATTGGAATAGGCCAGGAGCAGACGGTCGACCGACAAGTCTCCTCCTATGGCCAGCAATCCGTCGGGATCTCCATCATACGGGTTGGGAAAAGCCAGTCTTCGGGTCAGTTGGAATACCATAATGCAGTTAGGAGTGGGAATGAGGTGCTACTGTCAGTTGGTTTTCGCGGGTGGTGATGCGGATGTTACCTCCCTTCTTCAGGCTGCCGAACAGGAGTTCCTTCATCAGCAAGGGCTTGAGGTATGCTGTCAAGACACGGTCGATTTCACGTCCGCCGTATTCTGGAGTAAACCCTTTCCGAAGGAGCCAGTCGTACGCTTCAGCCGTCAGTTCTAAGGTGACCTTTTTCTTCGCCAGTTTCTCCTTTACCTCTGCCAGTTTCTTGTTGAGGACGCGAGCAGCCATATCCTGGTCCATGTCGTGGAAAACCACCGTTGCCGTCAGACGGTTGAGAAATTCCGGCTTGAATGTCTTCTTGACTTGTTTCAGCATGGCTTCTCCCACACTGGTCTGGCCCGTAAATCCCACTGCTGCCTGGCGGGCATACTGTGCGCCGGCATTGGAGGTCAGGAGGAGAATGACATGGCGGCAATCCGCTTTCCTCCCCTTGTTGTCGGTCAGTACGGCATAGTCCATGACCTGCAGGAGAATGTTGAAGATGTCCGGATGTGCCTTTTCGATTTCGTCGAGCAACAGGACACAATTGGGCGTCTTTCTCAAAGCGTCTGTCAACAGGCCGCCATCTTCATACCCCACATAGCCGGCGGGAGAGCCGATGAGCTTGGCTACCGTATGCTTTTCTGTATACTCGCTCATGTCAAACCGTTGCAGGGCAATGCCCAGTTCGGCTGCCAGAACCTTTGCCACTTCTGTCTTTTCTACGCCTGTCGGACCGACAAAGAGCAGACTAGCCATCGGCTTATTGTCGTCCAGCAGTCCCGCCTTGGAGAGCTGCACTGCTTCCACGATTTGGCAGACCGCTTCTTCTTGTCCGTAAATCTGGCTGCTGATGCGGGCATGAAGGGTTTCCAGAGCGGTATTGTCTTCCTCTTTCAGGGCCTGTGCATTGACTTTGCAGAGATGTGATAGAATGTCGGTTATCACGGTCTTGTCGACCAGTTGTATGGATGTATCCGGCAGGGGGTGAAGCTCCCGGTAGGCACCTGCCTCGTCAATCAGGTCGATGGCTTTGTCGGGCAGGAAACGGTCGTTGATGAAACGGGCACTGGCCTGTACGGCATAGTCGATGACTCCATCGGCGTAGCTGACATGATGAAACGTTTCATAGTTGTTCTTCAGCCCTTCCACGATGCGTACCGTTTCGTTGATATCCGGTTCCGGAATATCTATCTGCTGGAAGCGTCGGAGCAATCCCTTGCTTTTCGAAAGATACCGGTTGAACTCGTCGTAGGTAGTCGATCCGATAAAACGGATGTTTTCTCCCTCCAGATACGGCTTCAGTAAGTTGGAAGCATCCATGGAACCCTCACCCGACCGTCCGGCACCTACAAGGTTATGGATTTCGTCAATGTAGACAATGGCGTTTCCTTCTTTGCAGAGTCCTTCCATGATGGCTTTCAGCCGTTTCTCGAAGTCGCCCCTGAACTGGGTGCCTGCCAGCAGACCGCCGAGGTCCAGTTCGTAGATGTGGCTTCCCTGAAGCCGTTCGGGAACCAGTCCGCCCTCAATCCGTTCTGCCAGTCCGTAGGCCAAAGCCGTTTTGCCCACACCCGGTTCGCCCACGTGCAACGGATTGTTCTTCTCTTTCCGGCAGAGTACCTGAATGGTGCGTTCCAGCTCCGCTTCCCGCCCAATCAGCTGGTTGTGCAGGTAGTAGGTATCGTTCAGGCAGGTGACAAATTGCTTCCACGGAGTCGGGGAGTGTTCCGAAGGAGAGGCGGCTGGCCCCTCCTCGACACTCTCCTCGTAGACCGTAATCAGTTCGCTCATGAAGTCGTTCACGTCGTTGTTGATTGCTTCCAGCAGGAAATGCGTAGCCCATGATTCTTTCAACTGGATCAGTCCTTGTATGAGGTGAGGGATATCCAGCTGGGGAGCATTGGAATTCTGCACTTGCAGGTAGGCGAACTGCAGGACCTGGTGCAGCTGTGCGGAAATCTGCAGTTCATACGGGACGTTGGGAGGTATTCTCTCCACTTCGTATTGCAGATAGTGGTTGACGTTCTGCTCCAGTACGTCAACGGGCACCAAACATACTTCCAGTGCCTGCACAAACGGGGTTTGTTCGAGAAGGGCAGCCAGCAGATGCTCGGGCAGAATAAACTCGTGCCGTGCCTGCTGGGCTTTCTGCTGGGCTGCACTTAAAGCAGCATTGGTGGGAAAGGAATAGGGGATATCCATATCGGTAAACGGGAATTAATCTTCGTCCTCCGGCTTGACACTGAAGCGCAAGGGAAAATTCTCCCTTTGTGCCATGCCGAGAGCCTTGCGGACCTTGGATTGGGCAATGTCGTATGAATAGACGCCCACCACGGCTTGTCCGCTGTGGTGGACTTTCAGCATCAGTACTTCCGCTTCGGCAGGTGACTTAAAAAACACCTGCACCAACACCTTCACGACAAACTCCATGGTGGTGAAATCGTCATTATGGATCAGTACCTTGTACCGTCTGGGCTCTTGGAATCGGATTCGCTGCCGCTCCTGGATGGAAGACTGTTCTTGGGGCATATGCGGATTGGCTATTTTTTGTATTGGGCTTTGATGGCCGGCAACTCTTTCTGGATGTCACTGATGCGTCGGGAGTCGCTGGGATGAGTACTCATGAATTCGGGGACACTGGTACCGCCGCCGGCGGACATCTTCTGCCAGAAGGTGATGGCGACTTCCGGATTGTAGCCAGCCATTGCCATGAAGATCAGTCCCATGTAGTCGGCTTCCGATTCGTGCTTGCGTGAGAAGGGGAGGATGGCTCCGTATTGCGCTCCGAGTCCGTAGATTTGTCCGGCCAACTGCTGGGTAGCTGCACTTTTCTGCGCCAATGTCGAACTGAGAATCTTCGCACCGTATTGGGCCAGGATTTCTTGGCTCATCCGCTCGTTGCTGTGTTTGGCCACGGCATGGGCCACTTCATGGCCGATGACGACAGCCAGTTCATCGTCGGACGAGACGATCTTCATCAGACCTTCATATACAACGATTTTTCCGCCTGGCATGCAGAAGGCATTGACCTGGTCATCTTTTACGAGGTTGAATTCCCAGGCGAATTCACTGAGCTGGCTGCTCAAGCCGTTTTGGCACAAGTATTGTTCAGTGGCAGCGGCAATCTTTTTGCCGACACGTGTTACCATGGCTGATTGCGTGGCATTGGACGACCGGGTAGCTGTCTGCATATAGCTGTTGTATTGGGTCAGACTTGATGACAATACTTCCTGGTCGGAAACCAGCAACATTTGTTTACGTCCGGTAATGGGTACCGAGCTGCAACCAGCCAGCAAGAGCATGGCTACAGTTGCCGAAAGAAGTTGTTTTCTCATATTTCATTTACAGTTTAGCGTTACAAAGATAGCCAATCTGTATGGAATAGCACTCATGGATGGATGAAAAAAACGTTTAAGTGCGGATCGGACAATGTCTATCATTAAAATAAGGTATAGGCTAATTGAATAGGGAAGAAATTTCTTTTTGATTAACCGATTTTGAATCAGTATTTTATAAATTAGTAAAGAAAATAATGCAAGAAAAATTGCAGAAAAGCTTGCACATCTCGAAAAAAGGCTCTATCTTCGCACCGCATTTGAGAGATAACGCAGAGTTCTACAAAGTGAGGAAGTTTGGGTGAGTGGCTGAAACCACCAGTTTGCTAAACTGACGTACGAGATTATCGTACCGGGGGTTCGAATCCCCCAGCTTCCGCGCGAAGGACTCAACGAATATGGCGCTTTCGTCTAGTGGCCTAGGACGCGGCCCTCTCACGGCTGAAACACGGGTTCGATTCCCGTATGCGCTACGAAGTAAGTAAGTTTGGGTGAGTGGCTGAAACCACCAGTTTGCTAAACTGACGTACGAGATTATCGTACCGGGGGTTCGAATCCCCCAGCTTCCGCAGGGAATTATTTCGTAAGTAGGAGATACAGATTTCACAGATAAAAGATGCGTCTGAGGAATCTGTTATTTTTTTTAGGGGGTGTCCTATTTATTAGCAAGGGAATTTATTTGTTTTATACATATTTTTTATCTATCTTTGCTCCCAGAAAAGAAAAATGAAAGAATTCACCAAAAAAACGAATATAATATGTACACGCCATCTCCTTCTTTATTTAGAGGCAACAATCTCATCAAGCTGATGACGATTGTATGCGATGTATGCGTAAGCAACGTGTTGTTTCTCTTTTTGAGGACGCTTTTTGAACGGGCAGGTCATGATTGCATGATTCATCTGGGAGACACCAAGATGATAGTGATTCTTACTTTGTGCTATTTGATTGCATCGATGAAAGTGGGGATGGTACTCTACAAGCGGAAGGTGTTGTTGTATGAGGTGCTGGTACAGGTATTGAAGACCGTTTCACTCTTTGGACTCATTTTCGGGATGGTGGTGGCCTTCGGTGCCATCATGAAAGTACGTACTTTGTTTTTCATGGTTTTTCTGACTGCATTTCTGGTGGCCGCGTTGTTGGTGCGGATTACTCTGCGCCTGTTGGTGATATATTTCCGGAGAAGAGGAAGGAACCTGCAGCATGTGGTATTGGTGGGAAGTTCTCGCAGTATCAGGGAACTGTATCACGAACTGACCGATGACGGAGGGAACGGATACCATGTGGCCGGATATTTTGACGATCTGCCGAATGACAAGTTGTCGGCTAGTACCCTTTATTTGGGAACTCCTGAAGAGGTCAATGAGTATTTGAGCCAGCATCCGGAGGTGACGAACCTGTTTTGCGGTTTGCATTCGAGTGACAGCGAACGTATCATTCACATTCTGGATTATTGTGAGAATCATCTGGTGCATTTCTACAGTGTGCCTAATTTGCATAACTATCTTCACAACCGGATGTATCTGAGCTCCGTAGGTGACGTGCCGGTGCTTTCCCTTCATAACACGGCCCTCGAACGGGCAGACAATGCTTTCCTGAAACGCCTGTTCGACATTGTCTTTTCGTTGCTGTTTCTCTGTACGTTGTTTCCGGTTATCTTCTTCGTTGTGGCAATCATCACCAAGTTGACGATGCCTGGTCCCATCTTTTTCCGACAGAAGCGGAATGGCTTGAATGACAAGGAGTTCTACTGCATAAAGTTTCGCAGTATGAAGGTCAATAAGGAGGCAGATACTTTGCAGGCAACCAAAAATGACCCCCGTAAGACCCGTTGGGGAGAAATCATGCGGAAAACCAATATTGACGAGTTGCCTCAATTCATCAATGTACTGATGGGGGATATGAGTGTGGTGGGGCCCCGTCCTCACATGTTGAAGCATACGGAGGAGTATTCCAAGTTGATTGATAAATACATGGTACGCCATTTCGTGAAGCCCGGCATTACCGGCTGGAGCCAGGTGACCGGATTCCGAGGGGAGACTAAGGAACTGAAGGACATGGAAGGGCGCATACGAGGAGATATCTGGTACATTGAGCACTGGTCATTCCTGCTGGACCTCTACATCATTTTCAAGACGCTGACTAATGCTTTGGGGGGTGATCAACAAGCTTATTAGGTGAAGACAGGAAGGATATGTCGGAAGTAGAAGAACAGTTGGCACGGATTCGTGGCGGTCAGATCTTGACATGGCGGCAGCAGTTGGCATTGACGGTCCGGCTGAGTCTTCCTTCGGTCATTGCCCAGTTCTCGTCCATCGTGATGCAGTATATTGATGCGTCCATGGTGGGGAGTCTGGGAGCAGCTGCTTCCGCTTCCATTGGGCTGGTATCGACTACGGCATGGCTGTTTTCCGGTCTGTGTGCCTCATGGGCCGCCGGCTTCTACGTTCAGGTAGCCCATCGGTTGGGAGCCAAGGATTCTGAAGGGGCTCGTGACGTATTCCGCCAGTCGCTGGTTCTTGTCCCTCTGTTCGGCATCTTTCTGTTGATGTTCGGCACCTGCTTGAGCCGCTACCTGCCGGGATGGTTGGGAGGTGCCCCTGAAATTCTCCCCACCTCTTCCTCGTATTTCTTCATTTATGCCTGTTCCATGCCGGCACTGGCTCTCTATCTCCTGGCCGGAGGCATGATGCGTTGCAGCGGAAATATCTATACCCCTACGGCATTTAGCCTGTTGATGTGTGTATTGGATATCCTGTTCAACGCCTTGCTGATTTTTCCCACACGGCAGGTGGCCGGTATCTGGATACCCGGAGCCGGATGGGGAGTGACAGGAGCTGCTGTCGGTACCGCACTGGCACTATATGCAACAGCTGCTCTCTTGCTCTATCGGGCGGCCTTCTGTACCCCTGACCTGTGCCTTCGCCGGGTTGCGCTTCCTTTCCTCCTGTCGGGTGCCTGTTTTCGGAAAGCCCTGCGCATAGGGATTCCGATGATGTGCGAACGGGTGGTGATGTGTGGCGCACAGATTCTATACACAGTCATCGTGGCGCCATTGGGTACCTTGGCCATTGCGGCCAATTCGTTTGCCATCATTGCAGAAAGTATCTGTTACATGCCCGGGTATGGTGTGTCGGATGCTGCTGTAACCTTGGTAGGGCACAGTCTGGGGGCCCGTCGCAAGGACTTGATGTGGCAGTTTGCCCGCATCACCGTAGGGTTGGGAATCGGTGTCATGACCGTGATGGGAATTGTGATGTACATGGCTGCCCCACTGATGATCGGTTGCATGACTCCCGATGCTCGCGTGGTAGCGATGGGGGTAGAGGTATTGCGCATAGAAGCCTTTGCCGAACCGTTGTTTGCCGCTGCCATTGTGACCTATGGTGTATTTGTAGGGGCCGGCAGTACAGTGGCACCCACACTGATGAATTTTTGCAGCATCTGGTTGGTCCGTTTGCCGCTGGCAGCTTTTCTGGCTCCTTGGATGGGCTTGTGCGGTGCCTGGGTAGCCATGTGTTCGGAACTATGTCTGCGAGGGACTCTCTTTTTGCTGCGGCTGAGGAGCGGGAAATGGTTGGTCTTAAGAGAAGCAGACGTAAAACGTTAAACCACTAAAAAAGTATATATGGGATTAGGAAAATGGATTGGTGGGGTGATGGGCTTCATGGCCCTGGGACCCCTTGGAGCGTTGGCAGGTTATGCCATCGGTTCTTTGTTTGATACCGCTACTGATGCGGAACGTGCTTCGGCAGGAAATGGCCGGAATGATGATCCGGTAACGACGGCTGCCGGACAGCGGAACAGTTTTCTTTTTTCGCTGCTTGTCATGGCTTCATACATCATCCGGGCCGATGGCAAGGTGATGCATAGCGAAATGGAGTTTGTCCGGAATTTCCTGCGACAGCAATTCGGGGAGCAGGCAGTGGCGGAAGGGCAACAGATTCTGCTGCACCTGTTCGAAGAGCGTAAGCGCATGGAGCAAAGAGATCCTCAGGCCTTTCGGAACACAATTCGTTCGTGTGGGGCGCAGATGGCCGATTACCTCAGTCAGGAGGAACGGTTGCAGTTGCTGAACTTTTTGGTGATGATTGCCAAGAGCGACGGCAGTGTGTGCAGTGCGGAAATCGAAGCCTTGAAAGAAGTGACGGTGGCGATGGGGCTGCAGCTGCAAGAAATCGATTCGCTGCTCCACCTGACAGGCGACAGCCTGGAAGAAGCCTACAAGGTATTGGAGGTGGATGCTTCGGCCACCGATGAGGAGGTCAGGGCTGCCTACCGCAAACTGGCCTTGAAACATCATCCGGACAAAGTGGCCGCCTTGGGCGAAGATATCCGAAAGGCGGCCGAGGTAAAATTCCAGCAAATCAATGCAGCCAAGGAAAGGGTGTATAAAGCACGGGGAATGAAGTGATATCATTCCCCGTTTCCTGGTTATCTTCCCCCTGCCGGCAGGTTCTTCAGAAAATAGTCGGCCATGGTTTTTCGCAGATGGAACGAAGTGCCTTCTCCTTCGCTGATGCTGTGAGAGCGCAGCGGATAAGAAATCTGCGAGAATACTTTCCCGTGACGGACCAGTTCATTGACTAATCGTTCACAGTTCTGGTAGTGCACATTGTCATCTCCGGTGCCATGAATCAGGAGCAGGTTGCCTTGCAATCCTTCCACGTAACTGATGGGCGAACCTTTTCGGTAGCCGTCCGGATTGTTCTGCGGCGTGTTCATATACCGTTCCTGATAGATGGTGTCATACAGCCGCTGGTCGGCTACGAACGCAATGGCAATGCCGGTGCTGAACACACTGGGATAGCGGAACATGCAGTTCAAGGTCTGGCTGCCGCCACCGCTCCAGCCGGTAATGCCGATGCGGGAGGTGTCAATAAAGGGATATTGCCGGGCCAGGTCGAGAATGCCTCTTGCTTGATCTTGGCTGGCAAAGGTTCCCACCTCGCCATAGATGCACTTTCGCCATTCCCGTCCGCGCGGTGCATTGGCCCCTCGGTTCTCGATGCTGACAATAATGTATCCTTGGTTGGCCAGGTACTGGTGCCACAGGCTGCCGCCGCTCCATACATCCTGAACGGTTGCACTGGCCGGTTCGCCATAGACGTCGATAATGACCGGATACTTCTTCGAGGGATCGAAATCCACTGGTTTGATCATCCATGCATCCAGTGTCCAATCGCCGGACTGCGTCTTCACAAACTCTTTCGGACGAAGCTGTAGCGATGCGTATTTCTCCTTGGCTGCCGCATTGTCCTCGATGAGGCGTACCGACTTGTGAGTCGGCAAGGACACCATGTCAATGACGGGTGGAGTTTCGGAATTGCTGAATGTATGAACTGCCCATTGGCCGTTGGGGGAGATGGAATAACGGTGCTGTCCCACCTCCTCTAAAGGACTCAGGCGTTTCACCTCTCCATTGCCGAACAGCCGGGCGGCGTACAGGTAACGCTGGGTGTAGTTGTCGGGGGAAGCAATGAAATACACCCAGCCTTTTTTCTTGTCCATACCCACCTGTGAGATGACGTCGAAGTTGCCTTTGGTGATAGGCACCATCTGCTTGCCATCGCGGCTGACACGATAGAGGTGCCGCCACCCGTTTTGCTCACTCTCCCAGGTAAACCAGGTATTGTCTTTCAGCCACGTCACCTGGTCATTCGTTTCTACCCATGCCTTGTCAGCATCCGTGAAGATATGCTTCGGTTCCGACTGTCCGATGGTGGCTATCCATACCTTATTGGTGTTCTGCTCACGGTTCATCTGCTGGATAAACAGTTCGTTCGATTCAGGAATGAAATCCATGCGCATGATGTAGTTGTTACGAGGGTCTCCGGGGATGTTGATCCAGGTGGTAGCCCCACCCTCTGCCGATACATATCCGACACGGACAGCCGAGTTGGTCGTACCCGCTTTGGGATAAGGAAAGCGTTGAAAACTGGGATAGAGGGAATCTACGTTATTGATGATGTCGAACCATCCTGTCCCTTCGCTGTCACTTTGCCAATAAGCAATGGTACGGCTGTCTGGACTCCAGCGGAATCCGTCGCGGCATGAGAACTCCTCCTCGTACACCCAATCAAACGTACCATTGATGACAGTGTCCGTCCCGTCGGTGGTCAGCTGAGTGACTGTTCCGGAAGCCAAATCCTCAACATAGATATTGTTATGGCTGACATACGCTGCGCGACGGCTGTCGGGCGAGAATTTGGCGAACATCAGCGAACTTTCGGGAAGGTCTTTCCCCAGTTGATGCAGACGGCCTGTCTGCATATCAAGTACCCAATAGTCCCCTCGGGTATGGTAACGCCATACGCGGCGAGTATTGGTGAAAATCATGACTTTGCTATGGTCGGCATTGAAGGCGAACGACCGTACGGAAAGCGTGTCGTTCGTGCCGGGCTTTACCAGCATACGGGCCGGTATCAATACCTCCTTGCTCAAGTCCTTGGCCGAATAGGAAACGATGTCGCGTCCGCCTGCCGGATTCTTTTCTGCCTGCGAATAGTGCAGTCCATCCTCCAGCCAGTTGACTCCTCCGCCGCCCTTGACGGGAATCAATCCCCCGTAGACGGCATTTTCCAGGGTGGGAAGGGTCTGGGCCTGGATGCCCTCCGCCAGGCAGGTAGCCATCAGGAATATGAATGCTGTTTTTTTCATGCGTTTTATTTTTCTTAATTGGTTCATCTATCTGAGAATTAGGAAAGTCCTTCGATTTCACCATCTACGATGTCAATGTGCAGGGCCTGCGGCTCTTTGGGGAGTCCCGGCATCCGCATGATGTCTCCTGCCACGATGACCAGCATCTCGGCTCCTGCGTTGAGAACGATGTCTCTCACATGAAACTCAAAGCCGCTGGCTACACCGTATCGTTTGGCATCCGTAGAGAATGAATACTGGGTCTTGGCAATACAGATGGGGAAATGGTCGAAGCCTAATTTATGCACCATCTGCAGCTTCTTCTTGGCAGCGAGGCTATAGGTGGTATAGGCAGCCCCATAAAGGTGCGATGCCACTTTCGATACCTTGGCTTCCACGCTGTCTGCATCGTCATACGCCAGTTGCAATGGAGTGGAAGGCTGGTTCTCGATGGTGTCAACCACCAGTTGGGCCAACTCTACAGCACCGTTGCCACCTTCGGCAAAGGCGTTGTTGACCGCGAAGCCCACTCCCAGATCCTTGCAATGGTCGCCCACCAGTTGGATTTCCTCTTCTGTATCATTGGCATAGCGATTGAATGCCACGACCACGGTTTGGCCAAACGACTGAAGGTTGCAGATATGCTTGTCCAGATTGGCCAGCCCTTTCCATAATCCTTCCCGGTTGGGCTGCTTGATTTCGTCGACAGGAACGCCTCCGTGCATCTTCAGTCCCTGTGCGGTAGCCACAATGACTGTCAGTTGCGGCTGAAGACCCGATTTGCGGCACTTGATATCATAGAATTTCTCCGCTCCCAAGTCAGCACCGAAACCCGCTTCTGTCACTACATAATCGCCAAAGGTCATGGCCAGTTTGGTTGCCAGCACCGAGTTGCAGCCATGTGCAATGTTGGCAAACGGACCGCCATGAACAAAGGCGGCTGTATGTTCGGTCGTCTGCACCAGGTTGGGGGAAAGGGCATCTTTCAGCAAGACACAGATGGAGCCGGCAACACCCAAGTCCTTCACTGTGAATGGTTGGTCATCGATGGTGAATCCCAGCAAGATGTTCTCGATACGGCGGCGCAAATCCTTTTCGTCGGTGGCCAGACAGAGGATGGCCATGATTTCGGAAGCCGGCGTAATGTCAAAGCCCGATTCACGGGTCAGTCCGTTGGTCTTTCCGCCCAAGCCGGTGACGATGTAGCGCAAGCCACGGTCGTTAACATCGAGTACGCGGTTCCACAACACTTCCTTCAAGGCAAACCCGTTGTCACGGTTCTGGTACATGTAGTTGTCCAGCAAGGCAGTAATCATGTTGTGAGCCGACGTGATGGCATGGAAGTCGCCGGTGAAATGAAGATTGATTTTGTCCATCGGGAGCACTTGTGCATAGCCGCCTCCTGCGGCTCCTCCCTTCATGCCGAAGCAAGGCCCTAAGGAAGGTTCCCGCAAGGCACAGATCGCTTTCTTGCCAATGCGGTTCAATCCGAGGGCCAGACCGACAGACACTGTGGTCTTACCGATACCTGCCTTGGTGGGAGTGATAGCTGTCACCAAAATCAGATGGCTTTTCTTGACTTTCTCTTCGTCAATCAGCCGATGGGGTACTTTTGCAATATAGCGTCCGTAATTCTCGATTTCGTCGACGGGGATATCATAATTACGGGCCACTTGTTTGATTTTCGTCAGCTCGATGCTCCGAGCAATTTCGATGTCAGATTTCATGCGTTGTAAGGTTTTAAAAGTTTGCGCAAAAATAGGGATAATAATTGAGATACGGAAACGACGGAGCCATCAAAGGCGTTTTCCTTCGTTTTTCCCTTCGTTTCCTGTTTTTTTCAGGGATTTCTTTTTCCCGAATCGTTTGGCATGTTCCCATGCTGCTTTGCGTGCCTCGTATTGTTCACGCTGTCTTTCCAAGTAATTGTCTGCCATGGTTGTTTCAATCAGTTTTGTTGCAAAAGAACGAAAAATATCTCATATCGGGAGGAAGCAGACTACTAAATCTCTTTAAATCCAAGGAGGGAAAGGGTGGGGCGATGCCGGGGGAGCCTGTCCGAAACCCTTGGGTCACCTATCCAACTGTCATGCTGGACAGAGTGAAGCATCTGAACACATTCACTTGGCGCTAACAGATTTCTCACTTCGTTTGAAATGACAGGGAAAATGGAAGTCGGATAAACAATTCTCGGACAGCCTAGGAGGCGATGCCGGGGGAAACAGGGGAAATAGCGGAAGATTTGTTGGGAAAATGGAACAAAAGAAGCGGGGTTTGCTCGGATAGGGAAAAAATCGTATCTTTGTGCTCCAACAAAAACAGCCATTATGAAATCGCAATTTATGGTGGGCGGTATAAGCCCAAGATGTGGTAAGACCCTGTTTACATTGGGCCTGATAGAGCACTTGAAAGGCAAGAAAACCAGTGTCATGCCTTTTAAGGTAGGCCCTCTCTGTGCGGACGCGCAGTTGTATACGCTGGTCGATGAGGAACCGGCTGTCAATCTGGATGCCTGGTTTTCACGGACCGGAGACCTGCAACAGATCTACAACCGGTATGGAGAAAAGGCAGATGTGTGTATCGTAGAAGGTGACAAGGCCTTGTTCGATGGCTACAACTGTATGAAGGGGAGTACGGCAGACATGGCCAAGACACTGGGCCTGCCGGTCGTACTGATCATTGATGCGCACTGTCAATCTTATTCCATAGGTGCAGTCATTTACGGTTACAAGCATTTCCGCCGATTCACGAACGTGGTGGGAGTGGTGTTCAACCGGATTGTCTCTGAAAAGCAGTTCGCTTACCTGCGCCAGGCCTGTCAGGATGCCGGGGTAGAATGTCTGGGCTACCTGCCCGAACGGTTGGAGGAGTGGGGAGATTTACCCCACAACGGGTTGGGGCGTGTGGACCGGATGGAATGGAAACAACGTCTGGGCAGTGTGGCGAAAGCCATCGGTCAGCATGTCCAAGTGGACAGGTTGCTTGAACAGACCACCCGTATTTTCCCGTGCGCCTACTCCTTGCCCTTTCTTTCAGACATGGAGCAGGACATGGATCCGCTTCCAGGTAAACGTCCTCGTATAGCCATTGCCCGCGATGCCTGTTTCTATGCTATCTTCAACGGTGTCATCGAACAGTGGGCACGACAGGCGGAAGTGATATTTTTCAGTCCTTTGCATGCTCGTGAGCTGCCAGAGGCAGACTACTACTATCTACCCGGCGGTACGGTGGAACGCTATGCTCATCTGATTGCCCGCAACCGGACTGTGCTGGCCGGCTTGAAGGGAAAAGCCGAAGCCGGGGCACGAATCCTGGCCGAGGGAGGCTCCATCGTGTTGTTGTGTTCCCAATGGCAGAACCGCTTCATGGATGGTCCGCTACCTTTATATATCTATTCAGAGAACCAGTTGAATTATGGCTATCGGCAGCTGGCCGTCGGAGCAGACGTGCTGCGAGGGTACGAATCGACCTTCTTGCGGTCGAAACCCACCCTGCAAGCAGGTCATACACTAACGTGCAGGCAGGTGTACGATTTGACGAACACCCGCCCGGACTATTCTCTCTATCGCTATAAGAATGTATATGCCTCGACCATCCAGTGGTATTGGGGGCGCAGCGATTTCTTTGCTTTATGGGAAGGAGAGAGCAAGTAGCCCCTACTCCTCATTCTGGTACAGATAGCGTTTGATGCTTTTCTTGGCCGTCTTTTCGAATTCTTCGGGGTAGAGCCTGATCTTTGTAATCTGCGAATAAGCCGGCAGTGTGGCATTCAGGTCATTGCGGTTCGTTTCCATGATGGCTTCCAACTGATGGCTGTCCAGTCCTTTGGAGAAGACTTCCTCGTTGTCGGGGTAGACCAGTGCTACCAGTTTGCTTCCACTCAGGATAACCAGCGATTCGGCCACACAAGGCATATTGTTCAATTTCGATTCAATCTCTTCGGGATAAATGTTCTGTCCGGAAGCCGTCAGCAACATGTTCTTGCAGCGTCCCTTAATGTAGACAAAACCGTCTGCATCTTTCACCGCCATGTCTCCCGTATGGAGCCAGCCCTCAGCATCGATGGTTTCTGCGGTCGCTTCCGGATTCTTATAATACCCCAGCATAAGGTTTGTCCCTCGGCACACCAGTTCGCCGGGAATGTGTTCCGGGTCGGGAGAAAGTACTTTGGTCTCCATGTTCAGCACTGTCTTTCCGCAGGAGGTGTAGGGCAGTTCGTTCCAGTTGCTATAGCAGATGAATGGTGCGCACTCCGTCATTCCATAACCGGAGGTGTACGGGAAACCGATTTTGCGCAAGAACGCTTCCATCTCGGCATTAAACGGTGCTCCTCCAATGACAATCTCCTTGAAATTCCCACCAAAGACCTCCATGGCCTGCTGGCGGATGACCGCCTTGATATGGTCGCTGATGATAGGTAGCTGCAGGAGCAGTTTCCCCATTGTGTTGTCTACTTTCGGCAATACATCTTTCTTGATGATTTTCTCGACCACCAACGGAACGCAGGCAATCACCCGGGGACGGATGACCGCAAAGGATTCGGCAATGATTTTGGGAGAAGGCATACGCGTCAGGAACCACAGGTGGGCGCCGGCAGTAATTCCGTACAGGAAATCGAACACGAGTCCGAAGATGTGTCCCAGCGGGAGCATGGAAACAACATTGTCGCCCGGTTCCAGCCGGACATTGCGGTCGATGTGGGTGATATTTGAAAGCAGGGCCCGGTAGGGGAGCATTACGCCCTTCGAGTAGCCGGTCGTGCCGGAGGTATAGTTGATAATGGCCAATTCTTCCGGCCGTTCATGCCGATAGGTCACATTCTCTGCCCGGAAACGGCAGGGATATTTCTTACCAAACTCCTCGTTCAAATGGTCGCGGAAGTAAGAAAGCTCCTTGGAACGCGATACCACCAGCTCGAAATGCTTCAGCTCGATGATACCTTCGAGGTTGGGCATGTCCCGTTCGTTGAAATTTTCCCACACCTGGTCGCCCACAAAGAGCAAGCGCGACTCTGAGTGGTTGACGATATGATGCACGTTGTCTGCCTTGAATTCGTGCAGGATGGGAACCGCTACTGCTCCATAGGTGATAATACCCAAGAAGGTGGCCGTCCAATTGGCACTGTTACGTCCGCACAAGGCGATTTTGTCGCCCGGCTGGATACCTACCTGGCGGAACAGGATATGCATTTTTTCAATCTTTCGGGCAACATCTTTATATTGTAGGGTAGCCCCTTTGTAATCGGTCAGTGCAGCCAGGTCCCAGTGCTGCCGAATGCTGTTTTCTATTAGCTGAATGAAACTGTCTTGTATTTCCATCTGTTCAAATTGCACATTTAGTGTCGAATTGTGCGCAAAAATAGTAAAAGTTGTGCTAATGGAGGCTATATTGGGCCATTTTTTTTCGAAAAACAGGTAAAAAGGATTATCTTTGCGGAACTATTTACGACTAAAAACAAATGAAGGTATATGTTGATTTATAATACTACGTACCATGTGGAACTGGACGATGCCCGTAATTTCGTGATATGGCTGCACGAATGTTATCTGCCTCAAGCGGAGCAGAGCGGTGAGCTGCGGAACGGACGCATTCTGCGTATCCTGAGCCATATGGAGCAAGACAGTGAATGCTTCTCTGTGCAGTTTGAAGCTGACGACAGTGCCGCCCTCCATCGTTGGCATACACACACCGGAGGACGGCTGAATGAAGAATTGATGAAAGTTTTTAAAGATAAAGTGTTGGGATTCCCCACGCTGATGGAGGTTATCCAGTGATACAGCCCGTAAAGGAGAAAATTATCCTGGGCATCGACCCCGGTACCAATATCATGGGCTACGGGGTGCTGAAAGTGACCGGTGTGCGCCCCGAAGTATTGACATTGGGGGTCATTGATTTGCGCAAACTGACAGACCCATACCTGAAACTTCGGGAAATTTACGAACGGGTACAGCGCATCATCTCGTCTTACCTGCCGGATGAACTGGCCATCGAGGCTCCGTTCTTCGGCAAGAACGTACAGTCGATGCTCAAGCTGGGACGCGCACAGGGAGTGGCAATCGTGGCTGCCTTGTGTCGCGATGTCCCCGTCCATGAATACGCTCCGCTGAAAATCAAGATGGCCATTACCGGCAACGGACAGGCCAGCAAGGAGCAGGTGGCCGACATGTTGCGTAGGATGTTGCATTTGCGGCAGGAAGACATGGGGGACTTCCTGGATGCCACTGATGCCTTGGGGGCAGCTTATTGTCATTACCTGCAGATGGGGGCCCCTTCGCTTCCCACTGCCTACCGGGGATGGAAAGACTATATCGCCAAGCATCCGGAGAAGATTACTACCATTATTAAACCATAACGATTTAGGAACCATGAAAACAACAACGCGCAATTTTTTGCTGATGTCTATGATGGCAGCGGCAATCAGCTGTAATTCGGTACAGAGGCCTTCTTCGGGATCGTTCGAGGACTATCCGGTCTACGAAGGGGATTGGGAAGAAATGACGTATTCACCTGCGGCTACCCGTTTCCTGCTGTGGGCACCTTCCGCACAAGAGGTACGGGTAATGCTGTATGAAGACGGACTGGGCGGATCAGCCTATCAGATGATTCCCATGACAGCCGGACAGAGCGGCACATGGACGGCGAACGTTGAAGGCGACTTGAAAGGCAAGTTTTACGCGTTCAATGTGAAAATCAATGAAGTTTGGCAGGGCGATACACCGGGAATATGGGCCAAGGCCGTAGGAGTCAACGGTAATCGGGGTGCTGTCATCAGCATGGATGAAACGAATCCTGAAGGCTGGGACAAGGATGTACGCCCCGAACTGGAAAGCTTCTCGGACATCGTGCTGTATGAAATGCACCATCGTGACTTTTCGACGGACGAGACTGCTCACTTTACGTATCCAGGTAAATTCCTTGCCATGACAGAAGAGGGACGGACAACGGCGGCGGGCAGCAAGCTCGGCATCGACCATCTGAAAGAATTGGGAGTGACTCATGTACATTTGCTGCCTTCTTTTGATTTCTCGTCGGTGGATGAGACGAAGCTGGACGAACCGCAATACAACTGGGGATATGACCCGAAGAACTATAATGTTCCGGATGGTTCCTATGCAACCGACCCTTATCGTCCCGAAGTACGTATCCGTGAATTCAAGCAGATGGTGCAGGCGTTCCATCGTGCCGGTATTCGGGTCGTGATGGACGTGGTGTACAATCATACGGCAGTGACCAAGGGCAGCAACTTTGAACGTACGGTGCCGGGGTATTTCTACCGCCAGAATGAGAAAGGTGAATTTGCCAATGCTTCTGCTTGTGGCAACGAAACGGCTAGTGAACGTGCCATGATGCGCCGTTTCATGGTGGAATCGGTCTGCTATTGGGCCAAGGAGTATCATGTGGACGGTTTCCGTTTTGACTTGATGGGAATACATGATTTGGAAACCATGAACGCTATCCGCAAGGCACTTGACCAAATTGATCCTTCTATTTATATGTATGGCGAAGGGTGGGCAGCTGCTGCTCCCCAATTGCCCGCCGAGCGTCTGGCCATGAAGAACAATACCTATAAAATGCCGGGTGTAGCTGCCTTCAGTGACGAGTTCCGCGATAGCCTGCGTGGTCCCTTCGGAAACGACAAGCTGGGTGCTTTCATCATCGGACGTCCGCATCACGAAGCGGGTATCCGTTTCGGTATCGTGGGGGGTATAGCCCATCCGCAGGTAAACGACGATTCGTTGCACCGCGTCCCGAAGATTTGGGCGAACCAGCCTACGCAGTTTATTTCGTATGCCAGCTGTCACGATGACCTGTGTCTGGCCGACCGTCTGAAAGCGACGTTGCCGGGTGCATCCGTCCAGGAAATCAGCGCACTGCAGAAACTGACGGAAACCGCTATCCTGACTTCCCAAGGGGTACCGTTTATTTTCGCCGGCGACGAGGTGCTCCGTGACAAGCAAGGAGTGGCCAACTCGTACAAGAGCCCCGATTCCATCAATACCATTCGCTGGAGCCAGAAGGAAACCCATCGTGATGTTTTCGACTATGTATCGGGACTGATTGCCATGCGTAAGGCACATCCTGCTTTCCACATGGGCAATGCCGACCTGATTCGCGAACATCTGGAATTTCTGGAGGTTCCGATGACCACCAATGTCGTGGCTTTTCGTCTGAAAGGCAAGCCTTGCGGCGACAGCTGGCTGAATACCATCGTGGTGTTGAATGCCCGGACTGAGCCGGTGAAGGTCGATATTCCTGAAGGAAAATACTGGATGGCTGCTCGAGACGGCCGCATTGATCTAATCATGGGATTGGGTACCTTTACGGGGAATCAGCTGACCGTAGCTCCCCGTTCGGCGATGATTCTGCATCAATAATGAAGAGGAGGGGGATGTGTCAAAACTCAATGGCATAGCATGACAGGCCGATGTTGTTTTGACACACTCTCTTCCCGCTATTAGATAGAATTAATTTTAAGTACATGCAAACAATTATTTCGATTGAAAATGGCGTTACCCGCCATCCTCTCTACCGGTTGGCTGAACCGATTAATCTGCGAATAGAAGCGGGAGAACAGGTGGCCATTGTCGGCCCCAATGGGGGCGGCAAGAGCCTGCTGGTGGATACACTGACGGGACGCTATCCTCTGCTGATGAACGAAGTGCACTACGATTTCTCTCCTTCTTCATCGCGACTGGTGTCTGAGAACATCAAGTACATCACTTTTCGGGATTCTTACGGTGATACCGATGGAACTTATTATTACCAGCAGCGCTGGAACTCTCAAGACCTGGAGGAAACCCCCATTGTCGGTCATTTGCTCCCTCCGTGTAAGGATGAAGTCTTGAAACGGTCGCTGTACGACCTCTTCGGAATGGATGCCTTGTTGAACAAGCACATCATCCTCCTCTCCAGCGGTGAGCTGCGCAAGTTTCAACTGACAAAGACGCTATTGAGCCATCCGCGTGTGCTCATCATGGACAACCCCTTCATTGGGTTGGATGCCAAGACCCGTTCCCAGTTGCAGGAATTGCTGGGAAGACTGGTGGAACAGACCGCCCTACAGGTCATACTGGTTCTCTCGAAGACCGATGATTTGCCCGATTTCATTACGCATGTCATTCCTGTGGAGAATCGCGTCTGCGGTCAGAAACTGACCCGGAAGGCCTATCTGGCACAGATGCCTCCCGAGCCGGCCCACGTATTGGAGGAAGAGAAACGACAGCGTATTCTCGCCCTTCCGTATTCAGACCATCTGTACCATGCCCGACAAGTGGTAGAGCTGCGTCATGTCAGCATTCGTTACGGCGAGCGAACGATTCTGAAGGAACTGGATTGGACGGTTCTTTGTGGCGAGAAGTGGGCTTTGGGCGGTGAGAATGGTTCAGGTAAATCAACGTTGTTGAGCCTTGTCTGTGCCGACAATCCACAAAGCTATGCTTGCGACATTTCCCTCTTCGACCGAAAACGGGGGAGCGGAGAGAGCATTTGGGAAATCAAGAAACACATCGGGTATGTCAGTCCGGAAATGCACCGGGCTTACCAGAAGAACCTGCCGGTGATGGATATCATCGCCAGCGGACTACACGATTCGATCGGTCTGTACCGCAAGGCGCATGAAGAAGACAAGGCGCGTTGTGAAGAATGGATGGATATTTTCGGCATCTCCGATTGGAAGGACCGCAATTTCCTGCAGCTTTCCAGCGGCGAACAGCGGCTGGTACTGGTAGCGAGAGCTTTTGTCAAAGACCCTGAACTGCTGATCCTTGATGAACCGTTGCATGGTCTGGACATGCGCAACCGCCGTTTGGTGAAAGATATTATTGAAGCCTTCTGCGAACGGCGGGACAAGACGCTCATCATGGTCACTCACTACAAAGAAGAATTGCCTTCGGTCATTGACCACGAATTGTATCTCAACAGAAACTGATGTTGAGATACAATTCATTTGAAATAAAAAAAAGTTCCACCAACGGGCGAACCGTAGTGGAACTTTTTTTTATTTCAGTGACCGCGACAGGATTCAAACCTGTAACCGGCTGATCCGTAGTCAGCTACTCTATTCAGTTGAGCTACGCGGCCATTACCCACATGATTCTA
>JALEPZ010000069.1 GCA_022767125.1 Phocaeicola plebeius
TACAATATTGCTGTAATCAGTACATAGAGCATCTGCGAGGAATCAATGCCACCATCAGCATGACGGAGGACTACAAGCCCACGGACAATGCCATAGCAGAGCGCGTGAACGGCATCATCAAGCAGGAATGGCTTTATAAAATGAAACGTCCTCATGACCTTGAAGAAGCAAGATTGTTGATGACAGACATCATAGAGTTCTACAATAGCAAAAGGCCACACAGAAGCAATCTGGATATGTTACCACCGAGGAGGATGAGGGAGTCGCTTCATGCACATTGAAAAGCTCAATGGAGGCTTTGCGCCTCCAGCCGCAAGGCTTCCTCCGCAGTGTTTTTCATGATTCATTTGCATTGCTAAAGGAAATGCGTATCTTTGCACTTGTGAACCTCATTAGGAAAACAAAACTATCTTGTAAAGCATCCTAGGAAGACATTACAGGAGGTGTGAAGTGAAACAGTAAATAAACAAATAATCTGTGAAGTAAAATCAGTCAAAGTCATAGATTACTGATCATTGGTTACTGATTGGAGGGTTCTCAAAAAGCGCAGGTATCTGCGTTGGCTCTTGCAGGTATCTGCGATGGGCATCTCAGGTATCTGCGTTGAGCATCGCAGCCTGGAGGGCGTGACAACGTGACAACATATACTATAAAAAACCGCGGAAATGGAAATTAACGAACTATATAGTAAGCGAATTTCCCGTTTGGGGGATTTCCTATATATATATATCGTTGTCACGTTGTCACGCCACATGATCAGAATGGCAGTAAGCAGTCATTTTAGGCCGTAATAATGAAGCCTTTGTTTTCTACTCGAAGGATTACAGAAAGGTTCGTATCCTTCACTATGATGTGAATGGTTATATGTAATTGTTAACATAAATATTTAATAATCAGTTGTTTTAGTGCAACTTTTAACATGTAAAAGGTTGGATAAATGGACTATAAGGACTTGTTGGAGGTTATCAAACGCCGTACCTTCCTGCGTAACGAGATAATGATATACTCAGACGATTTGATAGATGTTGAGATATGATTACCCAATCTCCAATCAATCATCACGTTTTTCTCCGATTTCCTTGCAAATCTCAGAATATCAATGTATCTTTGCTACTAAAAGTATTTCAGAACAGCTAAAACCGAAGAGCCATGATACTGTATATCGCGAATCCCATCTATGATACGGTGTTCAAGTACCTGATGGAGGACGAGCGCATCGCCCGCATCCTTCTTTCCGCCCTGTTGAAGAAGAACGTGGTGAAGGTAGAGCAACGTCCTCACGAGTATGTCAACGTGTCGCGCACCGACATCTCGATGTTCCGCATCGACTTCGGGGCGACCATCCGAGAAGAGGACGGGCGTGAGCATCTGGTGCTCATCGAACTACAGAAGACGTGGCTGGAGACGGAAACCCTGCGCTTCCGCCAGTACCTGGGTGTGCAATACAGCCGCAAGGAGAACATCGTGGAGGAAAGCGCGGACAAGCATGCGCTGCCCATGGTGGCGGTGTACCTGCTGGGGCATCGGGTGGGTGACTTCACCACTCCAGTCATCTACGTGAACCATAAGACTTACGATTACGACGGGCGGGAACTCGTTCGGCATCATCCGGACCCCTTCGTGGAGAGCCTGACGCACGACAGCATCATCGTGCAGATTCCGCTGCTGCGCGACCGTGTGACGAACCGTCTGGAGAAGCTGCTCAGCGTGTTCCGGCAGACGGGCGACTCACGACAGGACCGTCAGACGCTCCGGGTGGAGGAGGATGCCTACGCCGGAGATGCGGACATGGAGTATATCCTGAGACGTCTGGTCTCTGCTGCCGCCAATCCGGAAGTGCGTCAGGACATGAACGTGGAAGACGAGTTCTTCAAGGCCATCGAGGACCGTGACACCACTATCTTGCTGAGGGATAAGACCATCGAGGAGCAAGGCATAAAGATTGAGGAGCAAGGCATGAAGATTGAGGAGCAAGGCATGATGCTGGTAGAAAAAGAAAAAAGATTGAGGAAAAAGATAAGATGCTGGTAGAAAAGGAAAAAAAGATTGAGGAAAAAGATAAGATGCTGGAAGAGAAGGACCGGGCTATTGGCAATGCCATCAGAAGAATGCTGTCCCAAGGAATGGAGGTGACTACGGTCGCTTCCCTGATGGATCTTTCCGAGGAAATGGTCCGCCGTTATCAAGCCTAAAAAAACAAGCGTCACTGCAAGAACCGCTTCAGCGTACTTCAAATGTTAAAAATGAATTTTCTTGATTACGTATCTGCTTTATTCCCAATATGGTAGATAGAATAGAGTGCTTACCTATGATTACAATAAGAACCAAGACACCGGATTTAGCTATCCTATTTGCGGATGTGCTGAATGTCGATACAATCCAAAACCTGAAAGAAGGCCTTGGGATGATGGGAATGCGTTTCACAGGCAAACCCACCAAGGCTCATATAGTCAAGACCTACGACAAATACGTCAAGGAACATCCCGCCGAAGTGCTGCGCTGCCTCCGGCCTGAGGAACTGACGCTGATGGACAATATCCTGAAGCAAGGCCGGGGCAGCCATGTCACAGTGAAAGGCGTCGAGCTCTTCAACCAGTTGCAGAAGATGAATCTCGTTGTAAGCTATGAGGATAAAAAGGCAAACTCCACCGACATCTATCTCATCGACGAACTGCATGCTGTCTTTGCACCACATATCGATATTGTCATCAGTAATCCTATCGATTACAGCACCGAAAAGACATTGAAGACCCCTCTAGACTCCGTCCTCTTTGAAGTCTCGTCTAAATGCCGTGATATCCTTGCATCCATCAATAAATGGTCGAAAAAACTTAAGGGGATCTCTCTTAATGAGTTAGATAGTTTTTCAGACGCACTCTTCGACTATGAAGACGAGCTGGATGAATACGAAGGCAAACTCACCTCCCTTATAGCAGCCACGCCGCAAGGTTTCGCCGCCAGACAGGAAGACATCGACTCTCTTATGACAGTCGTCGGCCAAGTGCGCGCTACTATCATCAACATGCAGGAAGCGGTGGATGAAACCAGGGGCATTCCATCGGTTGAAGATGAAGAAGGCATTGACCCTGATGATAAGGAGCAGCTTGAAAAGCTCTTTAACAGCAAGACGGTCAAGGATACCATAGAGATGATCAAGAAAGACCGCATGGATGCCATGGAAGAGGCCATACGTGCAGAAAAGGAGGATGGCCCTGTCAAGTATCAGCCTGCCTTCACCAAGCATCCCGCCAAATTTCCTCCCAGGAACGAGTCCTATTGCGGCACACGACTGGTGCGCCCCCGTATTTTCGAGGTAACTCTCCCTATGGACGACGGTCTTTACTTCATCGTTTATTTCATCTATTTGGAGCAGAAAGGCTACACCCAGGTCACCTGCTATTGGGGCAACATCTTCGACTTCGCCCAAAAGGCAGCCGCCGAACCCTATCCCGGTGCCGGCTATGTCATGCTGTCGAAGCCCTTCCGAAAGAAATATCCTCATGTAGCTGCCGTCTATGGGATGCAAGAGGATAATGAGGACTGCACCCAACCCTACCTCACCACCATTGGATGGGACGGCCAGCCCAAGGAGTGGTTCCTTTCCGTCCGCCTCTGGGATTTCAACTATACCCGACTCATCACCCTCACTCCGCTCGACTGCCCGGAAGCCCTCGATGCCATTGATGCCCTCCGCGACGCCAGTCTCGCCATGATGCGCGACATTCAGCGTAGCGACGCCAAGCAGCCGAAGCAGTTGATGAAAGAGTTGTTCGGGGTATGAACAAGATAGGCTTCTATAGTCCATTGATAATTTTCACACGGACAACACGGATGAAACGGAGGTCCGCAGGCGGACGGTGAGAACCCAAGTTTGATAGCTCGATTCTGATTTTTCTGAATGGCATTTATAGGGTAGGAAAGAGGCCGCCCGTTGCTTCGTTACTCTTCGTGTAGCGATGGAAGAATAACGAAGCCGCGGACGGCCTCTTTTAAGGTATGTACTGCCCGCGCTTCGCAGGCAAGACCATCAGTTGCCGATGGCATGGTCGGCCTTTACGTCTTCTCCGTTCCAGGCCTTCCAGCCTGTCCAGGGAGTGAAGGGGCCGATCCAGAAAGGATCGCTGTCGGGAAGTCCCAGCGCCAGGAAGCCAGAGGCGCACAGATAGGTGCTGCCTGTGTTGATGTACGTCTCGGACATGTTGATCTGACTGCCCGCGAAGCCGATGCGCAGCCAGCCCTTCTCGTCGAACGTTCCGGGGGCTGCGAACTGGCGGGCGATGATGGCCGTCAGCGCGCAACGCACCTGGGCAGGGGTCACCGTTGTGGGCAGGGCGTGGATGAGCGCGGCCTGGGACAGTGCGTGGAAGGCTCCCACACGATAGACGATGGAACGGCCTACCGCCGGATAGGTGCCTTCGGGCGAAACCATCCGCTCCAGCTGTTCCGCATAGCGGGACAGGCGTTCCGTCTGCACGGGCAGGAAGGCATCGGCACCTGCTATCTGGTGCTTGGCCATGACGAGCAGGATGTCTGTCAGCATCGGGTGGATGACGAAGCTGTTGTAGTAGTCGGCATGGTACTTGGGACCGTCGGCATACACGCCGTCGCCTACGTACCACTGGTCGCGGAAGGTGTCGATGCCGTATGTCAGACGCTCCATGTCACACTCGCCGGTGAACTCCAGCAGGGCAGCCTCGACCATCGAGGAGAACAGCAGCCAGTTGTTCCGGGTGGGCTCGATGCCCCGCGAGCGTTTCAGCTCTGTAATCATGCGTTCGCGCGTCACATCGTCCATGCCGCCCCATAACTGCCGGGGCGCGCGCAACAGGCCCTGGGCCAGGAAGGCGGCGTCTACCAAGGGTTGCGAAGGGGTGCCGAAATCCAGGTAATCGGGCGAAGCGGGGTTTACCGCATTGGCCAGTCCCTTCAGCGTCATCCGGATGTATTTGTCGCGGAGCTGTCCTTCTTCCGTATCGTCTGCTCCCAGTTCCAGCCAGGGAGCGATGCCGCACACGGTGCGTCCCACCGCCTCCAGGTGGGAATATTTTCCCGCCCGGTCCTTATCCAGTGATTCTTGCGGCATGTTGGCCCGCAAGGTGTTGTCTGCCAGATTATTCAGTACGGGGTCGGCTATCTGGACCAGGGTGCTTACCCACACTCGGCGGTCGTCCGCCCCTGTGGAGGACTCCTTGGCCGTTGGTCTTTCGCTGCAGGCTGCCATCGTAACGGCGGCCAACGCACTGGCCGCATATACGGCCATTTTTCTTCTCACGTTCATGTCTGTCTTCTGTTATTTGGATGAATAGATCTTCTGCAAGCGCATCAGTGCCTCCACATAATAATAGTCGGCGTAGCTCAGCGGAGCGTCCACCTCGCTGCCTGCCCTGAAGTGGCCGGTGGAGTGCATCAGGGCGAAGTGGCAGTTGGTGCCTTTCGCGGCCAGGTACGCAGGCGAGGTCAGGGACCGCAGCTGGTCCTCGGCATACGCCTGATAAGCACTCGCTTGGTCCGACTTGTCTAACTGGCTCAGCTCGATCAGGGCTGACGCCATGACGGCAGCTGCCGACGCATCGCGGGGCGCGTCGGGGATATCGGGCGTGTCGAAGTCCCAATAGGGCACCTTGTCTTCGGGCATACGGGGATGGTTCATCAGGAAGGCAGCAATGTGTCTGGCCTGGTTCAGAAAGGCCTCATCGCCCGTCTCGCGTGCCATCATCGTATAGCCGTATAAGGCCCATGCCTGTCCTCTGGCCCAAGCCGAATCGTCCGCATAGCCCTGATGGGTCTGCTTCTTCTCGGGCTGTCCGGACAGCGTATCGTAGGATACCACGTGATAGGAACTGTAGTCCGGACGGAAATGGTTCTTCAGGGTGGTGTGGGCATGTGTGGTGGCGATGTGGGTGAAGAGCGTGTCGCCCGTGGTCCGTCCCGCCCAGGTGAGGAGTTCCAGATTCATCATGTTGTCGATGATGACAGGATACTGCCAGTCGCCGAAGTCCCACGAACGGATGGCCTTGACAGCGGGGTTGTAGCGGGTGCTCAACGAACGGGCCCCCTGGACCAGCACCTTCTGATAGTGTTCATCGGCGGTCAGCCGCAAGCCGTTGCCATAGCTGCAGTACAGCATGAAGCCTACATCGTGGTTGTTCGTCACATACTGCACGTTCTCCAGCCGCTGGGTATAGAGCTCCGCGTACTTCTTCAGTTCGGGACGGCCGGTGTATTCATAGAGGTACCACAGCTCGCCCGGGAAGAAGCCGCTGCACCACCAATAGCAGTCGCTGGTCTCCAGCTGGCCGTCCTTGATGCTTTTGGGCAGCCTGCCTTCCTGGTTTTCCAACGCTTCCGCCATCAGGACGGCCTGTTCGGTGGCCGCATCCAGCCCTCTGGCGATGACCTTCTCCATGGGCTCCACTTCCGGTTGGCCGGCACACGACGCCAGCACCAGGGTCACCCATGCACATACGTTTCTGATTGTCAATTTTCTCATGTCAACTAACTGTTTTTTAATGACTGACAGGCTTATGGTACCAGCTTGTCCCGCTGGAAGCCTATCTTTTCAAAAGGAATGGGCTGGAAATGCTCAATCCGGTCGAAGACCGGAGCGTTGTCCACCCATCCTTCCAGGATGTTCTCTTCGTTCTTGAATCCCGGATTCTTCCGGGCGATGTAATTGTTCCACCAGTCTGCGTACGACCATGCCCCCGCCAGTACGTTCTTGACTTTATAGAACAGGTTGCCGGCTATCTGATTGTTGCGGGGGAAGCTGGGGTCGCCTTCCCAGTAACCGGGCAACAGGGGATAGGCCGTGCTGTAAGGCGGCTGGTCATAGCGGACAGTGCGCAGGCGCTGGTCAAAAATGCCGTCCTTGTCCAGGGTGTTCTTCGACCAGTTCTGCATGCGGTTGTCGATATGGATGGCCAGCGGCATATCGACAAAAATGTTGTTGCGGTACACATTGTCGTGTCCGCCGCCGATGAGGACAGGTACGGTCCCTGCCCGGTAATAGACGCAGCCGAACACTTCCATGCCACAGGCACCGTCGTCGTGGTAGGTGGCGGACACACGGTGCTTGGAGTCCAAGTGATGGAAATAACAATAGCGCACTTTCAAGCCCAGTTCGGAAGGGTCGCGGCCATAGTACAGGGCCCCCTGGTCGTCCACCTCCTGGCATACATGATGGATGTCGCAATACTCCACAGTATGGTCATTCCCGTTGATGAGCACGGCCATGCTGGGCGCATGGAAGATCTCGCAGTTCTTCACCCGGTTGCCGACTCCGTCTATGGAAATGCCCGGCCGATAGGATTTCTCAATGCGGTTGAAGTCATGAATCTGGCAGTTCTCCACATAATTGCCGGCCGGGGTCAGTGTCCGCCGGTCGCCTCCTCCCAAGCTGATGCCGCCCGATCCTACCTGGCTGATCACACAGTTGGTCACCCCGTTGTGGGTCCCGGCATGCCGGTTGAACAGCCTGTCATCGTACAGGCGGCTGGACAATGTGCCGATGACGCCTCCGACACCGTCCGTGTAGTGCCGGTCGGATTCGTGCTGCGCCTTGTAGATGTCACCGTCGGGCAAGTCGCCCCGGCCGATGGACACCGCCACATATCCCAGGTTTCTGAACCGGCAGTTGTCTATCTGCACGTGGTCTGATGTGTCCACATACACGCCCATCCCCCGGGAATACTCGAAGGTGAAGCCTTGTATCAGGACGTTCTCGGATGCTTCGACTGAAAACATGGGTTCCTCCAGGATGGAGATGTCCACTTGCTCCAGGCGCCCGTCTTCGGGAAGGAAATAGATCTTTCCGTTTTTAGGGTCGATGACGTACTCGCCCGGTTGATCGATCTCTTCTACCAGATTCAGTGCATACCACCGGCGGAACGATGCGCCGGTGAGGAAGCCGTAGATGGTGGGAAGGGCGGCGGTGATGGTCTTCTCCTTGGGGTCTATCGATTTCAGAGGAATCATGTCGTCGGCATATCCGTAGGCGAAATACCCTGCTATCCATGCATCTTCCGTCGATTTCCACGATGACGGACGGTCTTCGAGGTATTCGAACACCGGGTCGCCTATCCCGTATTTCTTGTAACGCGGGATGTCGCCGGTGCAACGCACCTTGCCGATGAGCACGGTGCTGTCGTTGGGCCATCTGGAAAGGTGCAGGGGCTTTCCGTTGACGAACAGCTCGCTCCAGGAGGGGAGGGCGGCACGGCCGAATCCCTTGGGAGACAGTCCGGCCAGTTCCACTTGCATGGACCGCACATCAATTTCTTTCACCCTGTTCCGTACGGAGTCTTGCAGCCGGGACCTGACGGAGGGGTCTTGTACCGGCTTTATCCGGTTGCTGCCGACGGACAGGCCGCCTGTGAACGCGACCTGTTCTGACGCATAAGGGCGTAGGATAAGGTTCTTGCCCTTGATCCGGACACTTTCGGAGAGCGGGTACGTGCCGCCCCTGAAAAGAATCTCCACCGTGTCCGGCTGATGTGTTCCGGCAGCGGCCAACGCCTTCTGCACTGTTCTGAACGGACGGGCCAGTGTCCCTGCCGCATTGTCATTTCCCTTGGGTGATACATAGTACAGGTGCTTTTCGGCACCTGCTGTCCATGGCATCAGGACCATCAGCATGATCCCTATTAGTTTGAATTTTGTCCTCATGGTTGTATAGAAATTAGGTTCTATCATGGTCCGGAACACGTCTTACGGATGGATGTGCAATACACCTCCCGAATTCTTCAGTATGCTGACAGAAAGACGTTCCGGAAGTTGGTTGAATTGTCTGACAGCGATCTTCTCCTGGGCTTTCTCTGAGGGCTGGCTGTAGAGTGTCGCCTTGTAGCGATGGGTGTCCACGAGCGATGCCAGGTCGATCTCGATTTCCTTCTTCTCGCCGGCATTCAGTAGGGCGATGTACCAGCTGGACGCTGAACGGCGGGCCACGACGGCGTAGTCGCCCATCTTGCCCTCTATGAACCGGGTCTCATCCCAGACCGTCGGGATGGAACAGTAGAAGGAAGTGATCTTATCGGTCCGGATGACCGATTCGGCAGCACCGGCTCCGCCCATTCTCACCGGCGAGCCGGAAGGACGGTCGTACCAGTAGATAAACTGCCAGGGGCTGTAGAGGGCCACCTTCTTGGCTAACTGTGCCGCGCGTCCGCCCATCTTGCCGGAGGTGACACGGTCGGCGAACCAGCAGTTGGTGTTGTCGCCGGCGCCGCAGATCATCCGGCTGAAGAAGGTATAGACCGACTGTTGGAGCGACGGGCTTTCTTCGTCCCCTCGGATGCCTTCCTGGGTGATGAGGTTGGGATAGGTCCGCGAGTAGCCGGTGGGCCGGTATTCGTCATGAATATCCACCATCAGCTCGTATTGGGCCGCTTTTCTCACGGCATGGTGCAGCCATGCTGTGGAATACTGGTCTCCCACATCCACAAAACCATACTTCAGTCCCTTGACCCCCCATTTCTTGTAGAGCGGCAGGATCTCATCGAGCTGGTTCTCCAACGCCCGCATATTCACATACAGGATGATGCCCACCCCTTTCCGGGCGGCATAGTCGATTACTTTCTGCAAGTCCAGTTTGCCTTTCGACCGGGCCGGGTCTACCGTTACGGTCGTCGCGTCGGACTGGGGGTCGTTCTCGGGTCCGTACCAGCCGGCGTCGAATTCCACATATTCAATGCCGTTGGCGGCGGCAAAGTCCACGCAGGCCATGCCCCCTTGTGTGGTGAGCGTCACCTCGCGGATCACATTGCCTGGTTTGATCCAGTCTGTCCGTTCGAGCTGGTTGGGCTCGTTCAGGTTCAGGACAAAGTAGTTGTTCTGCACTATCTTTCCCGGATGTTCTCCTACCATCACATACCGCCAGGGGGAGTGGTAGTCGGCCAGGTCCAGTTTTACCTGTCCCGACAGGTCCGACTGCAGGCCGAGACCGCTGTCGCTTTTCTTCAGCTTCATCCGTGAATAGTCCACCAGTGCGGCCTCCCCGACGGCCACATAGTGGGTGGGGGATACTTCCACCAGTTGCGGCCGGTCATGGGTTCCTTTCAGTTGGCTGAGCCGTGTCTCGTAGCAGGCCGACTGCGCGCTGTCCGTAGCCCAGGTCGTGCCGTCCGTGGCGAAAAGGAACTGTGTGTTTTCCTGCAGCAATGTGCGGTTCCAGAAGTCCAGCTCGTCGAAGCGGTATCTGAAAGCCAGTCCCTCATCGTAGAGCCGCACATCGACTGTCATGTCCTTGTCGTTGCCCGAAGAGGCCAGCTGCAGCGTCAGGCTGTTGTAGCAATCGGCGATGTGGCTGCTCTCGCCATAGAGCGGCTGCCAGCTGCTTCGTACCGCCTGTGTCGTATAGTTCTTCAGTTTCCATTCCCCTTGGATCACCTGTTTGTCGAGTACGAACTGGAGTGTCCGGGTCTCGACCAGTTGCTGTTGTTCCGCATAGAGAGCGATGGAGACATGCTGTGCGCTTACGTTGATTTCAGCCTTCAGGTTTTCCGACGGGCTCACCAAAGGAAGACCTGGTTGCGCCCATGCGAGCAAAGGCTGTAACCATGCAATCAATAAATAATGGGGTTTTCTCATACTATTATCTATCGGGTAATAAAAAGAGACTATAATCCGGCCCTATACTTCTGCTCAAAAGTTCATCGTCGGGCCCGCCTTGACGGCGGCTGTACAGGACTCGGATGATAGTCTCTATGGTTAGCACTTCTTCGTTGGAATCCTTTTTTTAATAGCCGGGATTCTGTACCAGTCCACCTTCCTTGTTGGCTTCAATCTCGGAGTTGGGGACGGGCAGCTTGTTGAGATGGTTATCCAGCTGGTAGCCGGCCTGAATGACTTTAGGATTGTACTTCATCAGGTATTCCGTCAGCTTGTTGGTTCTCATCAAGGTGTTGATTCGGTATTCCTCCATGAACAGCTCGCGGGCTCTTTCGTCCAGGATCAGGTCCATATTGACATCCGCTTCGGTGACCGGTGTGGCATGGGCTCTGCCACGGATTACATTGATGTCATCGGCGGCGGCCTTCAGGTCTCCCTTCAGCATATTGGCCTCGGCTCTCAGCAGGTAGGTCTCGGCCAGACGCATGATGTACCAGTCCTTGTAGATACGTCCGTTATCGTGTGTCTCACCACTCGTGGCGTCTTTGAACTGTCCGTGGTGCTGGGCGGTGACCACCTTCATGAAGGTAGGCTGGGTGACGCGGAACAGTTCCGACTTGTCTCCCAAGGTCTCCTCGGTTATCAGCTGGCCATAGAAACGGCCGGACGGGTTGGTCCAGTAGTATTCGCGCTTCATGTTATACTTGGAGTTTCTCATGTCGCGGTCCCAGTCTCCCTTGTATTCCCAGATCTGGTTGCCGGCATAGTCGGTGATGGAAATCTGGTTGACGGGGCGTCCGCTCAGGATATCCTTCAGCCAGTTGACCTTACCGTCGGCGTCCTTGAGCAGCCACCAGCTGGTGCCGATCCACCGTTCCAGGCCGAAGTTACCGCCCGAGGTGCCTTCATTGCCGCCACCGACCAGTTCTACGTCGAACTGGACATTCCAGATACACTCCTTGTTTCCATCGATTCTGTTGAAGTTGTCTTCGCGGAACAAGTCCCAGTACACATCTCCCCAAGGCTCTTTCTCTCCTTGATAATCATAGCCTTCGAAGGTGAAATTGACCAGTTTTCCGAAGCGTTCGCGCATCAGGGACATGGCAGGATTGTTGATGGCGCCCGAAGCTGCCCGAACGGCGCCGTCATAATCCTTCAGGCCGATCAGGATTTCGGCCAGCAGATGCTGTGCGGCCACCTTGGAGGCTCTGCCGCCCTTCTGGTCATCAATGTCCGGCATCCATTGGATGGCGAACTCCAGGTCTTCTTTGCACTGTTTGTAAATCTCTTCTTGGGTTGCGCTTTGGTAATTGAACTGCGGTGCTGTGGTTTCGTTCAGGACCAGCGGCGCGTTGCCCCACATGTTGGCCAGGAATCGGTAGGCAAATGCTCTCAGGAACTTGGCCTCTCCTACGATGGCGTTCTTCTCGCTGTCGGATACCCATTCGGCATACTGGCTGTCGGCGCGGTCGATGATGACATTGCAGCTGAAGATCATGGCATAAAACCGCGACCACCATTTCTTGCTGAAGCTATTGTCGGCATTCAAGGTGTTCCAGTAGAAATATTCCTGATAAGAGGTTTCTCCTGACCGGGGGGAACACAAGTCAACATCGACTCCCAGCATGTCAAAACTCGACCAGGCATCGGCCGTAGCGTAGAAATAGGTCCTGACATTTGAATAGATGGCAGCCAGGGCGGCCTCGAATCCGTTCTTGTTCGTATACGAGTTTTCCGGAGTCAGGAAGTCGAGCGGCTTTTCTTCCAGCAAGTCATTACATGAAGCCAGGCCTCCCACAAGGGCCAGGGCGATACATATATTCTTTAGTTTCATTGTAGTCGGTTTTAGAAATTAAAAGTTAGGTTCATTTGGTAAGTGCGGATAGAAGGACGGGTGTTGATGGATAATCCTTGCCCTGTCTCTGCGTCGAGTCCGTCCCAGTGAGGAGAGTACTCGAACAGGTTGTCGGCGCTCAAGGACAGCTTCATGTTGTTCAAGCCGATGTTCTTGACCCATCTGGACAGGTTGTAGGTCAGTGCCACCTTCTGCAGCTTGATGAAGCTTCTGTCCTGGTACAAGGTTCCTCTATAACGTGCGTTCTGTGTATAGTCCAGACGGGGGTATTTCGCGTCCACATTTTCGGGTGTCCAGTAATCCAGGACAGTCCGGTTATGGGCAGCGCTGTTGATGTACTCGTCGGTATAAGGCGTGTTGGCTGACTGGAAATATCCATTGCCACCCCAGATGGAGTTGATGTAGATCATCAGTGACCAGTCCTTGTAGGTCAGGGTGTTCGTCATACTCCAGCGGAAGTTCTCCTTGGTGGTCCCCAGGAACTGGCGGTCGTTCGTCGAGTCGATTTTCCCGTCGCCGTTGACATCCTCCAGCTTGTAGTCGCCCGGACGCATCCCCTCCATAATGGTACCATTGTCCACGTCCTCTTGCTGCCACATACCTATGATCTTATAGCCATAGATGGTGCCGAGCGATTTGCCGATAAAGTACCCGGAATTGATCAGGTCATCTTCCTTGCCGTCGCCGTCATTGTCCTCACCGTAAATGGTTGCCACCTTGTTCCGGTTCAGGGAGAAGGCGAAGTCGGTGGACCAGGAGAAGTCCTTCTTTTGGATGTTCTGCGAGTGCAGGCTGATTTCGACACCTCTATTCTGTATCTTTCCCAGGTTAGAGGTGATGGAAGACTTACCAGACACGGTAGGCAGCGCCAGGCTGAACAGCAGGTCGGTCGTATTGGTGAAATACGTGTCGATGCTACCGGACAGGCGGTTGTTGAAGAAGGCGAAATCCAGACCGGCGTTCAATCCTGTGGTTGTCTCCCAGCCCAGATCGTTGAGTGCGAACGACGAGATGGCTTGTGTGATGGAGTAGGAAGCGTCTCCGGCGAAAATGGTCTTGCCGGTCGACACGGTGGCCAATGTGGAATACGGGCTGATGGACTGGTTACCATTGGAACCATACGACAAGCGCAAGGCGAGGTTGCTGACCGGCTTGACATCTTTCATGAAGCCCTCGTGGGAAATGTTCCAGTTGAAGCCGCCGGAAGCGAAGGTGGCCCACTTCTTGTTCTTGCTGAACGCAGAGCAGCCGTCACGGCGTACCGTACCCGTAAAGGAGTATTTGTTGTCGAACGTATAGGTGGCGCGTGCCATCATACCGATTGCCCCGCTTTCGCCGCTGCCGGTCGATACGGTCTGTGTCTTACCGTCTTCCAGCTTGTTGTCGCCCAAGATGGTGTTGTCGAAATTTTCCGCATACGCCGACATGCTGTTCCAGGTGCGATGTTCGCGGGAGTACAGCAAGGTGATGTCAATGTTGTGTACCTTGTTGAAGGTATTGTTGTACTTCACGATATTGTCCAGCAGCATGTGGTAATTGTCGCTGTTTGTCCGTGCGCCCTTACCGTTCTTTCCTTGTCCGGCTGTGGTATATTCATTGTAGAAGTAGTTGTTCTGTGTCCAACGGAGGTTGTGCGAATACACCATCTCGTACGACAGGCCCTTCACCCAAGGCACGGTCACCTTGGCGTTCAAGATGGCACCGAGGGTGTTGTATTTCTCCAGGTCATTCGTCTCCATGCTCCAGAACGGACTTTCGAACGAGGTGGTTGTCTGCGGGTATTGCAGGTATTTGCCCGATTCGTCGTACAACGAGGCATATGGACTGAACTGGGCGGCTTTGTTGAGGCTGGGAGAGCTGCCCGAGTAGTCACGGATGCTGTAATTGGACTTCACGCCCACTTTCAGCCAGTCGGTCAGCTTGCTCTCTACGTTGATACGTCCCGAGAAGTTCTTGTAACTATCGTTCAGCACGACACCCTTCTGGTCGGTCAGGGACGCCGAGATATAGTAGGTGGCCATGTCGGAACTGTTGGAGATGCTCAGATTGGCCTTTACGTTATAGGCGCTTTGGCGGAACAGGTCGTAGGGGTCGGTGAAGGTAGGCTGGTGGTCGGGAGTCGCATTGTAGTTCTCCGCCTCAATCGGCTGAAGGTACAAGGCCACCTTGTTGGGGTCTGCCTCCAGGCCATTGGCCGTACGGACATCGAGCAACTTCTGGATGTACCCGGCGGCGTCGTACACCTCCTGGCGTTTCAGCTCATGGCTGTATCCGTAGGACAGGTTGACATTGAACTCAGGCTTTTTGCTGTTGCTTCTGCCGCGCTTGGTCGTAATCAAGATGACACCATTGGCCGAGCGGCTGCCATAGACAGCGGCGGCGCTGGCGTCTTTCAAGACGGTCAGGTCCTCGATGTCTTCTGAAGGGAAGTCGGCCAGTGAGCCGTCGAAGATGGCGCCGTCGACGACAACGAGCGGTGTGTTGCCGCTGGGAGAGTTCTGGCCACGGATGGTGTATCCGCCCACGGCACCGGCGGTGTTCGTTCCACCGATGTTCAGTCCGGGGATAGATCCCTTCAAGGTTTCCATGATGTTGTTGGTGGACACATCGCGATAGGCGTCAATATTCGCCTTGATGACAGAACCGGTGATGGCCTGCTTGTTGGTGGTTCCGTAACCTACCACCACCACTTCGTCCAGCAGTTTGGTGTCCTCTACCAGTTTCACCTGCAGGTGCTTCTGGCTGCCTACCTTTACGCTTGTAGTGGTATAACCGATGTACGAGATTTCCAGCACGTCATTGCCTTGTACATCCAGATTGAAGTGACCGTCCACGTCGGTGATGGTACCGTTTCCCGTTCCCTTCACCATCACATTGGCTCCGATGACCGGTTCACCTTTTGCATCGGTGATGACGCCGGTTACTTTCTGTCTCCGGTTTTGCTGGGGTGCGCCTGCCGCCTTCTTCGAGATGACGATCATCTTGCCCTGTATCGTATAGGTGACTCCATCCCCCAGGACGGTAGTAAGTACTTTCTCCAACGACGCGTCCTTGAACGACGCCGTTACCAGACGGTTTTCATCGACCACATCCTTTTTGTACATAATGGAGAACTTGGACTGTTTCTCCACTTCCTTCAACACGGTTTTCAAAGGTACGTTCTTAAACCGATACGTCACATTTTGTGCGTTCATGGTCAGTGTTCCGGACAGCAATAAAGCAGCCATCAGCGACCTTCCGAAATGTTTTCTGTCATTCATATTCTTCTGTTTTTCATTTTACATAAGTTAGATAAAATATCAACAATTGCGCGCTTGTTTTTCATCTTTTCATGAGATATAACAATTGTCCGCCGTTTTACCCAACCCCTGTCGAATGATTTTTTTTACTAAAATGTGAATGAATGAAACAGGAAGTCCCTGCCGCCTGTCGGCAGCCACTGTCTGTCACTCTTTCTTGATATAGACCGATCGTCCCTGTTTCACATAAGAGAGGGGAATCATCTGGGTCAGTGCTTCCAGGATATCATCGATGGTCTCTTCGTTGCGGAGCGAGATGAGGAACACCATGTCCTTGCGTATGGCCTCATCCAGCCGGATGGTCACGTCGTACCGGCGGGCCAGGCGGTCTACCAGTTCCTGCAGCGAGATCTTGTCGTATTCAAACCGTCCTTCGGTCCACGACTTATACTGTTCGGCCTGCACTTTTTCCCTCGAGAACTGTCGTGTGTGCTTGTCCAGACAAACTTGTTCGTTCGGACGGACGGTGATGTGCCGGTTCTGATAGACAATGTCCACCGCCCCCTTCAACAGCGTCGTCACCACTCTTGGGTCTTCGGGGTAGGTGCACACGTTGAATTTTGTGCCTTTTACCTGCACGTCATAAAAATCGGTCTTCACCACAAAAGGGAGGTCCTCCTGTTGCTTGGACACCTCAAAATAGGCCTCTCCCGTCAGGCGGACCTCACGGTGTCCGTTGTTGAAATCGCCCGCATAGCTCAGTGTGGAGCCCGCGTTGAGATACACCACCGTGCCATCGGCCAGTAGCAGACGGGTTTTCTCGGCTCGTCCTGTCTCCAGGGTAAACAGGTTCTCGGCTGTCTTCAGGGACTGGTAATGCTCCATGCCCAGCCAGCCGGTCGTCAGAATGAGCAGTCCGGCCACAGCAGCAGCTACCGTTCTTCCCCACAGCGGCCAGCGTTTCCTGGCATTTTCGTCGGCCTGCTGCACCCTTCTCCTCCGCTGCAGGCGTTTCCATTCTTTATCGACCACCGGCAACAGCCGGGGCGAGGAAAGCCATTCTTCCTCCCACTGACGGAATAGTTGCTCGTTGTCCGGTGACTCTTTGACAAACCGGAAAAGTTCTTTCTCGCCCCCCGAATCGAGTTCGCCGTTCAGATAGCGGACGGTCAGGTTATAGTAATATGTAGAGTCTGCTTGCTTCATATCCTCTTCAGTCCTTATTATATTCACTCTTTTTCACTCCTTCTGCTTTTCTCCCTCTTCTATGATAAAACAATCGAATGTGTTTTTTCCCCACCTCCATTAATGTTTTTTAAGGGATTGTCGTCCACCACATCAGTAAGAGCAGATAGACATCGGGGGGATAGTGATTCTTGAAATGACCGGTGAAGGCTTTGAGGGCCTTCGAGATGTGTTTCTCTACGGCAGTGGTCGAAATCTGTAGTTTTTCGGCTATTTCCCGGTTCTTCAGATGTTGGAAACGACTCATGACGAACACCTCCCGGCACCGATCGGGTAGCTGGCGGAGCACGTGTCGAATCTGGTCCTGCAACTCTTCGTACAACAGTTTTTGTTCGGGATCTGCCCCGAAATCCCAGCAATACAGCTCTTCTTGTCCCAGCACTTGGGCGATGTCTTCCAGCGGTTGTTGTTCCACCAGCTGTTTGTGCTTGAGGTAATTCAGACAGGCGTTGCGGACGATGACAAACAGCAGAGAGGTGACAGACACCGATTCGATCTGTCTTCTCCGCTCCCAAAAGTGCAGGAAGCATTCCTGCAGGATGTCGTTCGTTGTCTCCACATCGTCCACAAAACGGAGCGCATAGCCGCGCAAACGGGGGTAATAGCTTCTGAACAGGTATTCAAAAGCTTCCTCGTCGCTCTGCCTGACAGCCTGCAACAGCTCTTGTTCGTCTTTATACTTCCGTGGCATAGCACTTGTGTGATGGTATCGTCCGATATAATTCTGATAAACTTTGGCAAATATAAGGAAAAGTTTTCAGAAAAAGTATTTTTTCTCAATATAACCATCAAATCGTTTTGTTCCATGCCACTTCAGATTCTTCGCTGCGCTCAGAATGACCATTAGATAGGCGACGCTGAATTTGACACACCCTCTTTGCACGTACGTCCTGCCCTTTGCGTCTTTGCGTTGAATGAAGGCTGTTCATCCGCTGTTTCCCAGGCGAACCATGAGCCGGAACGACCGCACTTATCAGCCAACAAGAATGGCTGTCGTAAGAGGATTACGACAGCCATTATCAGCTGCTAACAACAGCCATTCTTGTAAAAGCCCCCCAGGTTAACGACGCTAAACGACGCTGGCCCGGCGGGCTTTCCCCTACTTTGCCACTGAGTTCTCCTGCGGGAGGCTATGCTTTTTTATGCCTCTTCTTCACCACGAGCCGGCGGATCCACAGGTAGTAGCCCGTCAGCGGGAGCGTGGCTCCCAGCAACGCAGACAGGAAGGTGAGGATACGTGTCAGCCCGCCGCCCCAGCTTCCCGTGTGGAGCATATAGACGGCCGAACGAACCTTGCCCGACTTGTCCTGCTCGTCGTAGGGCTGGAAGTCTGTGATTTCGCCGCTACGCGGATGGAACTCGAACTTGTCCGTGGCACGGAGGCTGTTGCGCCCCTTGGGGACTACACTGGCTGTACCGTTCGAGAGGGTGATCTGACGGTAGTCGGGATAGCGACGGACCAGTTCGTCGTAGACGTCCTGCCAGCGCGCGTAGGACGAATGCCGATGGCCTTCACCGCCACCCCGTTCGCCATGCATTCCGCCATTCCGTTCTCCATTCCGTTCTCCATTCCGTCCGCCGCTCCGTTCGCCATGCATTCCGTTGCTCCGTTCACCGTTCTGTCCGTTGCTCCGTCCGTTGTTGCTCCGTTCGCCGCTTTGTCCGCTGTGCATTCCGCTTCCGGCTGTGGATTCTACTCCGAAGAGGCGGTAGAACCCGGTGCGGTACCAAGAGAACGACCAGGTAAGTCCGGTCAGGGCGATGAGCAGCAGGAAGAGGGTCGCATAGATGCCCCCTGCTACGTGCAGGTCGTGCCAGAAGCGGGTCCAGCCATGGGTGCAGGAAATGCGCAGGCTGGCCGCCAGCGGCTTGTGGCGGTTGGTCAGCCACATCAGCAGTCCGGTGAGCAGGATGATGACAAGCAGCAGGGTACTCGTGCCCACTAGCAGTTTGCCCCACAGGATGCCTTCTCCGCTCGATGCTCCCATCAGCCAGCGGTGGAGATGGAACATGACATCGAAGAAGGGCAGCCGCTCCGACCGGCCTTTAATGTCGCCTGTGTAAGGATCAACGAACACCGAGGCGCGGCGCGGCTGGGAGAGGCTCACCTGCCAGGTGCGGCCGGCATCGGGCGAGACGGTGAGACCGGTGGGACGGACGCTGTCGGGCAGCGAGGCACTGACTTTTTCCATCAGTTCGTCGAGAGGCAGCGGTGCGGTGCCGGTGGAAGTGACGAAGTACCGCTCGGGATGGCACCATTCAGTCAGTTCTTTCTCGTAAACGAGAGTGGCTCCCGAGAAGCAGACGAGGGTGATGATGAGCCCGAAGGGGACGGAGAGCCAAAGATGTAGGGTACGGAAAATTTTTTTCATATTCTCAGCTGTTTTTGGGGGACATGGTTTAATAATGTGTCAGTTTCCCGACAGCCGTCACGGTGTTGACCTCCAGGGTAATGCCCTTGGTGGCAGTGGCTGTTGCCGGATCGATGCGGTAAAGGGCGGCGTAAGCATCGGACGACATGACAGGCATGTAGATGCAGCCGTCGGCTACGTAGGGCATCTTGCCGAAGTCGGTGATGGTGGAAGCTTCGGGCAGTCCGCTGACATAGGTCAGGCGGCCCGTATCGCCGTTGAAGATGGCCAGCTGGTTGGCCACAGCCGTGCCTTCGGCAGTAAACGGACGGTCGTACATGCGCAGCAGGAAGTAGTTGCCGCCGGCATGCCAGCAGCGGAGGAACGACTTGCCGTCTGTCTGGGCTTCGAGGTTATAGTAGTAGTCGGGGTCGAAGTCGTCGGCTCCTGCCTTGATGCGGACCACGCCGGCATCGAGTTTCGTCTGCTGGCGGGAATCGGCGAGCGACTTGGCATAGCTGGGAGAGAACACGTAGAGGTCGCCGTTGTCGGCAGCCCAGATGGTCTGGTAGTACTGCGAGCGGTAGCGTCCGCAGGGATAGCTGATCTTGTCGGTGCGCAGGAGCTTCTTGCCTTCCAGGTGTTCGTTGTCGAAGATGGCCACCCAGCATTCATCGGGGTATTGGGTGCCTTGCAGTTCGCCCTTGGTATAGGCGCCCGAACCACTGCCGCCCGATTCCTGCTTCACGAGGTCTTCATTGCCCGGCAGGATGTACTGTCCGTTGCCGATGGCCGACCCGTAGGGGCTGAGTCCCATGCCTACCACGCCACAGTAGAGCTTGCCACCAGCTTCCTGGAAGCCGGAGAGCATGGTGTATTCGCCGTTGCCGAGGAAGTTCTCGGAGAGGAACTCATCGGTAGAGGGACTGGAAACGGCGGTTTCTGCCTCCACATCGAGGTAGGTGAGCAGGAACATCTTGGGCAGGTTGCCGGCCTCGTCGGCATAGCTGCTGGGAGCACTGCCGGTGGAGGAGGTAAGGAGGTAGGGACCGAACTTCCCGAAGGTAGTGAAACGGCTGACTTTGTATTCTGCCGAGCGGGCAGAGAGTTCTCCATTGTCTGCCATGACATACGAACGGGTGGTTCCCGCATTGCCTTGGTTGTAAGTCAGTGCGTAGAGGTAGCGGTCGGCGTAGAAGACCCATTCGGTGGCTCCGTCGTTCACCAGTCCGTTGCCTACCGGTGAGAGGGAGCCTTCGGTGAGGGTAGACGAGGTGAGCAGGAGGTTGGCGGTCTTGTCACCGTCCTGTACGGAAGTGGCGAAGGCGAATCCGCTCACGGGGGCCGTTACATCTTCTCCCGGCTGGTCTCCGCTGCTGTCGGGCTGTTCCGGAGTAGTGGAGGGATTCGTTACTGGATCGTTGTCAGAGCAGGCCGCCAGTGTCAGGCTGAACAGGGCGGCGATAAAGAGTTGCTTGTTCATTTCTTTCAATTTAAAATTTAAAATATAGAATTCTTTCTCTCTTGTTGGATTTTTCTTTTAATTTACAATATAATAATCTGTTTTCCTGGTTTAATCTGTTTTCCTGGTTGCTTCATTCGTTTTTTTCTTCATTGTTTTTTTTCGTTCCTCGTTTTCTTTGTTGTCATCCTGAGCGAAGTGAAGGATCTGAATACACTCACTTAATGTTTACAGATTTTTCGCTGTTGCTCAAAATGACAATGGAGGTCAATTTAAAATTTTTAATTTCCAAAGTGTACCCTCACCTTCCCGTAGAAGGCCCGTCCGGCCTTTTGCAGGCTGAAGTTGTCGTAGAGCCGTTCGTCGGTGAAGTTCCGGCATTCGAACGACAGGTTATAGCGTCCCTTCCCCATGCTGTAGGTCAGCGAGAGGTTGTGCGAGAACTGGTTGGGTACCACGTAGTCCCCCTTGTTCGAGCCGAGGTTCGACGAGTAATACGTGAAGCTGTGCAGGTACTGGTTGTCGTAGGTCAGTGTCAGCACGTTGCCGCGCGTCCCGCAGTTGTGCCAGGTGAGGTTCACGTCAGAGTCGGCAAACAGATAGGGCAGGTTCGAGATGCGCTGCTTGTAGTTGATGTTGGCCGTGGAGCTGCCCATGGCCGTGGGCATATTGTCGCACACGTTCATCTTCGTGAAGTTGCCGCCCACGCTCAGCCACCGCGAGAAGCCGTAGCGGGCGGAGAGGTTGAAGCCTTTGGTGAGCACGCTGCCGTAGTTCACGTACGAGGCCGCATACTTGCCGCCGCTCATGCTGGCGATGTTGCGCTGGATATAGTCCTTCGTGTCGCGGTACACCAGTCCGCCTTCCACATAGACCGAGTGCTTGCCGAACGTGCGGGCATAGCTCAGGCTGAAGTTCACGTTATGGCTCCGCTCGGGGCGGATGCCGATATCGCCCATTTCGAGGTCTTCGTCGCCGAACATTTCCTCGATGGTCGGCAGGCGGCACGCCTTTTCGTACGACAGCTTCGCCTGCAGGCCCGGCAGCAAGAAATAGGTGCCGGCGGCGCCGTAGCCCCAAAAGTCAATGGAGCGGGTGGTGCGTTCGTATGCTTCGGCGTTCGAGGTAGTAGCCACCGGGCCGGCCACATACTGGCGGTAGTACTTTCCAAAGGCCGAGAAGTTCCAGCGGTCGGAGGGCAGGAAGCGGTAGGAGAGTCCCGAGATGTTCTTGCGGGTCTGCTTGTCGATGGGGTCGGTAACGGCTTCGGCGGTGAGCAGCGAGGTGTTGCGCCGGCGGAACGTGTTGAGCACGTGGTTGAAGGTAAACGTGTGGGCCGTCCCGATGCGGTAGTTGGCTGTCAGCGTGGCGTTCCAGTTCTGCTGCACGGCCTGCTGGTGCTGGTGCGACTGCTCGCCCGGCGAGTTGAGGAGGGCCTTCTCGCCCAGCCAGTTGTATTTATAGGAGGCAGTGTCGACATTGGTCGTCAGGTCGCGGTTGTAGTTGGCGGTGAGGGTCACCTCCAGTCCCTTGGTGAAGAGGTTGCGCTTGGCATATTCCAGCGAGGGCATCAGGGCGTGGCCGTGGCGGTGTTTCTCGCCGTAGACAATCTCCTGGCGCACCCCGTTCTGGATTTCCTTATAGAGGTGAGAGTAGGTGAATCCCAGCAGCAGCCGGTCGGCCCATGATCGCCCCGTCAGTCCCACTTTGGCGACCAGTGCCTCGTTGTGGTACGTGTCATTGAAGCGTTTCACGTGCTGTTTCAGGTCTCGGTCGATGCGGCCGGTCTCGAAGTCCTCTACGGGCGAGTCTATGTAGTAGCTGTTGTCAGAGTAGTTCTGGAAGGCATTGACTTCGTAAGTGAAGCCGTTGTCGAAGGTCTGGCCGAAGTGGAGGAACGACTTGTGGGTATTGAACGATCCATACGAGTAGGAAGCGTCGGCAAACCAGCCCTTGCGTTTCTTTTGTGTGACGATGTTCACCACGCCGCCGATGGCATCGGTGCCGAAGCCTACGGGGACAACCCCCTTGTAGACCTCGATGCGCTGGGCATAGTTCACGGGGATGTTGTTCAGTCCGAACGAGGCTCCCACGCCCTCCTGGGGCACTCCGTCGATGAATACCTTGACATGCTTGCCGCTGAATCCGTCCATCATGAGCGAGAGGTCGGAGCCTACGCCGCCCGATTCACGCAGTTTCAGGCCGGGAGCCTTGGCCAGCGCGTCGCCCAGGTTCTTGGTAGAGTTCTGCATCTCTTTGGTGTCGACAGCCACGGTGTTGAAGGCCGAGCGTTTCACGCGTCCCACGCCATTGGCCATCACCACCACTTCGTCCAGCTCCACTTCGGAAGCCGTCAGCAGGATGTTCATTTTCTGGCGCTGGTCGGTGAGGCGGATGGACTTTTCCACGGTCTCATAGCCGATGGCAGAGACCACCAGCGTGTAGGCTCCGGCGGGTGCATGGAGGTAGTAATAGCCGTCGTCGTTCGAGGCGCAGCCGTAGCTCGTTCCCTTGAGGTAGACGGTGGCAAAACCCACGGAAGATTTGTCTTTGGTAATGATTTTTCCCGAGAGGGAGGCTGACGGGGTCTGCCCGAGTGCTGTCAGGGCAATGAATCCTATCAGAAATAGGGTGAAAAATGTTCTTTTTGTCATCATCTTTGCAGTAGATTATCTTTGTTTTACGGCTGCAAAGGTAGGGTGGCGATGGCGACTCCCCAATACCTAAAAGTAGGTATATGTTTTCTTTTTCCGTTGCCCGGACTCACTACTCTGAGGTACTCTTCGCTTTCGGGGGCAGCCTGTTCCTACTGCTTCGGATACATGATTCTTCTGGTTTCCGCACGGGCCTCGCGCCACCGGGGAAAATACCGAGTCAGGAGGCGGCGGAAACGGTCGCTGTGGTCGGGGACCAGCAGGTGCACCAGCTCGTGCACTACCACATGCTCGATGCACCACGTGGGCAGCAACAGGGCGTAGAGGCTGATGGTAATGTGGTTGCGGGCAGGAACGCAGTCTCCCCACTTCGAGATGAACGGCTTGTAGTCGATGAGTGGGGGCTCCACGTCCATCAGCGGAGCATAGCGGGCCACGAGGGGACGCACGATGCCGTCGAGCCGGGCGGCGGCTTCGGCCTGCTGACGGGGCGTGCGGAGCGGCAGCTGGTCGTAGAAAGAGGTGCGCTGACGGTGCAGGCCCTCCATCTTCCGCAGGCTGTCCTCGATCCATTGACGGTGGTCGGCAATGAACTGCCTGATGGTGGTCTCGGGGGTGTGGAAGGGGGCACTGACGTTGACTTTTCCCGTAGGTGTGACCCGCAGCGACAGGCGCGATGTGCGGCGGTAGGTGACGGTTATCTGCATGGGGCCGAAGGCAGGGAGGTGATACATTGCAGCAGGCAGACATCCTGGTAGCCATGGCCCGTGAAGAGCCAGTCGTCCAGCCGGCCGGCGCAGACGAAGCCGCAGCGTTCGAACAGGCGGAGGCTGGGGGCATTGTCGGTCCGCACGTAGGCATAGAGTTGGTGCAGGCCCAGCCAGTCCAGGCAGTGGCGGACCATCAGCTGAAGGGCCTCAGTGCCCAGGCCGATGCGCCGGTAGGGGCGGGTCACCAGAATGCCCACCTCGGCCCGCCGGTGGCGAGGGTCGAAATTGAATACATCGATGATGCCGGCGATGGAGTCGTGTCCCCGGTAGTCGATGAGCAGTCGCAACTCGCGGTCGGCGAATAGGTCGTTGGTGTTTTGGCGGATGTATCGTACGAACTGGTGGCGCGAGTAGGGTCCTGTGGCCGCTGGGACCGCTTCCTGCTCGTCGGCCTCGTTCTCCAGTTGCAGCAGCCGGTCTACGTCCTCCGGTTCGGGAGCACGCAGACGGATCCGGGGAGTAGAGAGCTGCGGCTTCATGACGCGGAAGCCTCCTTGTCGGACAGGGCGGGGAGCGACAGCTCGTCTTCCATCCGCTTCTGTCCGGGAACACAGAACAGGGTGGCTGCCATCACCATTCCCGCGCAGAGCAGTCCGGTCGTCGAGAGGGTCCAGTAGTAGACCGTGAGGTTCGACAGGGCGGCCGTCAGCAGGAGGCACAGCCGCACTTCGCTCCACCGCCGGTAGCTGCGCAGGGCCTCGGTGAGCGGCAGCTGGCGGACATGGCGGGTGAGCGACAGCTGGAAAAGCCGCAGCGACAGGGGGATGAGGACGATGGCCAGCAGGATGCCGGCGGTCTGGAGCAGGTATTCGGCCTGGGGATGGTCGGCATAGATGCCGCGGGGCAGGACATCGCTCTCGTAGAGGACGGCCAGCAGGAGGGGCAATGCCCAAAGCAGGGCGTATTCGGCTTTCAGCCGGGTGAGGGGAAGCAGGTGGTTCATATTCTTCATGTCTGTTTTCTTTTTGTTTCCGGAATCAGGGAGTCTGCGGGCATTGGAGGCACGCGGCCTACAGGGTGCCCGTGAAGACGGTACGGTTGGCGATGGAGCGGCCCAGGGTCACCTCGTCGGCATACTCCAGTTCGTCACCCATGGCGATGCCGCGGGCAATGAGGGTGATCTTCACGTCGGGGTAGGGAGCCAGCTTGCGGAAGATATAGAAGTTGGTGGTGTCACCTTCCATGGTAGGGCTGAGGGCCAGGATGACCTCCTTCACCACGCCGCTTTTCACCCGTTCCACCAGGCTGTCAATCTGCAGGTCGGAAGGGCCGATGCCGTCCATGGGCGAGATGACGCCTCCCAGCACATGGTAGAGGCCGCGGAACTGCTGGGTGTTCTCCACGGCCATGACGTCGCGGATATTCTCCACCACGCAGACGGTAGACGCGTCGCGGGCGGGGTTGGCGCAGAGCTGGCAGATGTCGGTGTCGGAGATGTTGTGGCATACGCGGCAGTACTTCACCTCGTGTTTCAGTGTACTGATGGATTGGCTGAACGCGTCCACCCGTTCCGTGTCCTGGCGCAGCAGGTGCAGCACCAGGCGCATGGCTGTCTTGCGTCCGATTCCCGGCAGCTTGGCGAACTCGCCGACCGCTTTTTCGAGGAGTACCGATGAATAGTGTTGGCTCATGTCTTTAGGTGCATTTTCAAATTCGGGTGCGAAGATACAAAATAAAAAGCATTATCTTTGTGCCCCAAAACAGAAAAACATGAACGGAACTTTTATTCTTCTTACCATTCTGGCCTATCTGGGCCTGCTGCTGCTCATTGCGCGGCTCACGGGGGCCCGCCATGCCGACAATGAAGCCTTCTTTCGGGGCAACCGCCAATCGCCCTGGTACATTGTCTCCTTCGGCATGATCGGGGCCTCGCTGTCGGGGGTGACTTTCGTGTCGGTACCCGGCATGGTGCGTTTCATCGACATGACCTACATGCAGACCTGCCTGGGGTTCTTCTTCGGCTATCTGGTCATTGCCCGTGTCCTGCTGCCCCTCTACTACCGGCTGAACCTGACTTCCATCTACACGTACCTCGGCGAGCGGTTCGGACCGGGCGCCTACACCACGGGGGCCTCGTTCTTCCTGCTCTCCAAGCTGCTGGGGGCGGCGGCCCGGCTCTATCTGGTCTGCGTCATCCTGCAGCATTTCGTGTTCGATGCCTTCCACATCCCCTTTGCGGTGACGGCGGTGGGTACGGTGCTGCTCATCTGGCTCTATACGCGGCGCAGTGGCATCCGCACCATTGTGTGGACTGACAGCCTGCAGACCCTCTGCCTGCTGGCGGCGCTGGGACTGATTGTGTGGCAGGTGACGGCGGTGCTCGGGCTGGATGTCAGGGGAGCGGTCGACCTGGTGCGCGAGAGTCCTTACAGCCGCATTTTCGTCTTCGATGACTGGCAGTCCAAGCAGAATTTCTTCAAGCAGTTTCTGAGCGGCATATTCATCACTATTGTCATGACGGGTCTCGACCAGGACATGATGCAGAAGAACCTTTCGTGCCGGAACCTGAAGGAGGCGCAGAAGAACATGTGCTGCTACGGCATTTCGTTCGTCCCCGTCAACCTGCTGTTCCTGGCGCTGGGTATCCTGTTGCTGACGGCGGCCGGGCGGATGGGGCTGGAGTTGCCGGCCTCGGGCGACGACCTGTTGCCGCTTTTCGCGGCCGGCGGCCATCTGGGGTCTGCGGTACTGGTCTTCTTTACGGTGGGCATCATCGCCGCCGCCTTTTCCAGTGCCGACTCGGCCTTGGCCGCTCTGACCACCAGCTGTTGCATCGATTTGCTCAAGATTGGCCGCCTGGGCGAGGAGAAGGCCCGGCGCATCCGCCGGCAGGTCCATTTGCTGGTGTCCGTTGTGTTTGTGGCATGTATCCTGGTTTTCGAGGCGGTGGGCAGCCGGAGTGTCATCGACACCATCTATGTATTGGCTTCTTACACCTATGGCCCGCTGTTGGGCCTCTACGGTTTCGGACTGTTTACCCGTCGCCACCCTTGCGACCGCTATGTCCCTGTGGTGGCGGTGGCCTCTCCGCTGTTGTGTTTCGCCATCGACAGTTTCACCCGTTCCGCCACCGGCTACCAGTTTGGCTACGAGTTACTCATGCTGAACGGCCTGCTGACGGCGGGAGGCTTGTACCTGCTGAGCCTGCGCCCGAAAAATACCAATTTTTAGGTATTGCGCAGCCGGCTTTCCTCCCGTATCTTTGCAGTGTTGTTAGTCATAGAGATTACGTGAACCACAAAATGTAGTAAAAAGTTAGTTAGTTGCAAAGTAAAGCACGATGTTTGGTCTGTTATCCTACGCGTGAGCGCAGGATAACAGACCAAGCTTTTTTTATTACCTCTTCCTTTTTAATAGTATTCTTCTTGCAATGACAACCCGGGCGTGGCTTGTCCTATCCGTTCTCTCCCTTCAGCTTGTCCAGGATGCGGCGGAGCAAGATAATATACCCCTGCATGTTCGGATTATTGTGGTACAGGCGGGCTTGGTCGAACAGACATTCCACGGTGTGTGCCACATGGGGAATATACATCGACTGGTCCAGCTGCAGCGATTCCGGTAGCGTCAGTGTGGCGAACTCTGTTTTCAGCGCTTCCAGTTCTTCGGCGGTAAGGTTCTTCTTTTCCATGTCAAGTATCTATTAGTAAATAAGTATATCCATCGTTGTTCAGAAAGGATAGCCCACGGCAAAGTGGAAGGCAAAGTCGCGGCTGAAGCGGGGGTGGAGCAGCGGATAGCGGTCGCGTCCCGAATACATGGGATTGACCGCCTTCATGCCACCATCGAAGCGGAGAATCAGGAAGTCCAGGTCGAAGCGGATGCCCAGCCCGTAGGCCACGGCCAGCTGGCGGTAGAAGCGGTTGAAGCGGAATGTGCCTTCCTGCTGGAAGCCCTGTTTGTCGCCGAAGTTCCACACATTGCCCACATCGATGAAGGCCGCCCCGTTGAGCTTCCAGAACAGGAAGGTCCGGTATTCCAGGTTCAGGTCGATCTTGATGTCTCCCGTATGGTTCACATAGTCCAGTCCCCCCGACTCGCTGCGGTAGCTGCCGGGTCCCAGTGACCGCACGTGCCAGCCGCGCACGCTGTTGGCTCCCCCCGAGAAATACAGCTTCTCGAACGGCAGGGTCACGGAGTTGCCGTAAGGATAGCCCACACCCAGCCCAACGTGGAAGACCAGGCTGTTACGGTTGTCAATGAAGAAATTCCGGGCATAGTCGAAGTCTGCCTTCACGTATTGCGCGAAGAAGATGTTGGCCAGCCGGTAGGCCTTTCCATAGCGAGGCTTCGGGTTGAAGAGCTTCGAGAAGCCCCAAAGCAGGTTGCCCGATTCCTCCAGGTTGATGCGGACGGAATAGGAGTTGCGTTTGGCCGCCTGCATTGCATTGCCGCCCGCACTGTTGTAGGTATAGGTGTAGCCCAGTCGCACGATGAGCAGATCTTCATAGCTGTGGCGCAGCAAGGGGTTCACCTCGTCCATGCGCGTCAGGTACTCCTGGAAGGCTTCCGATGTATAGGGCATATAGACATAGTTGATGTCGAGTACGTCGAGACGGTGGGTCGCTTTCTGCCGTTTCGTCCACCGGTAGCTCCATGCCGCTGCCGCCAGGGTCCGTTCGAACTCCGGGCGTATCTGCGAGGTGTACTTTGCACTCACCTCCGAAGTGGCCCGGATGCGGCGGCGAAAATCCGACGAGAGGAAGGGAAACTTGAAGTCGGGGAAGTTGAGGCTGGTCTCGATGCCATATTCCAGGTAATTATCGTTGGTGTAGCCCTCCAGTCCGGTCACTGCCTCGTAGGCTCCTCTCAGTTTTGCCGTGAAGACCTCCGACCCTTTGAACAGGTTGCGGTGGGTGAACGACACGGAAGCAGCGGCTCCCAGGTCACCGGCCGAGTTCGTGCCTTCCACCTCGAAGGACAGCGACTTATTCTTGCCCTTGGCCATCGAGATATAGGCGTCTACCCAAGCCGAATCGGACCGGAGAATCTCGTTGAACCGGATATTGCTGTATTTCAAGATGCTCAGTCTCCCGAGCGACGTGTATGTACGCTGCACCTCCTGGCTGCTGTAGAGTTTTCCCGGCTGCAGGAAGTTATAGTTGGCCAGCATCTTGGGGCGGAGAAACGGTTCGCGGCTGTAGAAATAGTTCAGTCCCTGCCACGACATCGAGTCGAGCCCCGCCAGTCCGCGGTCGGCCAGCTGGCCCAGCTCTGTATCCATCAGGAAGTTCACTTGGCGCAGGTGGTACTGCCGGTGTGGGGAGGGGGTATCCTCTTTCCGCCGCTGATAGGGCAGCAGCCGGAACGTCAGGTCCACCTTGTTCGTATGGAGCATCGTGTCTGCCTGGAAAACGATGAAATCCTTGTTGAATCGGAAAAAGCCGTTGTCCTGCAGGTAGCGGGCGATGCGTTGCCGTTCCGCCTCCAGCAGGTTCACGTCGAACCGCATCCCCTCGTGCAGGCGGTTGGCCGCCGAGTCGGCATAGAGGTAGCTGCGCACATTCAGGTCGGGCACGTCATAGTGCAGATGTTCCACCACGTAGGGAGCTCCCGTACGGATACTGTAGCGCAGGTTCATCTTCCGCTTGTGCGGTTTCCGGGCCACCTCCACCTGTGCCCCCATGAATCCTATGTTGCGCACGGCCTTTTCCATCTCTTCTCGTGTCTCTTCGGCCGCCAGACTGTCGTAGACCACCGGCGCGTCGCCGATTTTCCTCCAGAGCCGGTTGGCCCATTTCGTCGAGTCGCGGCCCGAAACGCAGTAGAGGTACATGGGCAGTTTCACCATGCTGAACCATTTGGCGTTCGGGGTCTGCCGCACATACAGCTGCATGTCGCCCGTCTTTACCTCCTTGTTGTCAGATTCTATCCGCACGTTGTCCAGCAGGTAGCTGCCTTCGGGGATAAACTTTCCCACCGAGCATCCCCCGCACATCAGGGCGCAAGCGCCCGCCAACAGATAGAAAACCGTTTTCTTCATGGTACTGCCAAATCAATTGTATTACTTAAGCGGCCAAAGATAGGCAATTCTCGCCGAATGCCGGCAAGAAACCGGGGAAAAAACATATTTTTTCGAAGAAAATGCCTACCTTGTCCGTAAGGGCAGCTCCCCGTGCAGGGAGCCCGTAGCGTGAAAAGCAGGGGATGAGGAAGATTTTTGCGCAAAATTTCGGGAAATGTGCGGAAATGAATTATCTTTGCTGCGCAAACCACCAAGAAGATCATGATGAAAGAATATGACATGATAACGATTATCGGCCCTACCGCCTCGGGAAAGACCCCCTTGGCGGCGGCACTGGCGACGCGAATCGGGGCTGAAATCATCAGCGGAGACAGCCGCCAGGTGTATCGCCGTATGGATCTGGGAACGGGAAAGGACCTGGCCGATTATGTGGTGGACGGGCAACCGGTTCCTTATCACCTCATCGATGTGGCAGAACCGGGATATAAGTACAACGTGTTCGAGTACCAGCGCGATTTCCTGCGGGCGTACGAGGATATCCGCCGCCGGGGGAAGATGCCCTTGCTGTGTGGGGGTACGGGACTTTATATTGAGGCGGTGTTGAAAGGTTACCGGCTGATTCCTGTTCCCGAGAATCCGGAACTGCGCGAACGGCTGGCTGACAAGTCGCTGGACGAACTGACTGCCATTCTTGCCAGCTATAAGCAGCTGCACAACACGACGGATGTGGACACCGTGAAGCGAGCCATCCGCGCCATCGAGATCGAGGAATACTATCTCCGGCAGCCGGTCGGTGCCCGCGAGTTTCCTGCCATCCGCAGCCTGCTGGTCGGGGTGGACATCGACCGTGAACGGCGCCGGGAGAAAATCACCCGGCGGCTCCGTCAACGGCTGGAGGAAGGGATGGTGGACGAGGTGAAGCGGCTGCTGGAGGAAGGCATCGCTCCGGATGACCTGATCTACTACGGGCTGGAGTACAAGTTCCTGACGCAGTATGTCCTGGGGCAGCTGTCCTACGACGAGATGTTCTGCGGGCTCGAAACGGCCATCCATCAGTTTGCCAAGCGGCAGATGACCTGGTTCAGGGGCATGGAACGGCGAGGCTTTACCATCCGCTGGATCGATGCCACGCTTCCGATGGAGGAAAAGGTGGAGCGCATCCTGGCATGGGCCGGGCAAGAGGAAGCAAGCAATGATAGATAAACTTTTAACGATACTTTGACGAACATGGCGGTAGACACTACACGTTGGGGCGTGATTTATAACCCCAAAGCAGGCAGCAAGAAGGCACAGCAACGCTGGGCGGACATCCGCGGCTACATGGAAAGCCGGGAGGTCCAGTTCGATTATGTGCAGTCGGAAGGATTCGGGTCGGTGGAACGGCTGGCGCGGACTATGGCGAACAATGGGTACAGGACTATTGTCGTGGTGGGAGGTGACGGAGCGTTGAACGATGCCGTCAACGGAATTCTCCTGTCCGATGCCGAAGACCGGAACAACATTGCCTTGGGCATCATTCCCAATGGCGTGGGCAACGACTTCGCCAAGTTCTGGGGACTGGATTCTGATAACTACCGGGCGGCGGTGGACGCGCTGGTGGAACGCCGCACCCGACGGGTTGATGTGGGCGAGTTCTCCTACTTCGACGGAGAGAAGCATGTGCGCCGCCTGTTCCTGAACGCGGTTTATGTGGGACTGGGGGCCCGCATCGTGCGCATTACGAACGAGACCCGCCGGTTCTGGGGGATTCCGCTGATTTCCTACCTGGCGTCGCTCTTTCTGGTGGCGTTCGAGCGGAAGCTCTACCGGATGCATGTGAAGCTCAACGGCGAGCATATCCGGGGACGGATCATGGCGGTGGCGGTCGGCAGTGCACGGGGCTACGGACTGACACCGAGTGCCGTGCCCTACAACGGCTGGCTCGATGTGTCCTTCGTCTATCGGCCGGAACTGCGGCAGCTCATCTCCGGGCTGTGGATGCTCCAGCAGGGACGGCTACTGAACCACAAGACCGTGAAGCCTTACCGCTCGCGGATGATTCAGATACTGCGGGCGCAGAATGCAGAGATCAGTCTGGACGGCCGCCTGTGGCTCGACCGCCACTTCCCCATTGAGATTACTATTGCCCCGGAGGCATTGACATTGATTATTCCCAAATAACAGCAACAACGAATGGCAACAATAGCAGATTTGCAGAACAGTGAGAACTTCTTCCTTCTGGCCGGACCTTGTGTCATCGAAGGAGAAGACATGGCGCTCCGCATCGCCGAGCGCGTCGTGAAGATAACCGACCGGCTGAACATCCCGTATGTGTTCAAGGGCTCTTACCGGAAGGCCAACCGCTCGCGCATCGATTCTTTTACGGGCATCGGTGACGAGAAGGCCCTCCGGATATTGGCCAAGGTGAGGCAGACCTTTGGTGTGCCGGTGGTGACGGATATCCATGCGGCTCCTGAAGCGGCGATGGCAGCGGAATATGTAGATATCCTGCAGATTCCTGCCTTCCTCTGCCGTCAGACGGATTTGCTGGTGGCGGCGGCCCAGACCGGCAAGATCGTCAACATCAAGAAAGGACAGTTCCTTTCGCCGGGGGCTATGCGCTTTGCTGCCGACAAGGTGGTGGAGGCGGGCAATCCGCAGGTGATGCTGACCGAGCGGGGGACGACGTTCGGATATACCGACCTGATTGTTGACTACCGGGGCATTCCGGAGATGCAGGCGTTTGGCCATCCGGTCGTGCTCGATGTGACGCATTCCTTGCAGCAGCCCAATCAGACGTCGGGAGTCACCGGCGGTATGCCGCAGCTCATCGAGACAGTGGCAAAGGCCGGGGTGGCAGTGGGGGTCGACGGCCTGTTCATGGAAACGCATGAAAACCCGGCGGTGGCCAAGAGTGACGGTGCCAACATGCTGGCCCTCGATTTACTGGAGGGCCTGCTGGAGCGTCTGGTACGCATCCGTCAGGCCGTGCGGTGAGGTCAGTGTACTCTGATTTCTCCACTGCCGATGCAGAGGTGAGCCTCCCGGTCATAGATGACACCGAACTGGCCGGGGGCGATGCCTTGGATTTTCTCCTCGCTGTAGATATGGTAGTTGCCGTCGGCGAGCGGAGTCAGCGTACCGGGGTGCCAGCCTTCTGTGTGGCGCACCTTGAAGCAGACGGGCCGGGGGGCAGGAGTGTCCCACGGGTTGTCGGTGATGAAATGAAAGTCTGTCAGTCGGAACTCATGGCCGTACTGCAGTTCGGTATCGTAGCCGTGTGAAACGTACAGGATGTTCTGTTCCACATCCTTGTCGATGACGAACCATGGACCTCCGCTCAGACCGAGTCCCTTGCGTTGTCCGATTGTGTGGAACCAGAAGCCTTTGTGTTCGCCGATGGTCTTTCCGGTCTCTTTCTCGATGACCTTGCCTGTGCGTTCACCCAGAAACCGGCGGATGAAGTCGTTGTAGTTAATTTTCCCCAAAAAGCAGATGCCCTGGCTGTCCTTGCGGGCGGCACTCGGCAGACGGGCTTCGCGGGCTATCTCGCGTACTTCGTGTTTCATCAGCCCTCCCAAAGGGAACCACAGCTTGGACACCTGCAGGTAGGTGATCTGGGCCAGGAAATCGGTCTGGTCCTTGACGGGGTCCTTGGCAGTGGCCAGCCAGGTCCGTCCGTCGATGACGCAGGTATCGGCATAATGTCCCGTCACGATTTTGTCGTAGGCATATCCTGCTTTTTCTTCGAAGCAGCCGAACTTGATGAGCCGGTTGCACATTACGTCGGGGTTGGGCGTCAGCCCTTGGCGTACCTTGTCGATGGTATAGGCCACCACGCGGTCCCAGTACTCCTGCTGCAGGTCAATGACCTCCAGAGGCAGGCCGTATTTCCGGGCCGTGGCCGTGGCCAGTTCGATGTCTTCCTCAGAGGTGCAGGTCAGTCCGTCGTCGGTGTCCATTCCGATTTTGATGTAGAACAGGTCAGGCTTGTAGCCTTGTTCGCACAGCAGGTGGACGGCGACGGCGCTGTCCACTCCTCCAGACAATAATGTTGCTATCTTCATCGTTGCATATCTATTTTACATACAGTTTCCGTATCAGGTCGTTCCGGCCGATGCGTTTCAGTTCGGCCAGGATGGCCCGCCGTTCTTCGGGCTTGTACCAGAAGAAGAACATGCGTTGAGCCAGTTTCTCGCGGGGCGACCGGGCGGAGAAGACCGGCTGAAGCGTATAGGGGTGGAATCCCGTATACCAGGTTTCCGTAGCCACCGTCATCGGGGTCGGCGTGAAGTCCTGCACCTGTTCCAGGTGGAAATCCAGCTGCTTGGTGATGACCGCCAGTTCGGCCATGTCCTCTTCCGTACAGCCCGGATGGCTGCTGATGAAATAGGGGATGAGCTGCTGCCGCAGGTTCAGCTCCTTGTTCAGCCGGTCAAAGATGCGCTTGAACTGGTAGAACTGCTCGAAGGGCGGCTTGCGCATGAGAGACAGCACCTGGTCGGAGGTATGTTCGGGGGCCACCTTCAGGCGGCCGCTTACATGGCGGGCAATCAGTTCGTGCGTATAGCAGGCCGTGCCGTTGTCGATTTCCGCATTCCCCGTCCGGTGCAGTAGCAGGTCGTAGCGTACCCCGCTGCCGATAAAGCTTTTCTTGATGCCCGGCAATGCGTCCACAGCCCGGTAGATGTCGAGCAGGGGACGATGGTCGTTGTTCAGGTTCGGGCAGATTTTCGGGTGGATGCACGAAGGACGCTTGCAGCGTCGGCACAGGCTTTCGTCCTTGCCGTGCATGGCATACATGTTGGCCGACGGGCCGCCCAGGTCGCTCAGGTAGCCTTTGAAGTCGGGGAGAGCGGTGATGGCCTTCACCTCCTTCAGGATGCTCTCTTTGCTGCGGCTGACAATGAACTTGCCCTGGTGGGCCGAGATGGTACAGAAGGCGCAGCCGCCGAAGCAGCCCCGGTGGAGGTTGACCGAAAACTTGATCATCTCGTAGGCCGGGATGCGCTTGCCCTTGTATTTGGGATGGGGAAGGCGGGTATAGGGAAGATCGAACGACTGGTCTAGTTCGCCCTGTGTCAGGGGTGGATAGGGCGGGTTGACCACCACGACCCGTTGGCCCACGGCCTGGCAGATGCGGGCTGCCTCGTATTTGTTCGATTCTTCTTCGATATGGCGGAAGTTCTGGGCCTGCTTCTTCTTGTCGGCCATGCATTCCTCGTGCGAGAAGAGCTGCAGGTCCTCGTCGAGTGGCTGGAACTCCGTTTTCCCCACCATCCAGGCCGTCTGCGGCAAGTCGTGGGGCAGTGTGCCGGGCGTGGCTTCCAGCCGGCGCACCAGTTCGGTCACCGGTTTTTCGCCCATGCCGTATATCAGCAGGTCGGCACCCGAATCAACAAGAACGGACGGGCGCAGGCGGTCTTCCCAATAGTCGTAGTGGGTGAGCCGACGCAGGGAAGCTTCGATGCCGCCCAGTACCACCGGCACATCGGGAAACAGCCGTTTCAGAATGGTGGTATAGACAATGCTGGGATACTCCGGCCTCAGGTCGTGGCGGCCGTCGGGCGTATAGGCATCCTCGCTGCGCAGGCGCTTGTTGGCCGTATACTTGTTCACCATGCTGTCCATGCAGCCCGGCGACACCCCGAAGAACAGCCGCGGACGGCCCAGCTTCTTGAAGTCGCGCAGATCGTCGCGCCAGTTGGGTTGGGGCACGATGGCCACCCTCAGTCCTTGCGCTTCGAGCAGCCGCCCGATAACAGCCGCGCCGAACGAAGGATGGTCCACGTAGGCATCACCGCTGAACAGGATAACATCCAGCTCGTCCCATCCCCTCAACTCCACCTCCTTCTTGGTGGTAGGCAGCCAGTCGGTGAGGGGACGTTGTCGCGTCTCACTCATGTTCATTTCCCGACAGTTCTTTCCGCTGCTGCCAGTCGATGTAGAGCAGGATGAGCTGGTGCAGTCCGAATGCCTTCATGTTGTTGTGGTAAATCACGTCAATACACAGGTCCAGCAGGTCCTTGCTGTTGGCTTCCGACGAAGCGATGAGCGAACGCAGGTTCAGTTTCAGCTTGTCCAGCACGCTTTCGTCCACGATGCCGTTGCTGTCAATCAGGTGTTGGAACAGGGAGTACTTCTCGATGGTCTGCAGATGCTCGTCCGAAATTTCCATGCTACGGGTGCCCGTAGGGTTTGTTTGTATGGTATACATGTTTTTTCGTTCTTTAGGATGTTAGCGATTTTTTTTCCGAGCAAAGTTAGTGATTTTTTGCTGAATGCCAAGAGAGCAGGCTGTGAGATTTTGTTTTTTCCAGGATTTTCGGCAGGATGCACGGGTTTTTTCGTACCTTTGCCCCGCTTAATAAGAACCGATATGCATACAAGACAAGAACAACTGGAAGCCTTCGGGCGATTGCTCGATGTGCTCGACGAACTGCGGGTGAAATGTCCGTGGGACCGCAAGCAGACCAATGAGAGCCTGCGCCCCAACACCATCGAAGAAGTGTACGAACTCTGCGACGCATTGATGCGTAACGACGAGAAGAATATTTGCAAGGAACTGGGCGACGTGTTGCTCCACGTGCTCTTTTATGCCAAGATAGGCAGCGAGACCGGGGCGTTCGACATCAAGGAGGTGTGCGACCGCCTGTGCGACAAGTTGATTTTCCGCCATCCCCATGTGTTTGGCGAGGTGAAGGCCGATACGGCCGAAAAGGTGTCGGAGAACTGGGAGCAGATCAAGCTGAAGGAGAAAGACGGCAACAAGACCGTGCTGAGCGGGGTGCCTGCCGCATTGCCGTCGCTCATCAAGGCCTACCGCATCCAGGACAAGGCCCGCAATGTGGGCTTTGACTGGGAGGAACGCGAGCAGGTATGGACGAAGGTGAAGGAAGAGGTGGGCGAGTTTGAGGCAGAGGTAGCCCACATGGACAAGGAACAGGCCGAGGCGGAGTTTGGCGATGTGCTGTTCAGCCTGGTAAATGCCGCCCGTTTGTATAAAATCAATCCCGACAATGCCCTCGAACGCACCAACCAGAAGTTCATCCGTCGGTTCAATTATCTGGAGGAACATACCCTCCGCGAGGGGCGTAACCTGAAGGATATGACGCTCGAAGAGATGGATGCTCTCTGGAACGAGGCCAAAAGCAAGGGACTCTGAACGAGCCCCTTGTCAGACTATCTTTACAGCCACGCCTGTAGGAAGCGGTCCACACGGGCGGTGTATTCTTCCGGTCGGAGCCAGTACGACCGGGCATGGGTGGCGCCGGGGACTATCCATAATTCCTTCGGGTCCGGCTTGGCCGCATAGAGCGGATAGACCATCCAGGTGGGGACGAAGTCATCGGCATCTCCATGGATGAACAGCATCGGCAACCGGCACCGGGCCACCTGACGCAAGGCAGAGGCCTCCCGGAAATTCCAGCCGTTTTGCCACTCGCAGAGGAGGCTGGCGACGTAGAGCAGGGGGAACGCCGGAAGCGAGAACTGGTTGCGCAACTCTTTACTGAACTGGTCCCACACGCTAGTGTAGCCGCAGTCTTCCACGAAGCAGCGGACATGAGAAGGCTGCGGGTCGCCCGAAAGCATCAGGGTGGTGGCCGCTCCCATGGAGATGCCGTGTACCACTGTCCGCAACGTATCGCCGAACAAAGCCGGTGCTATCTCCAGCCATTGTGCCACATCCTTTCGGTCCAGCCATCCCATCTGGAAAGCATCGCCGCCGCTCAGTCCCGAATAGCGGAGGTCGGGCAGCAGGATGTTGCAGCCCAGCGAGCGATGGTAAAGATAGCCGATGTGGAGCATCCGAACGGCATTGTCCGTATAGCCGTGGACAATGACGGCCGTGCGGGCCGTCGGACGGTCGGCCGCCGCATAACAGGCATGCAGGCGGACCCCGTCAGGAGCCACAATGAACGTGTCGCACAAGGCGTGGGCCTTCTGCAGGCTGTCCGTCCAGGACACCAGCATCGGGTAGGTCTCGCGCATATACGCCCACGAGCCTGCCAGGTCCTTGCCCCGGTTGTCCGGACGCAAGGAATAGTCCAGCAGGTACAGGCTGCTGCCCACGAGCACCGCTCCGAGCAGCAGCACGATGGTCACTCCACCGGCTAGCAGCTGTTGGATCCGCTTCATACAGCCTTCTTATTGGTTCCAGATGTCCCATGCACCGAACGCTTGCAGAAGCAGCATCTCCAGGCCGTTCTTCACCGTGGCCCCCTGGTCGGCACCGCGTTTCATGAACAGGGTCGTGTTGGGGTTGTAGAGCAGGTCGTAGAGCAGGTGCTGGGGAGTCAGCAGTTCGTAGGGGATGTCGGGACAGAGGTCTGCCTGCGGATACATACCCACCGGTGTACAGTTCACGATGACCTTGTAGGCCTCCATATATTCGGGCGTGAGGTCCGAATAGGTGATGGTCGATTCGTTGCGCCGGTTGCGCGATACGAACAGGGTGTCCAGCCCCAGTTTCCGGAGCGAGTAGTTCACGGCTTTCGAGGCCCCTCCCGTGCCCAGGATGAGGGCCTTCGTGTGGTGGTGTTCCAGCAGCGGTTCGATGGACTGGGTGAATCCCAGTACGTCGGAGTTATAGCCTTTCAGGAACACTTTGCCTTTGTTGCGGATGATGCGGATGACATTGACCGCTCCGATGCTGGCAGCGTCCTTGTCCAGCTCGTCCAGATAGGAAATGACTTTCTCCTTATAGGGAATGGTGACATTCAGTCCCACCAGGTGAGGGTGGGAGGCCACCACTTTGGGGAAATCCTCGATGGTAGGGATTTCGAAATTGACATACTCTGCATCGATGTTTTCTGAGTGGAACTTCTCGTTGAAGAAATTCTTCGAGAACGAGTGTCCGAGCGGATAACCGATCAGGCCGAATTGTTTCATGGTTGAATCTTGTTTATGGGGTTATTTTACGGCAAAATACAGCGTACAGATTCCCAACGTGAGCCGTTCGAACTCCACATGGCGGAAACCGGCCTTGCGGAGGATGTCGCGCATCACCTCTCCCTGCGGGAAAGCCTGGATGGATTCGGGCAGGTAGGTATAGGCGCTGCGGTCTTTCGAGAGCAGTTTGCCCAACGTGGGGATGACCAGGCGCGAGTAGAGGGCGTAGAGCTGTTTCATAGGAAAGCCCTGCGGTTCCGACAGCTCCAGGATTACCAGATGGCCGTCCGGCACCAGCACGCGGTGCATCTCGCGCAGGCCGGCATCGAGGTCCTCGAAGTTGCGGATGCCGAAAGCCACTGTCACTGCGTCGAAGCAGTTGTCAGCGAAGGTGAGGGCCGTACAATCCTCCTTGGCAAAGCGGATGCGGTCCTCCAGTCCGGCCTGGCGCACCTTCTCGCGAGCCACGTCCATCATCCCTTCCGAGATGTCGGTGCCTGTCAGTTCGTCGGGCTGCAGCAGGCGGCAGGCCTGGAGGGCAAAGTCGCCCGTACCGGTCGCCACATCCATGATGCGCCGCGGACGGAACGGCACCAGCCGGCGGATTGCTTTCTTCCGCCACCGCTTGTCGATGCCCAGCGAGAGGGTATGGTTCAACCGGTCGTAGGCGGAGGCGATGTTATCGAACATCTTCTCCACCTGTACGGCCTTGCTTTCGGCGTCGTTATAAGGCTTGACGCTTTCTTGCGGATATTTCATGGGCCCGGCGTTTTATCCCAGATAGTCAGCAACGTTCTTCTCGATGCGTACGGCCAAGTTGTCGGTGTCGGCCTTCACGAAGGTTTCGCCGGTGATGTGCTCATACAGCTCGATGTATCGGTTGCTGATAGACTCCACGATGGCAGGTGTCATTTCGGGAACGGTCTGTCCCTCTTTGCCTTGGAATCCGTTGGCCATGAGCCATTCGCGGACAAACACCTTGGAGAGCTGCTTCTGCGGCAGTCCCTTCTCGAAGTTCTCCTCGTAGCCTTCCTTGTAGAAATAGCGGCTGGAGTCGGGTGTATGGATTTCGTCCATGAGGTAGATTTCCCCGTTGTGCTTGCCGAATTCATACTTGGTGTCCACAAGAATCAGGCCGCGTTCGGCTGCCATCTGGGTGCCGCGTTCAAACAGGGCGAGGGTATAGCGTTCCAGCGTCTCGTATTCTTCGGGAGTAGCCAGTCCCTGGGCCAGGATCTCTTCCTTCGAGATGTCCTCGTCGTGCAGGCCCATCTCCGCCTTGGTAGTGGGAGTAATGATGGGAGTGGGGAACTTCTCGTTTTCACGCATGCCGTCGGGCAGGCGGACGCCGCAGATTTCACGGACACCGCTGCGATAGGCCCGCCAGGCACTGCCGCACAGGTAACCGCGTACAATCATCTCCACGGGGAAACCCTGACACATTACGCCTACAGTCACCATCGGGTCGGGAGTGGCTAGTTTCCAGTTCGGGCAAATGTCCTGGGTAGCATCGAGAAACTTGGCGGCAATCTGGTTCAGCATCTGTCCTTTGTAGGGGATGCCTTCGGGCAGTACGACATCGAACGCCGAGATACGGTCGGTGGCTACCATCACCAGTTTCTCATCGTTGATGTTGTAGACATCGCGCACTTTACCGTGGTACACACTTTTCTGGTTGGAAAAGTGATAGTCTGTTTTTGTTAATGCTTTGCTCATTTTTCTATACAGTTTTGATGGTTACAGTTATGTAGATTCCGCTACGAGGCCGAAAGGTACGAATTTTCTTCAAGATTCGGGTCGTTGTGAAACATAATTTTTCTCTTTTTCCGCTTTCAGCCGCAGTTTCTCTGCTTTGACCTGTTCGTCGAAGGCTTCGTAGGCTTCCACGATGCGGGTCACCAGTTTGTGGCGCACGATGTCCTTCTTGTCCAGTTCAACGAAACTGATGCCCTTCACGTGCTTCAGGATACGCAGGGCTTGCACCAGTCCGGAGGTCTGTGCGGCAGGCAGGTCAATCTGGGTCATGTCGCCCGTCACAATCATCTTGGTGTTCATGCCCATGCGGGTCAGGAACATCTTGATTTGCTGGGTGGTGGTGTTCTGCGCTTCATCGAGAATGACGACAGCATCGTTGAGCGTGCGTCCGCGCATGAAAGCCAGCGGGGCAATTTGGATGATGTTCAGTTCCATGTATTCTTTCAGCTTGGCGGCAGGAATCATGTCCTGCAGTGCATCGTAGAGTGGCTGCAGGTAGGGGTCAATCTTGTCCTTCATGTCACCGGGCAGAAAGCCCAGCTTTTCACCGGCCTCTACCGCCGGTCGGCTCAAGATGATTTTCTTGATTTCCTTGTTTTTCAGGGCCCGTACCGCCAGGGCAATGGCTGTGTAGGTCTTCCCCGATCCGGCCGGACCGATGGCGAAGACCATGTCGTTGTGTTCGAACTCCTTCACCAGTCGCTGCTGATTCGGGCTGCGGGGCACAATCGGCTTGCCCGTCACGCTGAACACAATGGCGTCACCCGCCTTCTCCACCGAAGGCGACTGGCCTTTCACGATGTCAAGAATGATTTCCTCGTTGAGCGAGTTGTAACGGGCGCAATGCTTTTCAAGGGCTGTAATGGCCTCCTCGAAGGCGCACATCTCCTCTTCGTCGCCCATTACTTTGATGACATCGCCACGGGCCACAATGCGCAGTTTGGGGAACAATGCCTTGATCATGAGTATGTTGGCATTGTTGACGCCATAAAAGATGACGGGGTCGATGTCTTCTAGTACTATATGCTTTTCTATCATTGGCTTTCTGATTCGCTGTTAGCGTCTTGTAATTTTCGACTGCAAAATTAATCATTCCTTTTGATTGTGGATGGGATTCTTCGATTTTTTCTCTACCTTTGCCGCATCAATCAATAATTAGAGACCCAAAGACATGAAGAAGTTAACAAACTGGTGGGGCATCGCGCTTGTCCTTCTCTGCCTCGTGGCGTGCAAGGAGAAGGATATGTCGATGAAGATGAACAACCCACACAATATCCGGGGAGTTATCAGCTATAAGCGGAGCTTTAACGATCTGAACGACGTACAGTTGGCCACGGCCAAGAAAATCGGAATCCGTCCTATTGCCACGCGCGAGGATGCCGAGCACATTAAAGGGCGGTTGTTGGAAATTCAGGCGTGCGAGCGCTACGGACTCGACTCGCTGACTCATTCCATCCCGTTCCTGATTCCCCAGGCGGTGGCCCTGCTCGATACCATCGGAGTGAATTTCCTCGACTCGCTGGAAGCCAAGGGGCTGAACCCCAACCGGGTCATTGTCACTTCGGTGACCCGTACGCGGCAGGATGTCAAGCGGCTGCGCCAGCGCAACACGAATGCGTCGGAGAACTCGTGTCATTTCTACGGGACGACCTTCGACCTCAGCTGGCGGCGGTTCGAAAAGGTGGAGGACCCCGACGGACGGCCCCTGCAGGATGTCAGTGCCGACACCCTGAAACTGGTGCTTTCGGAGGTGTTGCGCGACTTGCGCAAGGCGGAGCGTTGCTACGTGAAGTACGAGCTGAAGCAAGGTTGTTTCCATATCACTGCCCGTTGAGCCATGCATCGCTACTTCATCGAACTGGCCTACGACGGCACTAACTACCACGGCTGGCAGATCCAGCCCAACGGCAACAGTGTTCAGGAAACGCTGATGAAGGCCTTGGCTACCTTCCTCCGCCAGCCGGTGGAGGTGGTGGGAGCCGGGCGGACCGACGCAGGGGTGCATGCCCGCAAGATGGTGGCCCATTTTGACTTCCCGGAAAAACTGGACGGAGCGACGGTGACCGACAAGCTCAATCGCTTGTTGCCGCCCGATGTGGCAGTGTACGGGGTGCGGGAGGTGCAGCCGGACGCACATGCCCGTTTTGATGCCCGCTCCCGTACCTATCAATATTATGTGACGACCCGCAAGGATCCGTTTGGACGGCAGTACGCCTGGCGGCTGTTCCATTCCCTCGACTTCGGACGGATGAACGAGGCGGCGGCCACCCTGTTTGACTATACCGACTTTACCAGTTTCAGCAAGTTGCATACCGATGTCAAGACCAACAACTGCCGCATTCTGCAGGCTCATTGGGACCCGCAGGGAGAGGGAGAGTGGGTGTTTACCATCCAGGCCGACCGCTTCTTGCGCAACATGGTGAGGGCCGTGGTCGGTACGCTGGTAGAGGTGGGTCGTGGCAAGCTTTCGGTCGAGGGCTTCCGCCGGGTCATCGAAGCGAAGAACCGGTGCAGCGCCGGGACTTCCGTTCCGGGACATGGGCTGTTTCTGGTGGATGTAGAATATGCCGCCGACATTGAGAAATACGATTGATAACCATAATTGAGCCAGAATATGAAAACTTTATCGAACGAAAACATCACGATTCAGGTTTCCGAACACGGAGCCGAACTGACCAGCATCGTGGCTGGTGGCAATGAATATTTGTGGCAGGCAGATCCTCGCTTCTGGGCCCGTCATTCACCGGTGCTTTTTCCCTTTGTGGGCCGCGTGTGGAACAACACCTACCGCCACAAAGGCAGGGAATACTCCATGGGGCAGCACGGATTTGCCCGTGATATGGATTTCCAGCTCAGCTATGAGGAAGACAATGCCGTGGTCTACTCGCTGGAGAGCAACGAACAGACGATGGAGAAGTATCCGTTCCACTTTGTGCTTGAAATCGGATACCGCCTCAAGGGTAACTGCATCGAGGTGCTGTGGAACGTGCAGAACACGGGCGACGAGGTGCTGCCCTTCCAGATCGGTGCCCATCCCGCTTTCTATTACCGCGACCTCGACCTGATGAGCGACGACCGAGGCTATTTGGACTTCGGACCCGGACACCGGCGGCTCGAGTACATTTGTCCCGTGGAGAAAGGGTGTGTGTCCCATCAGTTGCACACTTTGGACTTGCCCGACGGCAAGATGCCCGTCACCACGAGCACCTTTGCCTGCGACACCTATATTTTCGAGAACAGCCAGCTGAAGCGCATTGCCCTGCTCGACAAGCAGCAGCGTCCTTACCTGGCTCTGACCTTTCAGTCGCCGTTGGTGGCCGTATGGTCTCCCAGTGCCGCCTGTCCCGATGTCCCCTTCATTTGTCTGGAGCCGTGGTATGGCCGCTGTGATTCGGTCGGCTATACAGGCAGCCTGGCAAAACGCGAATGGATGCAGCTGTTGTCTCCGGGCAAGAGCTTCAATGCCAGCTACACCATCGAGTTGCTCGATATTTGTGGAATCATCGATGGGCATGGGGCAAAGAAGAAGTGCCGGCTAATGTTCCATCCGGACTGTCTTCAGCAAGGTGCCGTCTAACCGATAGACGCGCAGCTCCTCGTTCTCGAAGACGGCGAAGGTGGGGACATTGCCTCCCTTGGGAAAGGTGATGGAGCCGGTGTTGCAGACCAGCGTGCCGGCCGCATCCGGTTCGAGTTTCCACAGGTGAGTGTGCCCGTAGAGGAAGACATCGCAACTGCCTTTGGGCAGTCGGGCTTCGTTGTACACATGACCATGGGTCAGGAACAGCCGCCTGCCGTTGTCGACCAGCAGGGCATAATCGGCCAGGATGGGGAAGTCGAGCAGCATCTGGTCTACTTCCGAGTCGCAGTTGCCCCGTACGGCGATGATGCGGTCGGACAGAGCATTGAGGCGTTTGGCAACACCCTGGGGGTCGAGTCCTTCCGGAAGCCCGTTGCGGGGACCGTAGTTGAGGATGTCGCCCAGCAGGCAGAGCATGTCGCAGTGTTCAGCAGTGTAGAAGGCCAGTACCTGCTCGAGGGCAGGGAGTGAGCCGTGAATGTCGGAAACAATCAGGTATTTCATGATGTATAGGTATGTTGTGAATGCGGATAAATTATTTGATGCGAAGATACAAAAAAAGCAGCGGCCCTCGCGATAGGCCGCCGCTTTTTTTAGATATTCAGAACCATTCGATTATTCTTCTGTCTTCTTGCTCCAGTCCATGGCAGCCATGCGGAGGTAAGAGTCGTAGCGTTTCTTAGCCATGTCTTCACAAGCCTTGAAGAGTTCGGCAGCTTCTCCCGGATACTGCTTGGCAACGGATGCGAAACGAACTTCACCCTTCAGATAATCCTGGAAGTTGCTCCAGTTCGGTTCCTTCGAGTCGAGCGAGAACGGGTTCTTGCCTTCAGCTTCCAGAGCCGGGTTGTAACGCCACAAGTGCCAGTAACCACATTCAACAGCCTTGGCTTCTTCAGCCTGGCTCTTGCCCATACCGGCCTTCAAGCCGTGGTTGATACACGGAGCGTAGGCGATGACCAACGACGGTCCGGGATAAGCTTCAGCTTCGCGGATGGCCTTCAGGGTCTGAGCCTGGTCGGCACCCATAGCAATCTGAGCCACATATACATAGCCGTAAGTAGTAGCAATCATACCCATGTCTTTCTTGCGTACGCGCTTACCGGAAGCAGCAAACTTGGCGATGGCACCGAGCGGAGTAGCCTTAGAGGCCTGACCGCCTGTGTTGGAGTAAACTTCGGTATCCAGCACGAGGATGTTCACGTCTTCACCGGAAGCAATCACGTGGTCGAGACCTCCGTAACCGATATCGTAGGAAGCACCGTCACCACCGATGATCCACTGGCTGCGCTTCACGAGGTAATCCTTGAATTCGGCAATCGTAGCGCAAGCACCACACTTGTCCTTGGCAGCTTCTACCAGCGGGATGATCTTTTCGGCAGCAGCCTTGCTCTTGTCGGCATCGTTGCGGCCGTCAATCCATTCCTGGAAGGCTTCCTTGTATTCAGCCGGAGTGCCTTCGGCAGCGATGGCCGTTGTCATGGCTTCTTCCAGACGGTTGCGCAACTTCTTGTTGGCAATTTCCATACCCAGACCGAATTCGCAGAAGTCTTCGAACAGGGAGTTCGCCCAAGCAGGACCCTGACCCTTTTCGTTGGTGGTGTACGGAGTAGAAGGTACGGAACCGGAGTAAATAGAAGAACAGCCGGTAGCGTTGGCCACCATTTCGCGGTCACCGAACAGCTGGGAGATCAGCTTCACATACGGAGTTTCGCCGCAACCGGAGCAAGCACCGGAGAACTCGAAGAGCGGAGTAGCGAACTGAGAGTTCTTCACGTTGGACTTGGTGTCTACCAAGTGCTGCTTGGAAGTAACGTTGGCCACGCAGTAGTCCCAGTTGGCAGCTTCGGGCAACTGGCTTTCGAGGTGTTTCATTACCAACGCCTTGCCGCCCTTCTTCGGATTGCCCGGACATACATCGGCACAGTTGCCGCAACCCAAGCAGTCCATAACGTCCACCTGCATACGGAAGGTCATGCCGTCGAATACCTTACCGACAGCCTTCAGCATGGTGAAGTTGGCACCCTTCTGTTCTTCTGCGTCGAGCACGAACGGACGGATGGCAGCGTGAGGACAAACGTAAGCACACTTGTTACACTGGATACAGTTCTCGGGATTCCATTCGGGAACGAAAGCAGCTACACCGCGCTTTTCAAATTTGGCGGTGCCGGCATACCACGTACCGTCTTCGATGCCCTTGAAGGCCGATACCGGCAGCAAGTCGCCGTCCTGGGCGTTGATGGGACGAACCACTTCGTTGATGAAAGCAGGATCGTTGTTTTCTGCCTTCGGATCGTCCGGCAGGTTCACACATTCGGGATCGATAGCCAGCTGCTTGTATTCGCCACCGCGGTCAACGGCTGCATAGTTCTTGTTCACCACGTCTTCACCTTTCTTGCCGTAAGACTTCACGATGAACTTCTTCATCTGTTCTACAGCCAGGTCAACGGGGATAACGCCTGTAATGCGGAAGAAGGCACTCTGCAGGATGGTGTTGGTGCGGTTGCCCAGACCGATTTCCTGTGCAATCTGAGTGGCGTTGATATAGTAAACGGTGATGTTGTGCTGTGCGAAGTACTTCTTCACCTTATTCGGCAGGTTCTTGGCGAGTTCTTCGCCTTCCCAGATGGTGTTCAGCAGGAACGAACCGTTGTCGCGCAGACCACGAGTCACATCGTACATGTGCAGGTAAGCCTGAACGTGGCAAGCCACGAAGTTCGGTGTGTTCACCAGGTAAGTGGAACGGATAGGCGTATCACCGAAACGCAGGTGAGAGCAAGTGAAACCGCCCGACTTCTTGGAGTCGTAAGAGAAGTAAGCCTGACAGTGCTTGTTGGTGTTGTCACCGATGATTTTCACAGAGTTCTTGTTGGCACCTACCGTACCGTCGGCACCCAGACCGTAGAACTTGGCTTCGAACATGCCTTCGCCACCGACAGCGATTTCGGCTTCCTGCGGCAGGGAAGTGAAGGTCACATCGTCTACGATACCCACTGTGAAGAGGTTCTTCGGCATGGGGAGTTCCATGTTCTTGTATACGGCGATGATCTGGGCAGGAGTCGTGTCCTTCGAACCCAAGCCATAGCGGCCGCCTACGATGACCGGAGCGTTTTCTACACCGTAGAAGCAGTCTTTCACATCGAGGTAGAGCGGTTCGCCGTTGGCACCCGGTTCCTTCGTGCGGTCCAGAACGGTGATGATCTTCGCCGACTTGGGCACAGCTGCCAGGAAGTGCTTGGCAGAGAACGGACGATACAGGTGGACAGCTACCATACCTACCTTCTTGCCCTGAGCGGTCAGGTAGTCGATGGTTTCGCGGATAGCTTCTGTAACAGAGCCCATAGCGATGATGACGTGTTCGGCATCTTCTGCACCATAGTAGTCGAACAGACCGTAGTTGCGGCCGGTAATCTTGTTGATTTCCTTCATGTAGTCTTCTACAATCTGGGGAACAGCGTCGTAGAACTTGTTGCAGGATTCACGGTGCTGGAAGAAGTGGTCGGGGTTTTCGGCCATACCACGCATAACGGGGTGGTTGGGGCTCAGTGCACGTTCACGGAATTCTTTAAGAGCTTCCTGATCGATAAGGGGAGCGAGGTCTTCGTTTTCAATCTTTTCGATCTTCTGGATTTCGTGAGAGGTACGGAAACCGTCGAAGAAGTTCACGAAGGGTACGCGGCTCTTCAGGGTAGCCAGGTGGGCTACACCGGCCAGGTCCATGACTTCCTGTACGGAGCCTTCGCACAACATGGCGAAACCTGTCTGGCGGGTAGACATGACGTCCTGATGGTCACCGAAGATACACAATGCATGAGAAGCCAGTGTACGAGCCGATACATGGAAGACGCAAGGCAGCAGTTCGCCGGCAATCTTGTACATGTTGGGAATCATCAGCAGCAGACCCTGAGAAGCGGTATAAGTAGTTGTCAATGCACCAGCCTGAAGAGAACCGTGTACGGCACCGGCGGCACCGCCTTCAGACTGCATTTCCTGAACCAAGACAGTTTCGCCGAAGATGTTCTTACGACCTGCGGCAGCCCATTCGTCTACGTGCTCAGCCATGGTGGACGACGGGGTGATAGGATAGATAGCGGCTACTTCCGTAAACATGTACGAAATGTGAGCGGCAGCTTCGTTACCATCACAAGTGATGAATTTTTTTTGTTTAGTCATACAATTACTAAAAATTAGTTGATAATGATACTTTAAAAGTAATTTCTCTCCAAATAGCGGACCTTCTGCCTCTCCGGAGGGTGTGCGGTTCTCAATAGAGGAACCCGAACAGCCACAACGGAATATGGTTTCCGTGTCCTATTTCCATTTTGTGCATGGCATACCATGTTTCCGGATTCGGCTTGAACTTGTTGTATTCGCCGCAGATGCGGAACTGCGTTGTTCCGTCCACGAGGAAGGAACTTCCCTTGTCTCCTTTGTTGACCTTGTGGTCTTTCCACAGCGAGTTGACAAAGAAGGTCTCCCACACGTTCTGTTCTTCCACTTTCACCGGGTAGATGCTGTACATCAGGTTGGTGTTGTGCATCATAATCTTGGCCGGCTTCTTGGGGAAGACTTCGTCCTTCGGGTACACCATGTTAATCAGCCTGGCGTCGGCGAGGTACTTGATGTAGTTCATCACCGTGGCACGCGAGGTCTGGATGTCGGCGGCCAACTGGCTCACATTCGGAGCCACCGGTCCGTCAACCGCAAGCAAATATAGCAATTTTTTTATTCTCGAAAGATATTTCAGTTCAATTTGTTTGATTAAAAGTATATCCACTTCAATCATCATGTTCATGGTCTTGAGCAGGTTCTCTGAAAAGTTCCTCTTTTCGAGAAAAAAAGGATAAAAACCATGATGCAGATAGTCCTGAAAGTAATTCAGCGGGTGGACGTAGGGGAGGATGGTCTTGGCCAGGTGTTCGTGGTTGTTGAGGATTTCGTCGAGGGAGAACGGTGAAAAATGATTGTCGGTCTGCAGGTTCAGGTATTCGCGGAACGAGAAGCCGCGCAGGTTGTACGATTTGACAATGCCGTTCAGCTCGGGATTCTCGTCCTTCAGGCGCATGACCGACGAACCGGTGAAGACAATCTTCAGCTGCGGATAGCGGTCGTAGCAGGTGCGCAGGTCGTGGCTCCAGTGGGGCAGCTTGAAAACCTGGTCGATAAGCAACACCTTTCCGCCCCGGCGGACGAACTCGCCGGCAAAATCCACCAGACTGTATTGGGAAAAGTAAAAATTATTCATGTTGACGTACAGACATGAGCGGTCTAGTCCGAACTTTTCTTTGGCGTATTGGAGCAGGAAGGTCGTTTTACCCACTCCTCGGGTCCCCTTGATGCCTATCAAGCGGTCGTTCCAGTTGATTTCATCCATCAGTGCCCGACGAACGGGAGCGTTCGTATGATCCACCAAATAGCTATGTGTTCTGTAAAATGTTTCCATGAATTCTGATTACTTGGTGCAAATATACGAAGTCTTCCTTATATTGCCAACTGGAGTTGACAAAAAATGAAGTTTTTTTCGGATTGCCCGTCCCAAAGAGGGTGGAATGTCTGAAAAAGTGTATCTTTGTAGTATGATGTATTGTTTTAACCCTGATCATGATATGGCCTTGGCGGACGGGCGGCCTTATTACCGTCCGCCTGCCGGTATAGCCGGGATGGAGCGCGACCTCTGTCTGCTGCCGGTATGGTATGCGCCTGCAGGCAGTGTGGTGAAGGTAGCCGATGAAGAATCGGCCCGCCGGTGGTTGGCGGAATTGCCCTTGCACGTGCCGGTGGAAGTAGCAGCGGAATGGCAGCCGGTTCCCATCATCCCCTGGGGATGGAACCCGGCAGAGGTGGAACGGTTGCGGCAGGCGGGGGTACCCAACGACTGTTGTCCCTCTCTGGGACAGCTGTCGCGCATCCGCTACCTTTCGTCGCGCGAACGCTGCATCGGCTTGCAACAGTTGTTGCGTGCCTTGCCGGGAGTGGGTGGGGAAGCGGTGGCCTGTACCGACCTTCACGGAGTGCTCCGGCAGGTGATGGCATATGGAGATGCCCTGCTTAAGTCACCGTGGTCGGGGAGTGGACGAGGACTGGTCAGGGTATCGGCGGCATCGTGGACAGCGAATGTGGAGGGCTGGGCAGCGAGGGTCTTGCGGACACAGGGGACACTGATGGTGGAGCCTATATATAATAAGGTAAGAGATTTTGCTATGGAATTCCGGTGCGGGTCCGACGGGCAGGTGCGTTTCGGCGGTTATTCGCTGTTCGAAACCGATGCACACGGCAACTATAAGCTCAATCTACTACTGCCGGACAAGGCCATCGAGGAACGCTTGTCGCGCGATGTGCCCCTTACGTTGCTGCATACCGTGAGGCAGCACCTGGCTGTCGGCCTCCAGGACCTCATCGGTTCTTCCTATACGGGTTGGCTGGGCGTGGACATGATGGTATGCCGTGGGGAGGACGGGGGGTGTTGGCTGCATCCGTGTGTGGAGGTGAACCTCCGCATGAACATGGGGGTGGTGGCCCGCAGCTTCTTCGACCGCTACGTGCATCCTGCTGCCTACGGACATTTCCAGGTAGAGTGTTTTTCCGCCGACGGAGATGCCTTGCGCAGCGACAGCGAGAGGAAGCGATGGGCTCCGCCGGTGGTGGAGGACGGACGGCTGAAACGGGGCTATCTCAGCCTCACACCGGTAGAGGCGGCCACCCGCTATCAGGCGTTTGTCGTAGTGGATGATGCGAAACAGGGCTCTCCGGAGCTTATTTTATAAACCTTAAAAATTTTGAATCGATGAAACGTTTTTGTCAGACTTTAGAGCTTTATGACGACCCCGAGCTGATTGCAGCTTACGTGGAGGAGCATCGTCATGTGTGGAAAGAAATCAAGGATGGACAACGGGAGGTAGGTATCCTGGATATGCAGATCTATATCCACGGTACCACCTTGTTCATGATCTGTGACACGGTGGATGAATTCGACTGGGTAAAGGACAACGAACGCCTGGCCCGGCTGCCGCGGCAGGCCGAGTGGGAGGCGCACATGTCGAAGTACCAGAAATCGCTTCCCGGCCAGCCTTCGCATGAGAAATGGAAGATGATGGAACAGATTTTCCATCTCAACGACTGACCGAGGAAGAGTGTTGTTGTGTAACTAATTGAAACACAGCATTCAATAGGCGCTGTCGAAAGCGAAGGGCAGAAGGTACTTCATGCCTTTTATCCGATAAATCTCTTCGGTTCCTGTCAGCAGGATGGTGATGGGACGGCCAAAGCGTTGCTCGGTCTCCAGCATCACTTGCCGACAGGCGCCGCAGGGGGGGATGGGACGGGCCAGCAGGCCGGCTGCATGGCGGGCGGCAATGGCCAGGGTGAGGACGGCTGAGGTGGGGTAGCGGGAATTGGCATAGAACAACGTTGTCCGCTCGGCACATAGCCCGGAGGGGTAGGCCGCATTTTCCTGATTGGTGCCGCTCACCGTTTCACCGTTCTCCAGCAGGGCGGCGGCTCCCACTGAAAAATGGGAGTAGGGGGCATAGCTGCGGAGGGTAGCTTCGCGGGCTGTATCGACCAGCCGTTGGTCTTCGGCCGACAGTTCTTCGTAGCGGAGGACCTCGGCGAACAGGGATAGATGGATTTCTCGCATAACGGACAGTATTGGTTTCCCTACAAAGGTAGGAAATCTGTCGGAATGCGCCAAGCATGCGGCAGGGAAATCTGGTCGTTGGCCTTGGGTTTTGAAATGTCCTGTTTGGCTGTTCGCACCAAAATATGTATCTTTACCGCCAAATCCTAAAACTGATGACAACCATGAATATTCGTAAAGGGCTATTGCTGGCATGCCTGTTGGTGGCCTTCAGCCTGTCGGCCCAGCAGCGGAACAAGGCGTATGAAGACTATATCAAGAAATACCGTGAACTGGCCGTGCGAGAGATGAAGCACTATCACATTCCGGCCAGCATCACGCTGGCGCAGGGATTGCTGGAATCGGGGGCGGGCAAGAGCGAACTGGCCCGCAAGTCGCACAACCATTTCGGCATCAAGTGCGGGAGAGGATGGGACGGCCCGACAGTGAGCCACGATGACGATGCCCGCGGGGAGTGTTTCCGCAAGTACAAGCATCCCAAGGAATCCTACGAAGACCATTCGAAGTTCCTGCGCACAGGATCCCGCTATGCTTTTTTGTTCAACCTGAAGGTGACCGATTACAAGGGCTGGGCCCGGGGACTGAAAAGGGCGGGATATGCTACCGACCCGCGGTATGCCGACCGCCTCATCGGAATCATCGAACTGTATCACCTCGACCAGTACGACCGCAAGGGAGGCCTGCAGTGGATGAAAAAGGTGGGAGAGCCTCACCAGCCGTATCTGGCGAATGACCTGGTGTATATTCTGGCTCGCCCGGGAGATACGTTCAGCCTCTTGTCCAAGGAGTTTGATATCAGTGCGCGAAAGCTCCGCTCATGGAACGATTTGCCGAAGAATTACCAATTCCGAGGTGGGGAAGTGGTCTATTTGGAGAAGAAGCGGCGGAAAGCGTCGAAGGAGCATTTCGTACATATCGTGAAGCAGGGAGATTCGATGTATTCCATTGCCCAGACCTACGGCATCCGTCTGGATAGGCTCTATAAACTGAACAAGATGGCGGCGGATGCTCCTGCCCCGGAGGTAGGGGACCGTATCTGGCTGCGATGAGAGGGGCCATGCAAAGGCTGATATATATATATATCAAATTGTCTGGATGATATATACAAATTGTCATTCTGAACGTAGTGAAGAATCTGTTAGCCCAACGTGGGTGTTTACAGATTCTTCACTATGTTCAGAATGACAACAAACTGAGGGCATCTTGCCTGTTTACCCGTAATTCTTGTGGAACTCTACCACCGCCTCGATTCCTTTGCGGAAGATATCGAGCGAGAAGCTCTCGTTCGGCGAGTGGATGGCATCGCTTTCCAGTCCGAAGCCCATCAGGATGGTCTTGATGCCCAGTATCTGTTCGAAATCACTGATGATGGGAATGCTTCCCCCACGGCGTACAGCCAGCGGTTGCTTGCCGAACGCTTTGGCGAATCCTTTTTCGGCAGCCTGGTAGGCAGGCAGGTCGATGGGGCACACATAGCCTTCCCCACCATGTAGGGGAGTGACTTTCACCTGTACGTAGTCGGGGGCGATGGCTTCGATGTAGTCGACGAAGAGCTGAGAGATGATTTCGTGGCGCTGGTGGGGGACCAGACGGGTAGAGACCTTGGCATACGCCTTGGAAGGAAGGACCGTCTTCGAGCCTTCACCGGTATAGCCGCCCCAGATACCGCACACATCAAACGATGGGCGACAGCTGTTGCGCTCCAGGGTAGAGTAGCCGATTTCTCCTTTCAGCGCCTTCACGCCGATGGCCTTCTTGTATTTTTCTTCGTCGAACGGGATATGGGCAATCATGTCGCGCTCGGCAGCCGGTACCTCCTCCACATCGTCGTAGAAATGAGGAATGGTGATGCGTCCGTCGGGATCGACCATCTGTGCCAGCATTTCGCAGAGTGTGTTGATGGGGTTGGCCACAGCTCCCCCGAAATGTCCGGAATGCAGGTCGCGGTTCGGTCCCGTCACTTCAATTTCCCAGTAAGCCAGTCCGCGCAGTCCGGTGGTCAGCGAAGGCAGGTCGGCTCCCAGCATACTGGTGTCTGACACCAGGATGATGTCGGCCTTCAGCAGCTCCCTGTGCGCTTTCAGGAAGGCATTCAGGCTGGGCGAACCGATTTCCTCTTCGCCTTCAAAAATGAATTTCACATTGTGGGTCAGCAGTCCCTCGCGGACCAGGTATTCGAAAGCCTTCACCTGAATCATGGCCTGTCCCTTGTCGTCGTCGGCCCCTCGGGCATAGAGCCGGCCGTCGCGGATCTCCGGTTCGAAAGGCTGGCTTTTCCACAGCTCCAGCGGTTCGGCAGGCATCACATCGTAGTGGGCATAGACCAATACGGTGGGCGCGTCGGCGGCTATACGTTTCTCGGCAAACACCAGCGGATGGCCCTGCGAGGGCATGATGTACGCTTCGTCCGCCCCTGCTTCGAGCAGTAGCTGTTTCCACCGTTCGGCGCAGGCCAGCATGTCCTCCTTGTGTTGCGGCAGGGCACTGATGCTGGGGATGCGGATCAGACTGGACCATTCGTCCAGAAACCGGGCTTCATTCTCCCGGATGTATTCCTTGATTTCCATGGTATGTTGATGTTAGAGGGTTAGAGTCTTGTGGCTTTGTCCAGCAGGTAATGGTCGAGCAGGGTGATGGCGGCCATGGCTTCCACGATGGGGACGGCCCGCGGCAGGACACACGGGTCGTGACGGCCCCGTGCCTTCAGAATCGTCTCGTTGCCGTCCTTGTCCACGGTGGGCTGTTCCATCAGTACCGTGGCCACAGGTTTGAAGGCCACACGAAAATAGATGTCTTCGCCATTGCTGATGCCGCCCTGGATACCGCCCGAACGGTTGGTACGCAAGGCGATGCGTCCGTTGTCATTGTAGAAGATGTCATTCTGCTCGCTGCCCTTCCGCTCCATGTTGCCGAATCCCTGACCGTATTCGAAGCCTTTCACGGCATTGATGCTGAGCATGGCACTCCCCAGGTCGGCATGCAGTTTTCCGAATACGGGGGAGCCCAGTCCGACAGGACAGCCTTGGATGACACAGCTGATGACCCCGCCGATGGTGTTGCCTTCTCCCTTGATCCGGTAGATGTAGTCTGCCATCTGTCGGGCCAGTTCCGGGTCGGGGCAGCGCACCGGGTTGCTCTCGATGGTCGAGAGGTCGTAATGTGTATAGTCTTTGTCCAGCTGGTAGGGACCTACCTGCGAAGTGAAGGCAGTGATGCGGATGCCCACCTGTCGTAGGGCCAGTTTGGCCAAAGCTCCTGCCACGACGCGTGCCACGGTTTCGCGTGCCGAGGAGCGTCCTCCGCCCCGATGGTCACGGATGCCGTATTTCTGGGTGTAGGTATAGTCGGCGTGGGAGGGACGGAACACGTCCTTCATGTTGTCGTAGTCGTTCGAGTGTTGGTTGGTGTTCCACACACAGAAGCCGATGGGGCAACCGGTAGACACACCGTCGTAGATGCCCGAGAGAAATTCCACGGCATCGGCTTCCTTGCGGGCCGTGGTAATGGCCGACTGTCCCGGCCGGCGGCGGTTCAGCTCCTGTTGGATAAAGTCCGTGTCGATGGCAATGCCGGCGGGAAATCCGTCGATGACACCGCCGATGGCCTTCCCGTGGGATTCGCCGAAGCTGGTCAGTCGGAAAATGGTTCCTATTGTATTCATATTTTTTTTGCTGTTAGTGTATAGAAGTGTCAATGTAAGGGTGGGGGATCAGAACCGGCTGCCGGCACCTCCTCCTCCGAAGCTGCCTCCCCCGAAGCTGCCGCCTCCAAAACTACCGCCTCCGAAACTGCCTCGTCCGAAACTGCCTCCGCCAAAGCCGCCCATGAACGGGCCGCTGCTGCTGCCCGGGTGGATATCATTGTCTTCGTTGCGGCGGCGTGTCTCCTTCTTGGTGTAGCCGCAATGGCTGCAGCGGTAGGTCACCTCCTCCGTACGTGACCCCAGGAAGCGGGACACCGTACGGACGGATACCTGATGCAGGGTGTGCTGACCGCACGACGGACATTTGGTGCGGTGGCGGTAGGCCAGCCACAAGATGGCACCGCTGCCCCCAATCAGGAAGACCAGCAGGGCCAGGAGGATCCACAGGTCCTCGTCGTCCGCCTTTTCCTCGCCCGGCGTGAATTCATCCGTGCCTTCCAGGATGTTCCTTACCGCTTCGATGCCGGCCAGCATGCCTTCGTCCCATCGTTCCTGGCCCAGCAGCCGGTTCATGTAGCGCACCTGAATCTGCTTGCAGGTAGCATCGGGCAATATCCCTTCCAGCCCGTAGCCGGTGGCAAACTGGATGCACCGTTCGCCGGTGACGAGCAGGATGACCAGGCCGCTGTTCTGCTCCTTGCGCCCTACTCCGTTGCGCTGTCCCAGCTGGTAGGCAAACTCAAAGCAGTCGCCGCCCTCGATGTGCTCAAGGACGGCCACCAGAACCTGGATGCCCGTTTTCTGTTCCAGTGCGAAAAGCGTGGTGTCGATGGCGGCAACGGCCTGTGCCGACAGGATGCCGTCGGGGTTGATGGCATAGCGTGAACGGTCCTGCAGGTGCACCATCGGGACCTCCTCCACCTTGTATTCCTTGGCGGAGAGTGTGGCCGGATGAGCCATGCAGAACAGCAGCCCGACAAGTGCGAAGAAGTGTTTCATGCGCAAGGGGGAGATTAGAATTTCACTTCGGGAGCCTTTTCGGCACCCTCCTGCGCTTCAAAGTAAGGACGTTTCTCAAAGCCGAACAGGCTGGCAAAGAGGGTACGCGGGAACTGGCGGATGGTGGTATTGTAGGTCCGGGCCACTTCATTGAAATTGCGGCGTTCCACGCTGATGCGGTTTTCGGTACCTTCCAGCTGGGCCATGAGGGTCTGGAAATTCTCGTTGGCCTTCAGGTCGGGGTAGCTTTCCGTGACAGCCAGCAGACGGCCCAGCGCTGCCCCCAGCTCCCCTTGGGCCTTCTGGTAAGCCTGCATCTTTTCGGAAGTCAGGTCGTCCATGCTGATGGTCATCTGAGTAGCTTTGGCGCGTGCGCTGACCACGGCGTCCAGGGTCGTTTTTTCATGCTCGGCATATCCTTTCACCGTATTGACCAGATTGGGAATCAAGTCAGCGCGACGCTGGTATTGGTTTTCCACATTGCTCCATGCCGTGCTGACGGCCTCGTCTTGGATCACCATATCGTTGTACGAGCCTTTGCACCAGCTGAAGAGCCCGATGGCAACAATGGCAACGACAATCAGGATTATCCATGTTTTTTTCATACGTTGTAATTTTTATAATTGGTTAGTTTGTGGACAAACATACGAAAAAAACACGAAAACCACGAAGTATTTAAGGCTTTTTATTTCTTCCGTTTCCCGTTCGCATCCTTCAGCAGCTCGCGGTGGAAATGCATTTCGGCCTTTTGAAGCCGATAGATTTTCTGCGAGGACAGGAATTCCTTGTACCTCTTCAGGTATTCCAGTTCGAGTTCGTCGCTGGTGATGCGGCTTTTCAGGATACTCTCTACGATGCGGTCGTATTCTGCTTCCGTCAGGTTCACCTCTTTCCCTTTGCGCATCTGTTCCATGGCCTCGTGGTTCAGCCGGCCCTTCTTGTCCTGCAGCTCGAAGTAGAGCGGAAAGAAGCGGTCGGCTTCCTGAGAGGTCAGGTCGGCCTGTTGGGTGAAAAAGGTGCGTTGCCGCTCCCGGAACTCTTCGCGGGACAGGCGTTTGTTCTGTGCCAGGGCCGAAAGGCAGCCCAGCAGCACCAGCAGGCACGTGCATGTTGCAGTCTTCATTTTTTTCATGGTATTCTCATTTGTTATTCGTGGTCAGACATATCAAAATCAGCTTCCGTGAGGTATTGGTAGAGGGTGTAGTCGTCCATCAGTGTGTAGTCCATGATCGGTTCGATGTCATCGACAGGAATGCCGGCGATGGTCTCGCTGGTGCCCGTCTCCGGGGCTGGATCCGTACCGATGAGCGTACGGACAGAAAACATCAATCCCACAAACATGGCGGCCATGTACAGCCAGGGCTTTACCCGGTCCCACAGGCGGACGGGCGGTTCCTTCCTGTGCTCTTTTTCCGGCAGCTGCTCCATCAGCCGGTCGGCAAAGTTCTCGAAATAGCCGTCGGGAACGCGGAACGGAGTCTTCCTGCCGTGTCTTTTCAGTAAGTCTTTTTCTTCGTTCATGATGAATCCTCCTTTTTTGTTAGATGCTTCTTTTTGTTAGATGCTTCCGAGTCCGGAAGGTTTAATGGTTGGCCTTTAAAAAATCTTCAATTTTCTTGACTGCCAGGTGGTAGGAGGCTTTCAAGGCTCCTACGGTCGTCCCTACAATCTCCGAGATGTCTTCGTACTTCATTTCCTGGAAATATTTCATGTTGAACACCATCCGCTGCTTTTCGGGCAACCGGCGGATCGCCTGCTCGAAGAGGAGCTGGGTCTCGTCGCCGTCGAAGTAGGCATCGCTTTCCAGCTGGTTCACCAGCGCGGCGTCGGCATCGTCAATCGACAGTTGGTTCTGTGCCCGCTGTCGGTTCAGGAAGGTCAGGGTCTCGTTCAGAGCGATGCGGTAGAGCCAGGTGGAGAGGCGGGCATCGCCCCTGAATTGTTCCAGACTGTTCCAGGCCTTCAGAAAAGTGTTCTGCAACACATCGTCGGCATCGTCGTGCGTCAGCCCCATCCGGCGGATCTGCCAGTAGAGTTGACGGCTGTAGGCATTCACCACTTCGGTGAAGGCGCTGCGCTGATGCTCGGGGGTGCGGAGCCGCTGTATGACGTCCTCTTCGTTATAGGTTTTCATCGTTCGTTCATCTATCGGTTGACTATTTGTGGGTTGGATGGCTGACGGTAGGGGAAGTTTAATGCGTTTTAGTTTTTTTAAAGTTCGATGCAAAGATTCTCCTGAGCCAGTTGCGTGCGGGGGAAGATGGCCTGCGCCTCCTGGAGCAGCTCTGTCTCGTCGTTGTAGCGGGCGGAGTAGTGTCCGATGATCAGCCGTCCTACGCCGGCATCGCGGGCAATGGTGGCCGCCTGTCCGGCCGTGGAGTGCTGGGTCTGGCGAGCCCGTGCGGCATCCGCCTCCACGAAGGTGGCTTCGTGAAACAGCAGGTCGACTCCCTGGATCTGTTCCACGATGCGGGGCAGGAAGGAAGTGTCGGAGCAGTAGGCATAGGCCCGCGGCGGGTCGGCAGGCGTGGTCAGCCGTTCGTTGGCAATCACTTCTCCTTCGTCGGTCACGTAATCCTCGCCGTTCTTGATGCGGTTCATCCAGCAGATGGGAATCCCGTAGAAGTCAATCATGTCCCGGCGGAGGTGGTTGGGCAGGGGCTTTTCCCGGAACAGGAAACCGCACGTGGGCATCCGGTGGCGGAGGGGAATGGTCGTTACGGTCATCGAGCGGTCTTCGTAGATGAGGGAGGCCGTGTTCGGACTATAGGGATGGAAGATTACGGAGTAGGGCATTCCCTTGCAGAAATAGTTCATCTGGGGGCGCAGCAGCCCCTCCAGGTCGGGATGGCAGTGGATGTGCAGATCGGCTGTCCGTTCCAGCATTCCGAACGTGGAAATCAGACCGATGAGTCCGAAACAGTGGTCACCGTGCAGGTGGGAGATGAAGATGTGTCCCAGCCGGCTGAATTTCAGTTTTGAGCGTCGCAGCTGCACCTGCGTCCCTTCGCCGCAATCAATCATAAACAGTTTCTCGCGGATATTGAGGACTTGCGAGGTGGCTTGGTGACGGGTGGTGGGCAGGGCCGATCCGCAGCCCAGTATGTTGACTTCGAATTTTTCCATAGATTCTTTCAGGGAGACAATATGGGAGGGTCAGAAAACAGGGATGACATATTCCAGGCCAATGGAGATCCGTTGCGCATCTTGGTCAGCGGCACCGATGGATTGGGCGAGGCGGGTAGTTCCTGACTTCTTGTAAAGAAAGTGCATAAAGACCCGGAAATCTTCCCCCTGGATGGGAAAGTATTCGGCGCAGGCCTGGGCGCTCCAGGTTCGGGTGTACAGCCCTTTCTGGTAGCAGGCATTCGAGCGAAGCACACGGGCGGTTTCGTAGGCTCCTTTCACATAGAGGTTCCAGTGCGAATTGATGCGGTAGTCGAAGTTGGCGATGGCACTTAGGTACGATGCATACTGAGCCGTTGTTCCTCCTTCGGGACGACGGGCGGACAAGGTGCTGATCAGTCCCTTCGAATCGAGTCCCTCATAAGCATACATCAGGTCGAGGTAAGCCAGAATGGGCCCCTTCTCCCAGGTGTTGCCCATTGTCACGAAGACTTGCGGACGACCTTTTGCCAGGGGGCCTCCTGCCACGGCATATCGCAGGTTCAAGGCCCGGTCGGCAAAATAGCCGTCGTAGTTGAGGACGCTGATGAAGGGAGCTTCTGTCAGCGTTATTCCCGCAGGCAGTCCGTAAACATAATAAGCCTCTTCGGTGGCCAGCCGGTAGTTGAGGAATTGTAGGTTGAGCGTATGATTGGGATGCAGTCCGATGGCGGCATTGATACCCGTCTGATAACTCGACATGGTGCTGTTGAAGTCGGAGTAGAAGCGGACCCGGTTGGCGGCCACCCAAAATTCATAGCCGCCCAGCTGCATACACTGTTTGCCGATTTCCAGTTGGAGGCGAGGATGTACGTTCCACCCGATTTTCATCTGTTCCACCGCCATCGAGACATTATCCACCTCCATCGGGATAAAGTTCCGGGTGTACGACTGCCGGAAATAATAGTTGAACTGCTCATGAAACTTGCCGTGGATCTCCATGCGTACTCCATTGATGGAGAAATGGGCATTGTCGAGCTTACCGTTGGTAAAGGGAACAGAAGCCATCGTGTTGAATTGCAGATTCATGTGGCTCGACAGGAGCGGCTTGTCTTCGCCAGTCAGTTTTTCTACCAAAGTCGTGCCTTCACCGGGAGTCACCAACGGTTCTTGAGCGACTGCTGTCAGTGCCATAAATGAGCAGCAGCCAATATACCATGCGTTTTTCATATTTACTTTCATTAGGAGTCCTGCAAATATACAACTTTTTTTGAAACAAGTACCCAAAGCTTCCCTTTTTCCTGTCATTTCGAACAACGTGAGAAATCTGTTAGCGCAACGTGGATGTATTCAGATGCTTCACTCCGTTCAGCATGACAATTTGATGGGCGGCTCACAATTTGATGGGTGGCTCACAATTGGATAGGTGGTCCAAGGTTTCCGGACAGACCCCTGATCTATAAAAAAAGGACCCTACCCAAAGAAAGTAGGATCCTTTTTTTTATAGATCAGGGGAGCAACCCATTATTTCTTGCCTTCCAGCTGCTGCTTCAGAGCGGCCAGCGCATCAATGTCGCCCAAGGTAGTAGAAGCTGCCTGGTTCTGGATAACCGGAGTTTCTTCCTTCTTGTTGTTCTGCTTCTTGGCCTTTCTTTCTGCCTTTTCTTCTGCCTTTGCTGCATCTTCGAAGATGCGGCTGTGAGACAGGATGATGCGCTTGGCATCCTTGTTGAATTCAATCACCTTGAACTGCAGCTTTTCGTTGAGCTGTGCCTGCGTGCCGTCTTCCTTGACAAGGTGCTTCGGAGTAGCGAAGCCTTCCACGCCGTAGGGGAGAGAAACAACAGCACCCTTATCCAGCATTTCGATGATGGTACCTTCGTGGATAGAACCTACCGTGAAGACCGTTTCGAATACGTCCCAGGGATTGTCTTCCAACTGCTTGTGACCCAAGCTCAGACGACGGTTTTCCTTGTCGATTTCCAGAACCATTACTTCGATGTCGGCACCAATCTGCGTGAATTCAGAGGGGTGTTTAATCTTCTTGGTCCAAGACAGGTCGGAGATATGGATCAGACCGTCTACGCCTTCTTCGATTTCCACGAATACACCGAAGTTGGTGAAGTTGCGTACCTTGGCAACGTGCTTGGAACCTACAGGATACTTCTCTTCGATAGTTTCCCAAGGATCAGCCTTCAGCTGCTTGATACCCAAAGACATCTTGCGCTCTTCGCGGTCGAGTGTCAGGATAACGGCTTCCACTTCGTCGCCCACCTTCATGAAGTCCTGAGCGGAACGCAGGTGCTGCGACCAAGACATTTCAGATACGTGGATCAGACCTTCTACGCCCGGAGCGATTTCGATAAAGGCACCGTAGTCAGCCATAACGACTACTTTACCCTTCACGTGGTCGCCCACCTTCAGGTTCGGGTCAAGGGCATCCCAAGGATGCGGAGTGAGCTGCTTCAGACCCAAAGCGATACGCTTCTTTTCGTCGTCGAAGTCGAGGATAACGACATTCAGCTTCTGGTCGAGCTGTACCACTTCGCGCGGGTCGCTTACGCGGCCCCAAGACAGGTCGGTGATGTGAATCAGACCGTCTACGCCACCCAGGTCGATGAATACGCCGTAAGAGGTGATATTTTTAACGGTACCTTCCAGTACCTGGCCTTTTTCGAGCTTGCTGATGATTTCCTTCTTCTGCTGTTCCAGTTCAGCCTCGATGAGAGCCTTGTGAGAAACAACAACATTCTTGAATTCCTGGTTGATCTTTACCACCTTGAATTCCATGGTCTTGCCTACGAATACATCGTAGTCGCGGATGGGCTTCACATCAATCTGCGAGCCGGGCAAGAAGGCTTCGATGCCGAATACGTCGACAATCATACCACCCTTCGTGCGGCACTTGATGTAACCCTTGATGATTTCTTCGTTTTCCAGCGCCGAGTTGATGCGGTCCCAAGAGCGGGTAGCGCGGGCTTTCTTGTGAGACAGGATGAGCTGTCCCTTCTTGTCTTCCTGGTTTTCGATATACACTTCTACCGTGTCACCGATCTTCAGGTCGGGGTTGTAGCGGAATTCGCTCAGAGGAATGATACCATCCGACTTGTAGCCGATGTTCACTACCACTTCGCGCTTGTTCATGGCGATGACGGTACCGTCGACAACCTCACGGTCGTTTACCTTGTTCAGGGTGCTGTCGTATGCCTTTTCCTGATCTTCCTTGCTGACCTGTGATACTTCACCACCATTTTCATAAGCATCCCAGTTGAAGTCTTCAATGGGCTGCACGTTCTTTAAGTTTTCCATTTAAGTTAATTAATTGTTTTTTTTTGATACTAATTGCGTTAGACTTTATGTTGATAACTAATTCGGGCGCAAAATTACAATTAAATTCTTGAACTGCAAAAGTTTTTCTCCGAATTTTCTCGAAGCCTCTCCGCTTTTTGTTCCTGCGTTCCGCTGCCGCCGCCGGGCGGTCAGTCTTCCAGTGAGTAGTCGATGGTCGTCACCACACGCACCTTTTTAATATACGGCGTGTTCGCATCGCGGTCGGTAATGCTGAACTGTCCTTGGTTGGCATTCTGGATTTTGCCCAGCTCGCTGTCGGAGTCCTTGGCAAATTTCTCGCCAGCCTTGCGGGCATTCTTCGTGGCTTCCTCGATCATCTGCGGCTTGATGCTGTTCAGGTCGGTGTACTCGTAGACCACGTTGTAACGGTAGTCGCTGGTGGTGATGGCAATGCCCCGCTTCAGCAGTTCTCCCTGTTCGCTGATCAGGCTGCGCACCAGGTCCACCTTCTTCGAGGTCACGGTGATGACCGTCGTGACATTGTAGCGGTATTGTGACGGGCGGTCGGTGCTGTAGCGGTCGGCCAGCTGGTCGTAGATTTCAGGGGCACCGATGCTGATTTCGCTGTCCTCGATGCCTTTCTCTTTCAGGAATTGTGCAATCGTCGTATTCATGCGGTGTATGTCATTGTAGAGCGAGTTCAGGTCGCTCCCGAGGATCTTGTACACTAACGGCCACGTCACCTGGTTGGCGGGTACCTCCATTTCGGCCAGTCCCTTCACGCTGACCGTGCGGTTGCTGTCCATCCATGCACGGATGCCTTGTCTCACCATTACTCCCGACAGGAGCAGGCCGGCTGCGATGATGGCAGCCTCTGTTTTCCAACTTTGCATATTGTTACTGTTTTTTGAGGTTTCTCTGATTCAGACGGTCCCATGGTAGCGGACCAGTCCTTCTATAGGTTTCTTAACAAACGAGCCCACAGGAATGTTGAGTCGGGCGGCCGCTTTTTTCACCTCCTCCTGAAAATACCAGGCCACCGAGCCGGTGAACGAGGCGGGCAGAGGAGAATGGTAGGCCAGGACGTTGCGGACAAAGAACTGGCAGAAGCAGTCGTCGAGGAAGGCAGCGACTTCCGGCTCTTGGCGGTGGGCATGGATAAACGGCACCAGCGAGGCCAGGAAGCGGTGGGCCAACGGCTGCCGGTAGACCTTGTCGAGCAGCAGGGCAGGGGTGAGTCCGTACGTTTCCAGCAGTCCGTCCCGAAGGGCGGCCGGCAACAGTCCTTTCAGGCAGTCGCCCACAAAGCGTTTGCCCAGGTAGGCACCGCTGCCCTCGTCTCCGAGGATATAGCCCAGCGGCGACACGTTCTGCACCATCTCCTGTCCGTTGTAGAGGCAGGAGTTCGAGCCGGTACCCAAGATGCAGGCGATGCCCGCATCTTGTCCGCATACGGCACGGGCCGCCCCCAGCAGGTCCGATTGGACGTCTGCGGCGGCCTGGGGAAATGCCTCCTGCAGGCAGTTGACGACTTTTCCCGATGTAGCCGGCAAGCAGCCGGCCCCGTAGAAACAGACCGCCGTGCAGCTTCCCGCCTCGTGTCCGCCCAATTGCGGCAGGAGCTGGTCGGTCACGATGCACCGCATCGCTTCCTCCCCTTGGTGGAAGGGATTGATGCCCTCCGTCTGTACCATGCGTCCGTGGCCGGTTTCATCACCGATCCACCAGTCCGTTTTCGTGGCCCCACTGTCGGCTATCAGTTTCATCTGTGCTCCTCTATACCTTATTACTATAATCCATTACCCATCAATGGCAGTGTCCGCATCCGCCTCCGCAGCAGTCTTCCTCATCCTCATGTCCGCCGCAGCCTCCGCAGCTTTCGCAGCCTCCGCCACAGCCATGTCCGCTCATGGCCGTAGCCAGACGGGTGATTTCTTCGTTGGTAGCCGGGCGCATCTCGATGACCTGTCCTTCAAACGTCAGGTCTTTGCCGGCATGGGGATGATTCAGGTCGAGCACCACCTTGTCCTCCGTGATTTCGCCCACATTGGCATAGAAGCGGTTGCCTTCCTGGTCGTTCAGCATGATGATGTTGCCCGGGTAGATGTTCTCGCTGTCAAATTGTCCGTTGGGCAGTGTAAACATGGACTTCGACACCACGTGTACATTCTCTTCCTCGCGTTCGCCGTATGCTTCCGCACAGGGAATCGTAAAGGCAAAATGGTCTCCCTCGTGCAGCTGTTCGATTTCTTTTTCAAAACGGTCGAGGGTATATCCCATACCGGTGATGAACTGGAACGGGTGGGCGGCAGGGGCTTCTTCTAACATCTCTTTCCGGCCATCGAGGATGGCAAACAATTTATAGGCTACTGTAATGTACTGGTTTTCCATTGTTGTTCTAGTGTATTTAGTGATTCGGGGGACAAAGATACGACAAAAATCCCATCTCCAGCGTATTTTCGCTTTTTTATTTGGCGGAAAGTCCTTGTGTTTCCGATTTATGTGTATCTTTGTCGAGGCCATATCGCCGAACCGATTAAAACTAAACAAAGATGAAGAAAATGATTGTCATGCTGTTTGCCCTCTTCATTGCATGGACGGCAAACGCACAGGGAGGACTCAAGAAAGTGTACAACGAAGACCTCAACCCCGTCGAGCAAATCGACCAGGCCTTGCAGCAGGCCAAGACGGCGGGCAAGTTCGTGGCTTGCCAGGTGGGCGGCAACTGGTGCCCTTGGTGCCTGCGCTTCGCCGATTTCATCACGAACGACAGTGCCGTCAGCCAGGTCATCGACGAAAACTTCGTCTACATCCATGTCAACTACAATCCTCGCAAATCCGCCGAGCCGGCCAAAGCCGAGCAGGCCAAGAAGATGCTCAAGCGGCTGGGCCAGCCTGCCCGTTTCGGCTTCCCGGTCATCGTCGTGCTCGATGCCGACGGCAAGGTATTGCACATCCAGGATTCCAGTTTCCTGGAGGAAGGCCAGGGCTACAACACCAAGAAAGTGCTCCGTTTCTTCCAGAACTGGACCCCGAAGGCCGTCCGTCAGTAAGCGGAGCTGTCTGTCGCCTGTCTGTCCGCGAATCGTCGTTCCGCTTCCCTTGGGGAGGCGGAATGTGATGCTCGGACAGACTCGCCCTTTTTCGCCGCGCTTGCCTCGTTGGTTGTCAAGGTTTCCGTAAGATCCGCTCCAAAGCCTTCCCTTTAGCCAGTTCGTCCACCAGCTTGTCGAGGTAACGTATTTCCCGTAGCAGTGGTTCCTCGATGTTCTCCACGCGAATGCCACAGACCGTGCCGGTGATGAGTGTCCGGTGAGGATTCAGTTGAGGGGCCGCCGTGAAGAAATCGCCGTAGGTAGTCCCTTCCTGCAGCAACCGGTCCATATCCGCCGGGGTGTAGCCGGTCAGCCAGCCAATGACAGTCCGTACTTCCTCCTCCGTCCGTCCTTTCCGCACCGCTTTGTTCACCAGCAGCGGATACACCTTTGCCAGCGGCATCTGATATACTTTTTCGTTGTCCATTGTCCTGGGTCTCTTTTGTCTGATCGGGAACGGAATTCTATCCTATTTCTCCTTTGCCGGTCGGATCTCGTAACCGATCTTCTTGAAGGCGGCAGCAAAGTCAGCATAGGTCGACTTGCGGCTGTCGTAGACGATGGTGACAGTCTGGCCCGGTACGGAGGTCACGATTTTCTTGGTACCTTTCACAAAACGGATGTGGCTCTTGATCTTGTTCTCGCAGTTAGCGCAGTGCATGGCGGGAGTGGTGGTGACAACGAGCGTGTCGGCCTTCGTCTGTGCAAAGGCGCCGGCCGAAAGCAGGGCAAAGAATGCCGATAAAAGTAGTTTCTTCATATTTTTTCAAATTTGATTCTGATTCCTATATAAGCCATGGCTCCGGTGACGGGCCCCCAGATTTGCGTGGCGTCGAAGGCCGCCGACCAGGGCGCATGGGCATGTTGCAGCGGATGGTCTATCCGGAAGTTGGTCAGGTTCTCGCCGCCCAGGTAAAGGCTGAAGTGCGGGAACTCGCGCGTCACCTGGGCCTGTAGCTGGAAATAGGCCGGGTAGCGGGTCCGGTCGTATAGCTCCCCGCCGCCGTTCAGTTGGCCGGTCACGTCGAACTGCCACAATTCCAGTGGCGTTTTGTAGGAGAGCGTCAGCAACCCCTTGTAGCGCGAAGTAAGGTACTTTTGCCGCAGCTCACCGTCGTACGTACACCTCACATCGTTCAGGCGGAAGGCCCCCGTAGCGGTAAAGCCGCTGAAGAACGGGTAGGTGGCATCCACCTGGAAGGTATGGCTGTAGCTCTGTCCCTGAAGGTTCCCGAAGGCGAGCGTGTGGGCTCCCTGCGCACCGTCCAGGCAGATGACCATCTGATGGAGGAAGTCGGTATAGTAATACTCCGCATTCAGTTCCAGCAGCTTCCCGGCCACGGGGATGTGCAGCCCGGCCGACAGGCCCATGTTCCAGGCCTCCTCCTGCTGCAGGTCGGGGTCGATGACGATGGTGCGCCCGCTGGCCAGCAAGGAAGTGTTCTCGGCCAGTGCATGCGGCGTGCGGTAGCCTTTGCCGGCTGAAGCGCGGAGGGTCAGTGCCTCCCACGGCATAAATTTGACATGCAGACGCGGCGTAAAGAAGCCGCCGTAGAGCGAGGAGTGGTCCCAGCGGACCCCCGGCATCACCGTCAGCCGGTCGCCGAGCTTATACGTGTATTGGGCATACAGGCCGGCCGTCGTCTCGCGGTGATGCGTCAGCAGGGGAAGCGGCAGCGAGCACCGCTCGTGGAAGTAGTCGTGGTTGACCGATGCCCCCACACTGAGGTTGTGCCGGTCGGTTAGGTCAGTCTCCAGCATCAGCTGCGCATAGCCGTTCTTCTGCGTCACATCATACAGGGTATGGCCGAACGTGTTGTCCGCATCGTGCCACGAACCGTGCAGCATCAGGGCCAGCGAGGTGTTGTGCTCGGTGTTCAGGGTAAACCCGTTCTTCCATTGCGCCTCGTAGCGGTTCGTCCTGACGGAAGTCTGGTAGAGCGGTTCGGAGAGGCTTCCGGCATGATGTGCACTCTGTCCGCCCGTCCGCTCGTCTCTCAAGACCCTCACCGACAGTTGGCTGATCCATGCCGGCGAGACATACGCCCAGCGGTGCATCAGGTTGTACTGCCTGATTCGGGGCATATCCATGAAGCCGTCCCCGTTGCCGTCGTGCTCCGTCTGCCGGTTCTCGAAATGCAGGAGTGTGCCGGTCGACAGACGGTCAGTCAGGTGCACACTGCCATCCACGTTCACCTCCTGTTTCAGTTCGCTGTCCAGGTACGCGTTGGCGCGTACCCCGTCCGTCCCCTGCGGCTTCAGGAACTCGATGTTGATTTGCCCGGTAGTACTCTCGTAGCCGTTCTTGACGCTCGATGCCCCTTTGCTCACCTGTATCGACTGCATCCAGGGACCGGGCACGTAGCCCAGCGAATAGGGGAGGGAAGCTCCCCTGAGATTAGGCAGGTTCTCTGTCAGCATCTGCACGTACGTCCCCGAGAGGCCGAGCAGCTTGATTTGCCGGGCCCCCGTGGCGGCATCGCTGTAGCTGACGTCTACAGAAGGGTTGGTGGTGAACGATTCGCCCAGGTTGCAGCAGGCAGCGCGGATCAGCTGGCCCACACCGATAATGTCCACACTCTCCACCCGGCCTCTCGAACGGGTGCTGCTGGCCGCCCTCACCACCACATCCTCCAGCTCCTGCCCGTGCCGGATGGTGTCCGCCTCCTCTACCACCTGCGCCTGCAGGGCAGCAGGAGGCAGCAGCACGGGGAGGACTCCCAGTGCCGCCCACCAAGTCGTCTTTCTTTTCTCTCTCTTATTCATACTTATACTAATCAATAATTATTTCAGGCCAATCGCCTCATCGAAAGCCTCCCAGTGCGCTTCCGTCATGTGGTTGGGACAGAACAGGCAGACACCTGCAGCGCCGGCATCATGGGCGGCCTTCACGGCGGCGGCTATCTCCGAGGGCACCAGACCGCTGCCTTCCGGATCCATGTCACTGCGCTTGTGCTCCCAGTCCTGACAGATGAAGAGCCCGCTGTACACCGGTTTGCCGTTGGCGGCCTCCACCTCCTCTTTCGTCACAGTGCCCACCCACTGCGGACCCCGCAGATAGAAGTCGTTATAGTTCATGGGGAACAGCGCATCCACGTTCCAGCGGTTCCACTGCTGGCGGACCATCCACTGCGCATAGCTTTGCGGACCGGGGAACACGTCGGCACTCACCTTCTTGCCCTGGGCGTGCACCGCCTCTACGATGGCGTTCACGCAGTTCGTCACATTGTCACAGCGGAACTGGGCCCAGCCCTCGATAGTAGCCGGGTCGATTCCCTTCTTCACCTCCTCGCGCACATCAATGCCGCTCTTCTCCTTGAAGTCGGCCACGCAGGCATCACAATAGCAATAGTCAGCCCCGGGATATTCGTTCACCCCTTCCGGCTTCTGCCCCGTAGGTGCCGGAGCTGTCAGGTCCAGCCTCCAGCCCTCCAGCGTTCCCCAGTCGTGCCGGATGGCCGCGGCATACTTCGCCCACAGCCCTTCGGACAGGATGACATCCGCATACCGGATATAATCCAGCTGCACATAGTCCACTTCGGGAATCGCTGCCACCTGGGCATACTGCTCCGCCAGGAACTTCACCACCTCCGGATGATGCGGGTCGAGCGTCTGGTAATACGACACATAGGCACGGTCTTTCTCCGTGTACGCACTCTGTCCCAGCCGGTTCACGGTATACCACAACGAGTCCTTCCGGCCCTGCAGCATCGAAGGCACCCAGGCATGATACTCCAGTCCCTCCTCGTGGGCGATGCGGGCCGCCTTCTGGATGCGTTCCGTCTGGAAGCCGCCACATTCCATGCACACCCCCACCAGGCCATGGCCTTTCCACTGCCTGAGCAGCGTCCGCAGGCTGTCTTCCGGCACCCGCTGTGGATTCCATGTATACCAGCCGTAGACCTTTACGGTAGCGGCCTTTTCCTGCTTGCAAGCCGTAAACGCCAGTCCGGTGACCAAGGCGACGGCAACGTACAATAACTTTCTCATATGCTTTGTCTATTTTTCGGTTTTCCAGATGCGTCCCTCCTCGTCGATGCTCATCGTCAGATGTCCGGCCTCCACCGTTATCAGGTAGCGCGACGAGAGTGTCTCCACCTTCAGGTGCGCCCCTTCAGGCAGCAGTGCCAGTTCGTCGGCAGTCAGGCGGAAGTCCTCCAGACTGTCCAGGTAGCGGCCGCTCTTCCGCAGCTGCTCCTCCTGGGCATAGAACATGGCCCACAGCAGTTTCTCGATGGGGCGATAGGAAGGATAGACAAAACGCTCGCTGCCCCGTCCGGCCGTGACATCGCTCAGGTACACATAGCCCCATCGTTCGGGCATGTGCATAGCAATCATTCCCGTAGAAGGCCATGTCCAGTTGTCTTCGGGCAGGTACTTGCCGTCCGCCCCTTTCTTGCGGAAGGTACGTCCGCTTTGGTCACACTCCGTCTGCCATTCCACGCGCGAGAAACCCACCCGCAGGTAGTTGCCCGCCTGCAGCACATTGTTAAACTCCTGGGCAATGGCAGTTCTCGGAATGGCCACCTCGATGTCCCACCCCTTGTCGGTATCCTTGTTGTTGTTCAGCGTGCCGTTCACCTTGACCGCCGATTTCAGTCCGGGGCAGTTCCACTGGAACTGGACGTATGTGCGTCGGGGAGCGCGGTAAGGCTTCTCCAGGAACAGGTCGAAGATGACATTCGCGGCATTGAACTCCCGTTCGTAATAATGGTGGGCATCCCCCGTGGGGTCGATGAAGATCTCGAAGTCGGGGTCATAGTAGATGATAGTGTCGCGCTGTGACAGGTTGGCCCACACGTTGGGCTCTTCCATCACGGCCGACACATACAGGTAATCGTCGTCCCAGAGCATCTTGGCGCGGGTAGCATACTGTGGGGTAGGGAACCCCTCCCCGCTGATGTCCATAAACAGTTCCGTTTCGGGCGCCTGTTGCCAGGAACGCTCCTCTATCACCCCGTCGATGCGGATAGGTTCGGCCGTACGGTAAGCCACATAGCCGTGAGGCTCGGTCAGGAAACGCGAGAAGCGTTCCGTAATGCTGGGTTGTGCCGAGACAGACAGAGCCGTACAGCACAGGGCAGCCAAGGCGGCTGCAAGTCGTAGAGGTTTCATTCTATTAGATCGCATGTATAGTATGGTTATGGTATTGAATATTCGCTGACAAATGTAGCGATAATCTTCCAATAAAACGCCGCCTTGCGCATTTTTTTGGCCTGGGTTCAGAAAAAAGCTGGCCTCTGTCATATCCATGAGTTCTGCCGCTTTTGAGAATGTGTCATCGGCAAACCCTATAGGCCTATCGTCATTTCAGGAAACCTGGTGCAGGCAGGTGCATGCCGAACATCGTGAGGCAGTGCTCGCATGCGTAGTTCAGGATTCGGATACGTGACGCACGTGCCGCATCCGCATCTATGTCGTAGACAGGACCATATTCGGGATGTTCCAACTGAAGTGCCGCCCCATGCATCAGGTCGGCAATCACCAGGATACTGTCCTTCTGGAACACCGTGTGTCCCGGCGTATGGCCGTAGGCCGCCATGCTGACGACTCCGCCCTCCAGCGTGTCGCCCGCCTCAAAAAGGTGTAGCTGCCCCTTGTAGGCCTCTAGCACATTCTTCGCCAGGGCGCTTCGTTCCCCTTCCATGGCCTGCCACGCCTCCGCTTCCACCCGGTTGACATACACTTCGGCCTTGGGGAAAACCACCTGTCCCTCCTTCAGCAGACCGCCGATATGATCAGGGTGGAGATGCGTGAGATAAATCAGCTCCAGTTCTTCGGGTGTCACCCCCAGCTCTTTCAGCTTCGGCAGTAGCTGGCTGAACGGTGCGCCCAGTCCGGCATCCAGCAATATGGTTTTCCCCTCCGCTTGGAGCAGGAAGCAGTTCATGCTCGTAGGCACTCCTTCTTGCAGCCCCAACGCATTCCATAGTGAGTCGGGCACGTCGGGGTAGAGCGAATGCGGCTGCAGGGAGGGTCCCGGCTTGTCTTCTATCCATGTAATGCTGGCAGGCTCCTTGCCCGCAGCCTCCTTCTGATTCTTCTGTGCGCAGGCTGTCAGCATGAGCAGGCCTACTGCGATGGTGTACAATTTCTTCATGTTATAATACTGTTTTGATTATCTGATGGTGTTGCAAATTTACATACCCCCCCCCGAATTATAAGCCAGTCGGCATAAAAAACCTAAAGCCATTCCCCGAATTGGACGGTTTTGAGAATATGTCAAGTCCACCACAGATTCTTGTATCTTGATGGCAGCCTAACCAACAGCATCAGCTCTTCCCAATCGGAAGGGCTTTTTTGTACCCTTCAGGTTTGATTTACCATTGGAATGTGGAGACAGAGACATCCTGCCACTCTATCTGAGCTATGGCCAAAGGAAGGGAAAGACGGTAGCGCCCGTTAGGAAATACCGAGAAGAAAGCCGTTGAGAGAATGGGCGACCTCATCAAGTATTGAAAAAAGAAGAAATCGTGAATCAGACAGAGACCATCACGGCCTACGTCCCCATCCAGAAGGAGGTGCGCACTGCTACGGTTCGTGTGGACCTGGTGATGCGTGCCTACGGCAAGCTCTACCTGTTTGAGCTGAAGCTGAGTCGTTCCGCCGCCTCTGCGATGGAGCAGATCGACCTGAAGGACTATCCCGCCCGCTTCGCCCTGTCTGGCCTGCCGATAGTGAAAGTCGGCATCTCCTTCGACCCGGAACGCCGCACCATCGGTGAGTGGGAATATGTGTAAGTGGCAACCCGGCAAAGTTCATGAGGAAGCGGGTGATAGATGAGCCTCTGATGGTGGAGGACTACGAAAGGAGGCCCCTGATCATTGATGCGCAGATGATGATTATCAACCAATACGGCAAGGAGATGGAGAGGAAGCGTATATAAGGAACAAGACGGAGAAGAAAGAGGGTGTGTAACAATAAAAACACACCCTCTTTCTTTAGTGCGCTCGGCATGAGCATTGTCTAACGGGTGCAAGTCCCGAGTGAGCCCTAATAGCGGGAATCA
>JALEPZ010000070.1 GCA_022767125.1 Phocaeicola plebeius
ACCTTTGTAAAGAATAGGGGTGACTAGTGGGACTCGAACCCACGACATTCAGAACCACAATCTGACGCTCTAACCAACTGAACTATAGTCACCATGTTGGTCTCTTTTTCAAAAGCGATGCAAAGGTAGACATTATTTTCGTATCTGCAAAATTTTTCAGCAGTTTTTTTTATTTCCTAATGGATGATTCCTTCTGCCAATCATATTTCCGCTCCCGTTCCTCCGCATCTCTGTGCCCGGATACCTGCAGCACAAACCCTTCCCGCGGCTGCTCAGCCATAAATGGCCTTCTTGCCTGCCAGCAGCGTGTTCTTCATGAGCGACACAATGGTCATGGGACCCACTCCCCCCGGAACAGGGGTAATGAACGAGCACTTGGGAGCCACTTCATCGAACTTCACGTCGCCCGTCAGCTTGAAGCCCGACTTGCGGGTCGCATCAAGAACACGGGTAGTACCGACATCAATCACCACTGCCCCCTCTTTCACCATATCGGCCTTTACGAAATGGGGTTGTCCCAAGGCAGCGATGATGATATCCGCCTCACGGCACTCCTTCGCCAGCTCCTTACTGCGGCTGTGGCATACCGTCACGGTGGCATCGCCAGGATAGGCCTTCTGCATCATGAGGGTAGCCATGGGCTTGCCCACTATGTTGCTACGTCCCAGCACCACGCATTTCTTTCCTTGCGTTTCGATGTGGTAGCGACGCAACAGTTCCAAAATTCCATTCGGGGTAGCAGACACGTAGCACGGCAATCCGATGGACAGACGGCCCACATTAATGGGATGGAAGCCGTCAACGTCTTTCCGGTAATCGATTGCCTCAATGACCTTCTGCTCGGAAATATGCTTGGGCAGCGGAAGCTGGACGATAAAGCCGTCCACATCAGCATCCTCATTGAGCTGCTGCACCTTGGCCAAGAGCTCCTCTTCGGTCACATCACTTTCAAAACGAATCAAAGTCGACGTGAAGCCACATACTTCGCACGCCTTCACCTTGGCAGCGACATACGTCTCGCTTCCTCCATCGTGACCTACCAGAATGGCCGCCAGGTGCGGACGTTTTCCACCGGCCGCCACTATGCCGGCCACTTCGGCAGCAATCTCCTGCTTGATCTGCTCCGATACTGCTTTTCCATCAATCAATGTCATACGTTTTCTCGAATTAAGTTTCAGGTTCAAAAATACGGCATTCCTTCTTATCTGTCCCAAGAAGTGAGACACCTTTAATCATTATTAACTTCTTCGTTTCTTCCACAGCTGGTAGCTGTTGATGATGTTCTGCCAGACTACATAGCTGCCGGGGGCAATGGCCGACACAGGGTTCAGATAGGTACATGCCATCCAGATGGCCAAGACCGTATTTTTCTGCCCCAACGCCTGTCCGGCACTGATGCGATCGGCATAGCGGGTGCCGATTTTCTTCCCGTAATAGAACTGCAGGCAACAGACAGCCAGGGCCCCCGATGCCACAAACAGTTCCTCGGCCAGCGAGGTATCTCCTTCCACCATCGAACGGGTGGTCTGCGCCATGACGATGGTGAGCGCCACCGCCCACAGGTAAAAGGCCAGATCCTTCAGACCCACCAGGAAGCGATGGACAGGCGGCAGGAAACGGCGCAGCAACACCGCCAGGAAAAATGGACAGAGCAGCAACGGAAATACCTTGCCGAGGATGCGCAGAAAAGCGGTAAAGAAACGAATGTCGGAAGGTTCGACCAGCGGAAAGACCACCGGTACCAGCAGTGCCGCCAGCAGGTTGGACAGAAGCGTATAGGTGGTGAGCGACGCCGCACTGCCTCCCAGTTTGCCCGTAATGACGGCCGCTGCCGTTGCCGTGGGGCAGATGAGACAGACCATCATACCTTCGACAGCAATGTGAACCGGTTCGCTGACAGGAACGGCCAGCAAGAGACCGGCCAGCAAAAGGAATGACACCAGCTGAATGAGCAACAGCCAAACGCTCCACCTGCGGGGCGAGAGGTCGCGCACCTCCACTTTACAGAAAGTCAACAGCAACTGGGCGAAAATAAGAAAGGGAGTGAGCCAGGCAACGGCTGCCCGTACCGCCGGTTTCAAGGGATCTACCCACGGACATCCCGTATAGACAAAATAGGCGATGACCCCAGCCAGCATCGCCAACGGAAGTGTCCAATTCTTGATAAATTTCAGCATAACGACTTATCTTAAAAATCGGCGCAAAAGTACGGAAAAAATCGACATTACCATCGGCTCACACGCAAAATCACCAAAGGATTTCCCATAACGAATCGGCAATTCATCATTTTTTCAGGCAGAAAAGCAGGAAAGCATGAATTTATCGAAGAATTAATAAGGAGTACTCAAAAAAATACCGTAAATTTGCCCCGATGAAACGATTGGTAACCTACATATTCACCCACTGGCCATTGATGTTCTTCGCCGCTCTCGTCTTCCTTGCCGGAAGCCTCCATGCTGCGAAGAATCCCTTCGTGGTGGTGATTGATGCCGGCCACGGCGGTCATGACCCGGGTGCGCTAGGCCGCAGAGGCAAGGAGAAAAACATCAATCTGAATGTAGCATTACGGGTGGGACAACTCATCGAAAGCAACTGCCCCGACACGAAAGTGGTCTACACGCGCACGAAGGATGTCTTCGTCGCGTTACACCAGCGTGCGGAAATCGCCAACAAGGCCAAAGCTGACCTGTTCATTTCCATCCACACTAATTCGCTGGCTTCGCGCAACGCCCAAGTAAGCGGAACAGAGACCTACACTTTGGGACTGCACAAGACCCAGGAGAACCTGGAGGTGGCCCAAAAGGAAAACTCCGTCATTCTGATTGAGGAAGACTATCAGGAACAGTATTCGGGCTTCAACCCGAATTCAGCAGAGAGCTACATCATCTTTGAATTCCTGCAGGACAAGAACCTCTCACAAAGTGTCCACCTGGCCCGCCTGATCCAGCAGCAATTCAAACAGACAGCCCGGCGTACAGACAAAGGCGTGCACCAGGCCGGTTTTCTGGTGCTCCGCGAAACATCCATGCCCAGCGTACTGGTCGAACTCGGTTACATCACCAATCCCAACGAAGAAGCCTACCTCATGTCGGAGCAGGGCGTGAACGCCCTGGCCAAAAGCATCTACCAAGCGTTCATCGGCTACAAGGATGGAGCAGGCACCTTGACACCTGCCGCTCCTCGGAACGACCGGCAGGTAGCGGATCAAACGACCTCCTCCCTTACCGATTCCCCGGAACCCGCAGCCCCTGCAGTACCAGCCGACTCCCAGCCGTCTGCCGACGACAGGCCGGTCTTCAAGATACAGATCCTGACTGCCGACCGTCCTCTTCCCAAGGGCAGCAAACAGCTGAAAGGACTCAGTCCCGTATCCTACTATAAAGAAAAAGGTATATATAAGTATACGTTTGCCAGCGACACCGACTACAACAAGGTGCTGCGCATCAAACGGGAGAAAGTGGACGGCAAATTCAAGGATGCCTTCATCATCGCGTTCAAGAACGGCGAGAAAATGAACATCAACAAAGCCATCCAAGAGTTTAAGAACCATCGAAAGAACAGAAAATAAAAAAACAACATGATATGAGAAAAGAAGTAAAAATAGGATTAGCCGGCATTGCTGCCCTGTTGGTCTTGTTCTTTGGCATCAACTACCTGAAAGGCATCAACCTCTTCAAGCCCGAGCGTTATTATTTCGTCGACTTCACCGACATTAATGGTCTGGCCCCTTCCAGTCCGGTGTTCGCCAACGGACTGCAGGTAGGTATTGTACACGACATCCAGTACGACTACGATCACCCGGGACACGTCATTGTAGGAGTGGAGATGGAACAGAACATGCGCATCCCGACCGGCAGCCACGCCGAAATCATCACCGAAATGCTGGGAACCGTGAAGATGAACCTGGTGCTGAACCTCGAAAGCACCACCTACTGCGCCGAACGCGATACCCTGGAAGGACGTGCCAACGCCGGCATCATGGGGGCAGCCGAAAAGGACCTGCTGCCCAAGCTGGCCCAGATTCTGCCGAAGGTGGATTCCGTGATGGCCAGCCTGAACCGCCTGCTGTCTGACCCAGCCTTGACCCAAACCCTGCACAACGCCGAACAGCTGACTGCCTCGCTCAACTCCACCGCCCAGGGGCTGAACAACATGGTCAGGAACGATCTGCCGAAACTGACGGGTAACGTGACAGCCTTGACCGAGAATCTGAAGACCATCAGTGATAACCTGAAAGACGTTGACTATGCCGCCACGTTAAACCAAGTGGATTCTACCCTCCAGAACGTACGGTTGCTGACTGAAAAACTGAACCGTAAGGACAATTCGATGGGTCTGTTGCTGAACGATCCGGCCTTCTACAATAACCTGAGTGCCACGGCAGCCAATGCCGCCACTCTGCTTGAAGACCTACAGAAGCACCCCAAACGGTATGTCCATTTCTCCCTGTTCGGGAAAAAGGAAAGGCCCCAGGCAGACCCTTCGATACAGTCTAAATAATCGGGCTACGGAAAAAGTTTCGGAAGCCGACAACAATCGGCTGATACCCAAAAACTTTTCTCCCCCGCCAGAAGGGCCCATCCCGAAGGAGGAAATTTTCCAACCACCTGATAGTCAAAAGAATACTTGCCGTGTGTACTTTCATTAGGCAATTCTAAACAAGACATATTCAACTGATTGATAGTCAAACTGATGAAATAAAAAGAAAAAAAGCAAACAAAACCGCATTTGTTTTTTCGAAAATAGATTGCGAAATTTGCAGTGTAGAAGTCTAGCTTTATAAATTGGAGATTAAATATGATTGAAAACAATCAGGCTATTGCATTATGGGAACGTTGCCTTGCGTTCATCAAGGACAACGTGAGTGTGACAGCCTTCAAGACATGGTTCGTTCCCATCGTCCCGCTGAAATACGAGGCGAAGGCCCTGACGATAGGTGTACCCAGCCCTTTCTTCTATGAATATCTGGAAGAAAAGTACGTGGGGGTGCTGCGTGCCGCCATCTATAAAGAAATAGGTGAAGGTACGGAGTTGATGTACTCTATCCTCACTGACAAGACCAACCATATATCCGTCAATATGGAAGGGACGCGGCGTTCGGATGCCGTTGCACCCAAGCCGGTCGTGAACGGCAACAAGACCCCCAATCCGCTTCAAGCGGCTGCACCGCAGGAACTGGACCCTCACTTGAACCCGAACTATAATTTCGATAACTTCTTGAAGGGGACGAGCAACGAGTTTTCGCGCACCGTGGCTGAAACGGTAGCCCAGAATCCGGCCCGTACGTTCAACCCCCTCTTTCTCTACGGCCCATCGGGAGTTGGAAAGACCCACCTCATCAATGCCATCGGCACACGCATCAAGGAACTCTATCCCGAAAAGCGTGTCCTGTACGTGTCTGCCCACCTTTTCCAAGTACAGTACACGGATTCGGTACGCACCAATCATTTTAATGATTTCATCAGCTTCTACCAGACCATCGATGTATTGATCATCGATGATATCCAGGAATTTGCCGGTGTCACAAAGACCCAAAACACCTTCTTCCACATCTTCAACCACCTTCACCAAAACGGCAAGCAGCTCATCTTGACTTCCGACCGTGCCCCGGTGATGCTGCAAGGAATGGAAGAGCGTCTACTGACCCGTTTCAAATGGGGACTGGTAGCCGAACTGGAGAAACCGGACATCGAACTGCGAAAGAACATTCTGCGCACCAAAATCCGTCAAGACGGCCTGACCATTCCGGAATCGGTCATCTGCTATATTGCGGAGAATGTCAACGAAAGTGTGCGTGAGCTGGAAGGTATCGTCAACTCCATGCTGGCACAGTCTATCCTGCTGAAACGCGAAATCAGCCTGGAACTGGCGCACCGCATTGTCAGCAAGGCCGTAAAATGCGCCGAAATCAAGTCGCTTTCGGTCAACGACATTATCGAGAAAGTCTGCGCCTATTATAAGATAGACATCTCTACCATTCACACCAAGACCCGCAAGCGTGAGGTAGTACAGGTACGCCAGATAGCCATGTATCTGGCCAAGAAACATACCGAAACATCCTCTTCGAAAATCGGACAGTTGATTGGCAAGAAAGATCATGCCACCGTCCTTCATGCCTGCAAGATCATCAAAGACCAGGTAGAGGTGGACAAGGCATTCAAGTCTGAAATAGAGGCCATCGAAGCCAGCCTGCGCCAGTAAGGCCTACAGCTAAGCCCCATTACGAAGGACCGAAAGTGGCCAGGGAAAAAGAAACAGAATAGCAGGAGGCAGTCCGAAAGGATCGGGACAGCCTCCTGCTATTCTGTTTTATCGACCACCCGTAGGTGGATTCACTGCCCCTCAGCAGAACCCCTGTTTTTTCAAGGTCTTCAGCAATGCCTCCGACATGGCTTCATTATCCGCCTTGCGGTAACGGATATCCGTAAAAATCTGTGCCAGCGTTTCGGTATGGTTCACTTCCACGAACTGCCGGTTCTCGGGCAACGCTTCCTTATAGGCATAGATGTCGTCAATGTCTGCCGGCCCATAGTCGTGATAGGTTTCTTCGTGCACGATGCCGCGCAAAGGCAGGCGGTCGGGCTGTTGCGGACATTCGTCAGGATAACCGACCGTAATGGTAGCCACCGGCACAACCAGTTCGGGCAGCTGCAGAATCTCGATGATGGGGTCGGGATTATAGATGGTAGTTCCCAGATAACAGATTCCCAGTCCTGCCTCCTCGGCCAACGTACAGAAATTCTGCGTCAGCAGCAGTGTGTCGGAGGCCGCATTGACAAACGACAGGAAATTGTCATAACCCGGTTCCGCTTTCCGCTGACGGCACCACAGGCTGAAGCGGTGGAAATCGGCACAGAATGTCAGCACCACGGGAGCCGTCGTCAGCATAGGCTGGTGGAAATGGGCGGGAGCCAGCTTCCGTTTCATCTCCTCATCGCGTGTCACCACCACACTGTAGAGCTGCATGTTTCCCATGGTAGAAGCCCGGCAGGCCTCCTCCAGCAAATTGTCCAACAAGGCAGCGGGCACTTCCTGCTGCGTGTATTTCCGAATTGTTCTTCTGTTCTTAATTGAATCCATATTTTTTCTGTTCTATATTGTTACTTTGAAACAAAGATACAACAAAAAACTGAGGATGAGGGAAGAACGATGAAAATTCTATGAGAATGAGTAAATGAATTGATTTAGTTGGTTTTTCTGTGAAACCAATGGATGCCACCAAAAAGTCAGTTGAAGTCCATGTAAAGCGTCTTAGGAAGACATTGCAGAATATGTGAAGTAAAACAGTAAACCAACAAATAATCTGTGATGTAAAAACAGTCAAAATCATGAGAAAACAGCGCCCAAAAACGAAGATAGCCTCATCTGCCAATGCAGATACCTTCATCGGCTCACGAAGATATCTGCATTAGCCAACGAAGGTATCTGCATTGGCCGACGAAGACAAAACAACTTTTCCTACCATTTATTTTGCTATTTAGGAAAAACCTTTTTAGCTTTGCACCACCAATTCACGAAGCTGAACTTCTACCTTTTTTATCAATATGTGAATATCAAAATAAAAAATAAACTCAATAAAGTGGAAAAGCAAACATATAGCTACGACGAGGCTTATCAAGCGTCGCTTAGGTATTTCAACGGAGACGAACTGGCGGCCCGGGTATGGGTCAACAAATATGCCGTAAAGGATTCCTTCGGAAATATCTATGAAAAATCGCCTGTAGACATGCATTGGCGACTGGCCAATGAGGTGGCACGTATCGAAGCCAAGTACCCTAACGGCCTCCGTGCCGAAGAACTCTTCCAGTTGTTCGACCATTTCAAGTATATTGTGCCGCAGGGAAGTCCGATGACCGGCATCGGCAACGATTACCAGGTGGCCTCCTTGTCCAACTGTTTTGTCATCGGCCTCGACGGATCGGCCGACTCGTACGGGGCCATCATCCGTATCGACGAGGAGCAGGTGCAGCTGATGAAAAGACGCGGCGGAGTAGGACACGACCTGTCGCACATCCGTCCCAAAGGTTCGCCGGTGAAGAACTCGGCCCTTACCTCTACAGGGCTGGTGCCGTTCATGGAACGCTATTCCAACTCGACCCGCGAAGTAGCACAAGACGGCCGTCGGGGAGCATTGATGCTGTCGGTTTCCATCAAGCATCCCGACTCTGAGGCGTTTATCGATGCCAAGATGACGGAAGGAAAGGTAACGGGAGCCAACGTGTCTGTCAAGCTCGACGACGAGTTCATGACCTGCGCATCAGAAGGACGCCCCTACCAGCAGCAGTTCCCGATCGACTCCGACCAGCCGACGGTGGTCAAGCAAATCGATGCTGCAGCCTTATGGAAAAAGATTGTCCACAACGCCTGGAAGTCGGCCGAACCGGGTGTATTGTTCTGGGACACCATCCTGCGTGAGTCTGTCCCCGACTGCTATGCCGACCTGGGCTTCCGCACGGTATCCACCAACCCTTGCGGGGAGATTCCGTTATGCCCCTACGATTCCTGCCGACTGCTGGCCATCAACCTCTATTCCTATGTGGTCAATCCGTTCACGTCGGAAGCCCGTTTCGACTTTGACTTGTTCAAGAAACACGTCGCACTGGCGCAGCGCATCATGGACGACATCATCGACCTGGAGCTGGAAAAAATCGAGAAAATCATGGAGAAGGTCAATACAGACCCCGAAAGCGATGAGGTGAAAGGAGCCGAACGCCACTTGTGGGAAAAGATTTACCACAAATCGGGACTGGGCCGCCGCACGGGGGTAGGCATTACCGCCGAAGGAGACATGATTGCTGCCATGGGACTGCGCTACGGCACAGAAGAGGCTACCCTCTTCTCGGAAAATGTCCACCGCACCATCGCCCTCGAAGCCTACCGTTCGTCGGTGAACATGGCCAAAGAGCGGGGAGCCTTTGCCATTTACGATGCCGAGCGCGAAAAGAACAATCCGTTCGTGCTCCGCCTGAAAGAGGCCGATCCCGACCTCTACGAGGAAATGCGCCGTTATGGCCGACGCAACATCGCCTGCCTGACCATTGCTCCGACAGGAACGACCAGCCTGATGACCCAGACCACTTCGGGCATCGAACCGGTCTTCATGCCGGTCTACAAGCGCCGGCGCAAGGTAAATCCCAACGATGCCAATGTACACATTGACTATATCGATGAAACAGGCGATGCCTTCGAGGAATACATTGTCTACCATCCCAAATTCCTCACCTGGATGCAAGTGAACGGGTATGACACGGAAAAACGCTACTCGCAGGAAGAAATCGATGCGTTGGTCACCAAGTCTCCTTACTACAAGGCCACTTCGAACGATGTGGACTGGCTGATGAAAGTGAAGATGCAGGGACGCATCCAGAAATGGGTGGACCATTCCATCAGTGTCACCATCAACCTGCCGAACAACGTGGACGAAGGATTGGTTAACCAGCTCTACATGGAGGCCTGGCGTTCGGGCTGCAAGGGCTGTACGGTCTACCGAGATGGTTCGCGCTCCGGCGTACTGCTTTCCACCAAGAAGGGGAAAAAGAAGGAAGAGGAATGCCGCTGCAAGCCGCCTCAGATTACGGAAGTACGTCCCAAGATTCTGGAGGCTGATGTAGTGCGTTTCCAGAACAACAAAGAAAAATGGGTGGCGTTCGTCGGTCTGCTGGACGGACTGCCTTATGAAATCTTCACCGGTATCATGGACGAAGAAGAAGGCATCCTCCTGCCCAAATCCGTCACCACCGGCCGAATCATCAAGAACCTGGACGAGAACGGCGTGAAGCGCTACGACTTCCAGTTCGAGACCAAGCGGGGCTACAAGATGACCATCGAGGGACTGTCGGAGAAATTCAACAAGGAGTATTGGAACTATGCTAAACTGATTTCGGGTGTATTGCGCTATCGGATGCCGATTGAGCAGGTCATCAAACTGGTCAGCTCCCTGCAACTGGACAGCGAAAACATCAATACGTGGAAGGTGGGCGTGGAGCGTGCGTTGAAAAAATATGTGCAAGACGGAACGGAAGCCCGTGGGGTGAAATGCCCCAACTGTGGCAATGAGACGCTGGTTTACCAGGAAGGCTGCCTCATCTGCAAGACCTGCGGCTCGTCACGGTGTGGATAATGAGGAATGAAGAATGAAAAATGATGCATTCCTGCGTTCCACGGCCAATTATGTTCTCCTGAAAGGAGTGAAACTGTATGCTTTCCACGGCGTATTGCCTCAAGAAAACCAGATTGGGGCCAACTATACGCTGGATGCACGGCTGAAGACAGATTTCACCCTTGCCGCTGAAAAGGATGTACTGGAAGGTACCCTGAACTATGCAGAGGTTTTCCAGGTCATCCGGCAAGAGATGGCCGTCCCTTCGCGCCTGCTGGAGCACGTGGTCGGACGCATGGCCCGACAGCTCTTCGCTCACTTCCCTACCCTGACGGAAGTCACCCTGTCCCTCTACAAGGAAAATCCCCCGATGGGAGCTGACTGCGAACAGGTGGGGGTAGAAGCCACTTTCCGACGGGATAAGGACGAAAAGACGGAATAATCATCCGAAAGAACGATACAGAAACAAGAGGGTGTGTCAAAATTCAGTTTTGACACACCCTCTTGTTTCTGCATGATCCCTCCCCGGAGTTTTCCGACAGACAGATTCCGTAGAGGGAACAAAACGTCTCTCCTGTCTCTGACTTACCGTTCGTCAATCGGCATATAGGACACTTCTTCCAGGACATTCTTGTAGGCAGGGCGGATGATGCGCCGACCTTCGAAGTTCAGCTCTTCGATACGGTGCGCCGTCCATCCCACAATACGCGCCATGGCAAACAGCGGCGTGTAGATTTCTTCGGGCAATCCCATCAATTCGTAGATGAAGCCGGAATAGAAATCCACATTCGAGCAAACCTGCTTCTTGGTGCCCTTGACACGCTTGAAGCATTCAATGGCCCGCTGTTCCAGCAGTTCCAGGAAGGCAAATTCCTTCTCACATCCCTTTTCGGCCACCAGCTCCCCGGCCAGCTCCTTCAGCAGAACGGCACGCGGATCGGATATCGTGTACACGGCATGGCCGATGCCGTAGATCAGTCCGGACTTGTCATACGCTTCCTTGTTGAGCATCCGGATCAGGTACGTGTCTATTTCATCCACATTGGTCCAGTCGGTGATGGCTTCTTTCAAGTGATGGAACATCTTCACCACCTGAATATTGGCGCCCCCATGTAAAGGGCCTTTCAGCGAACCGATGCCGGCGGCGATACTCGAATACGTATCGGTGCGGGTGGAACTGGTGACACGGACGGTAAACGTAGAGTTGTTACCGCCTCCGTGCTCTGCCTGCAACACCAGCAGCAAGTCGAGCATCCGCGCTTCGAGCGGGGTATAGTCCTTCTTCATCATGTAGAGGAAATTCTCCGCCAGCGAAACGCCTTCGTGCGGATGGCGGATATGCAACGACCGCCCGTGTGTACTGTGCCGGTAGATATTGTAAGCATAGGCAATGATGGTCGGGAACTTCGAAATCAGTTCGATGGACTGCCGCATCAGGTTGTCGCGCGAGATGTCATCGGGATTCGGGTCGAACGTGTACATCTCCAGCACACTCCGCGCCAGAATGTTCATGATGTTCTGCCCCTCCAGGTCGATGATGTTCATCGTCGTTTTCTTGTCGAGCGGCATATTGTCGTTGATCAGTTCCTTGAAGGCCGCCAACTGTTCAGTATCCGGCAACTCTCCGGAAAGCAGTAAATAGGCCACCTCTTCAAAGCCGAAGCGTTTCTCTTTCAGCAAAGCATGTGCGATGTCGTCCAGATCATACCCCCGATAGAACAGCTTGCCCGGAATGGGCTTCAGTCCCTGTTCCGTCCGTTCGTACCCCACGACATTTCCGATTTTGGTCAGTCCGACCAGGACACCCGTTCCATCCTCATTGCGAAGGCCACGCTTCACATTGAACTTGGCGAACAGTTCGTTGTCAATGCGGCACGCCTGCTTGGCGCACTCCGACAACTTATAGACAACATATTCTTTCTTCATCTGAGACCTCCTTTCTTATTCTTCCAACAGCAATGTCACAATCCGTTCGCCGAACTCGGCCGTTCCCATGGGCTTTCCGTCCGGCATGAAGCGAGCCAGGTCGGGGGTAGCCTCTCCTTGGGCAAACGCTTTTTCCAAGGCGGCAGTAATCCGTACGGCCGCCTCCTTCCAGCCCAGGTATTCCAACAGCATGACCGACGAGAGCAGTAGTGAACACGGATTCACCACGTTCTTGCCGGCGATGTTCGGAGCCGTTCCGTGAGTGGCCTCGAAGATGGCATGACCTGTCTGGTAATTGATGTTCGCCCCGGGAGCAATGCCAATGCCTCCCACCATGGCTGCCAGCTGGTCGGACACATAGTCACCGTTCAGATTCAGCGTAGCAATCACCGAGTAATCTTCCGGCATGAGCAGGGTATTCTGCAGGAAAGCGTCGCAGATACAATCCTTGACGATGATCTTTCCAGCGTTCACGGCATCGGCCATGCAGGCCCGTGCCGATTCTTCGCCCAAGTCTTTCTTCAGCTGCTCAAACTGGTTCATGGTAAACGTATGGTCGCCGAATTCCTGTTCAGCTACCTCGTACCCCCACTTCTTGAAACCGCCTTCGGTGAACTTCATGATGTTCCCCTTGTGGACCAGGGTCACCGACGGCAACCCGTGCTGCAGGGCATACAGGATGGCCGAACGCACCAGCCGCTTCGAACCTTCCACCGATACGGGCTTCACCCCAAACGAGGAAGTTTCGGGGAAACGCACCTTCTTCACTCCCATCTCGTCGCGCAGGAAGGCGTACAGCTTTTGAGCTTCAGGAGTTCCCTGCTCCCATTCGATACCGGCATAGATGTCCTCCGTATTCTCGCGGAAAATGTGCATGTTCACCTTTTGGGGTTCCTTGACCGGCGACACGACCCCCTTGAACCAACGCACGGGGCGCAGGCATACATACAGGTCGAGGGTCTGACGCAAGGCCACGTTCAACGAACGGATGCCGCCGCCCACCGGGGTGGTAAGCGGTCCCTTGATGCCGACCAGGTATTCACGGAAGGCCGCCATAGTCGCTTCAGGCAGCCACTCGCCGGTCTGGGCAAACGCCTTGCCACCGGCCAGCACTTCCATCCACTCGATAGACCGCCGTCCCTTATAGGCCAACTCCACAGCCTTATTGACAATCCGCTGACATACCGGAGTGATTTCACTCCCTACTCCATCGCCCTCGATAAAAGGCACAGTCACTTGTTCAGGGACTACCAATTGTCCCTCCTTCATATATACTTTACTCATTGTTGTTTCCTCCTGTTCCATCAATTATGGGTTTACCTGAAAGGTGTTCAGTGCCGAACCGGCACGGAACCAGCTAATTTGCATCTCGTTGTAGGTATGAGCCACCTCGAATTCATCGGTTGTCCCGTCTGCATGGTCCAGCCGTACCCGCAGTGGTTTACCGGGAGCCATGTCCTGCAGTCCGAGAATCGAGATACGGTCCTTTTCCTGCACCTTGTCATAGTCCTTCTTGTCGATGAATGTCAAGGCCAGCATTCCCTGCTTCTTCAGGTTCGTCTCGTGGATACGGGCGAAGCTCTTCACCAAAATGGCCTTAACCTGCAGGAAACGCGGCTCCATGGCCGCATGTTCACGGCTCGACCCTTCTCCGTAGTTTTCTTCCGCCACCACAACAGACCCCATTCCCTGGGCCTTGTACTGCTTGGCCACTGCCGACACCCCTTCGTACGTTCCGGTCAACTGGTTCCACACCAGGTTGGTCTGTCCGTTGAAGGCATTCACGGCTCCCATCAGCATATTGTCGGAAATGTTTTCCAGATGTCCCCGGAAACGCAGCCACGGACCCGCCATTGAGATGTGGTCGGTCGTGCATTTGCCCTGGGTCTTGATGAGCAGCGGCAACCGGAGCATATCCTCCCCGTTCCACGGCGCAAAGGGTTCCAGTTTCTGCAGCCGCTGAGAGGCCGGATCAATCCGGATCTCCAGCGAGGGGCCGTCGGCTGCCGGTGCCACATATCCGTTGTCGTCTACGGTAAACCCTTTCTTCGGCAATGTGTCACCAACCGGCTCCTCCAGCCGCACGGTCTCCCCTTGCTCGTTCACCAGCGTGTCCTTCATCGGGTTGAAGCACAAGTCGCCGGCAATGGCCAGGGCCATCGCTACCTCGGGCGATGCCACGAAAGCGTTGGTATTCGGGTTGCCGTCGGCTCGCTTGGCAAAGTTGCGGTTGAAAGAAGTCACGATGGAATTCGGACGGGTATTGTCGTCGGTAATGCGCTTCCACTGTCCGATGCAAGGGCCGCAGGCATTGGTCATGATAATGCCTCCTACCGCCTGGAAGTCGGCCACCATCCCGTCGCGCTTGGCCGTACAATAGACCTGTTCCGAACCGGGGTTGATGATGAGCGAAGCTGCCATCTTCAGTCCTTTTTCCTTGACCTGACGCGCCAGCGACGCCGCACGACTCAGGTCTTGATACGACGAATTGGTGCACGAACCGATGAGTCCCACCTCCATCCGCTGCGGATAGCCGTTCGCCTTCACCTTGGCCGCAAAGTCCGAAAGGGCGCAGGCGGCGTCGGGAGTAAATGGACCGTTGATGTACGGCTCCAGCTGATCGAGATTGATTTCAATGAGACGGTCATAATAGGCTTCGGGACAGGCCGTCACTTCGGCATCGGCCCGCAGCTCGGCCGCACAGGCATCTGCCAGCTGTGCCACTTCCTCACGGCCGGTTGCGCACAGATAGCGGCGCATCTCCTCATCGTAGGGAAAGAGCGAAGTGGTGGCACCCACTTCCGCCCCCATGTTGCAGATGGTAGCCTTTCCAGTGGCAGAAAGCGAACGGGTCCCTTCTCCGAAATATTCAATGATGGCATTGGTTCCTCCTTTTACGGTGAGGATACCTGCCAGTTTCAGAATCACGTCCTTGGGCGATGCCCATCCGCTGAGCTTGCCGATGAGCTTCACACCGATCAGTTTCGGCATCTTCAGTTCCCATTCCATCCCGGTCATCACATCCACCGCGTCGGCACCGCCCACGCCAATGGCCACCATGCCCAGTCCGCCTGCATTCGGCGTATGGGAGTCGGTCCCCACCATCATTCCGCCGGGAAACGCATAATTTTCCAGCACCACTTGGTGGATGATGCCGGCACCGGGCTTCCAGAAACCGATGCCATACTTGGCCGACACGCTCTTCAGAAAGCCATATACCTCACGGTTCGCTTCGTTGGCGACCGGAAGGTCGGTTTCCGCACCTTTATAAGCCTGAATCAGATGGTCGCAATGCACCGTCGACGGGACTGCCACGGCCTTCCTGCCAGCAATCATGAACTGCAGCAGCGCCATCTGTGCGGTGGCATCCTGCATGGCCACCCGGTCGGGCCGGAAATTCACATAATCTTCTCCCCTCCTGAAGGGACGTGTCTCTTGTTTGTCATACAGGTGCGCATAGAGGATTTTCTCGGCCAGTGTCAGCGGCCTTCCCACCTGTCTGCGCACATCTTCTACATTCGTCGCATACGACGCGTAGAATGTTCTCAACATTTCTACATCATAAACCATACCTATTCTTTTTTATCACATTCTCAAATGCGTAGCAAATATAGGTATAATTCGAAATATTGGCAACCTCAATAGAAGTTTTTACGACTTTTTGTCACTAAACTTTCTAAAACAGCATAAATATTGGCTACATATAAGAAAAAGCTCCCCCTTTTTTGACAAAGAGAGAGCCTGTATCGCCTAACCGGTTCCGTTCCTTACTGCCTGCCTTCCTGTTGGCGTATCGCCCTCAGAGCACGACAGAGCTGGTCAGGGCAAGAAGTAGGACGGCCTCCACAACGGATGCCTTCCAGCCGCTGTAGTACCTCATCGACACGCATGCCATCCACCAGGCGGCTAATGCCCTGTAGATTGCCGTTACAACCACCTTCGTAGCTCACTCCCTTCACCACATCGTCCTCCACATCTATATGAATGCGTGTACTGCACGTACCACTGGTCTGATAAGTATATTTCATGATTCCTGTTGGTTATTATAGTTGTTATCGTTCATATTGTTTCCTTATTTCCTCTTCTGGGCGGGACCAAGTACGAAACGGTTCCGTTCGGATGGTTTTCCTTCCTGTTCGAACACCACTTCCACCACATCGTTCTCCTTCCCGTCCGGCAAGACAACCGGTAACCGACACGTTACCTTTTCATAGGGCTGCAGCACACCTATTTCGGCCGAGGCCAACGGCTGCCCGTTCATCCACACACTGATGCGGCATGGTTTCGATGCCGACAGCCCGAAATTCTGGACTTCCACCGAAGACTTTCCCTCCACCGTTACCGGCCGGCGGGCTGACAGGATGGCCGGTGTATAGTTCACATAGGGCAAGCGGGCATATCCGAACGCCAGACGGCCGCTCTTGTACCGACCGATCAGTTTCGGGGCAAACTCCTCGTCCGTGATGCCGCTACCCTTTCCCTGGAAGGTCACCAAAAGGTCGTTGCCACGGGGTTCCGCCTTCAGGGCCTTGGCGCCGCGTCCGTAATTCACCTCGCTGTGCGTACCGAAGCGCAGCGAGGCAATCTCCAGTTCCGCCAACGGCAACTCCGGATCATCCCCTTTCACCAGCACCTCAATTTTCTTCGTCCGGGCATTGATAGGCGTGCGGTTCAGCACCTCCAGGCGTAGCCCTCGGTTCATGGGCAGACAGATGTTCTTCGAGCTATGGCGGTCGTTCGGCAGGTCCTCCCACTTGATGGTATCGATGACGGCAAAGTTCATCTGTTCCACCCGTCCCCACTCGTCCTGCAGCACCTTGGGGCGTTCGTACTTGAACCACTGCTCCACGTGTCCGTCGGAATGGCGCGAAACGCCCGGCTCATACGCCTCCCCGTCTTCCACCACCCAGTGCAGTCCGTCGAGAGAACGTTCATAGAAGGCCACACGGCCCAGCCAGTCGTTCACAATCAAGTGATACTGCAACGAATCGCGCCAGATGACGGGATCCTCGAACTCACCCTCCACCGCCGGGTAGACCCGACGGTCGGTCAGCTGGGCATACGGCGACAGTCCGTCACGGCTCACCCAAATGCCGCCGCCCCGGCAGACCATCAGTTTCGATCCGTCCTGCCGGGAGGCGAAGCTCAGATTGGAGAGGCCCTCAATGATGGGACGGTCGCGGTTGTCGAACGTAAACTGTCCGTACATCCACAGCCCGTCCATGCTGTCGGCGATATAGTAGCCGTCGATGACATAGACCACATACCGCCCGTCGGGCAAGCGGAAAGCCTCGGGATTATGCCCCTTGCCGATGGTGCTCACCACCCGGTAAGGCCCCGTCGGCCGGTCGGCCACCGTGTGCATCACTGTCGATTTCGACCAGAACATGTGTCCCCTCGGCGAATTCTCCTTCCATCCGCAGACAAACAGATGGTAGCGCCCGTCGTCGCCCCGCAGGATGTTTCCGCCCCAGAACGAGATGTCCTCGCGTTCGATGCCGTTGTCCACATAGCGGGGCTGCACGTCCGCACATCCCCAGTTCTTGTCACTCAGCTGCCCTGCGGGCATGGCTTCAAAGCGGTCGGCAAAGCGGCCGCCTTCCACTAAGTTCTTCCACGCTTCCGGGCGTGGACGTTCGGTAATCTGCGCCATCATCGGCATTTCCGCCAGCAGCAAAGCCGATGCGGCCAATGTAAGAAAACGATTCATCCGTATATCCTCCTTTTTTTAAAGGCAAAAATAGTCTTATTTGCGCGATTCTGCGTCCTACGATTCCTACAACTGATAGGAATTTATCGATTTCCTGCACCGGCCTCTGTACCGGCAGCGGCTCATTCCGCCATCGTCAGTTCGACGATGTAGTCGGCCACATCGGGTAGCTGACCCACCTCCAACAGCAGGCCCTCGCGAGTCTGACGGAACTTCACGGGTCGGTTCTCGCCGTACACCGCTGCCCTCTTCACTTTTTTCGTGACGGGCAGGAAGAGACATTCGTCCTCCAGTGACAGGATATGTACATACTGCTTGTTGCCCTTGCGGGTCGTCACGCCCCAGGAACGGGTCGGGACATCCCCTGCCGTGGTCCCATAGATGGTTTCGCCATACTGTTCCATCCAGGATCCGATACCGGCCAGCCGGTCCAGAGCCAGGGCCGGCAGTTCGCCGTCAGGCTGCGGACCGATGTTCAGCAACAGGTTGGCTCCCTTTCCGGCCGCCCCCACCAGCAGGCGCACCAGTTGCTTCACCGACTTGTAGTTCTGGTCGGTCACCTTGTAGCCCCACATGCCGTTCATCGTCTCACACGTTTCCAGCGGCAAGCGGCTCACCACCGACTCGCCGCTGAATCCAGCCTTGTTCTCACCGGGAAGATCACGCTCAAACAACTGGATGTCCTCGCCCGGGAAGGGTGGCAGATGGTGGTTGTTGCCAATCAGAATCGACGGCTTCAGGCGGTGAATCAGTGCATACTGCTCATCCAGCTGCCAGTCGAAATCCGGATTCGACCGCTGGTCCCACATGCCGTCGAACCAGATGGCATCGGGACTATAGTTCACAATCAGCTCCTCCAGCTGGTGGTTCATGAAGGCGAAGTACGATGGCCAGTCCGCTTTCTCGGGCCGCTTGCCTGTGTTCCGTCCGCTGTCGCCCATCGGGTAGTCCTCGCGCGTCCAGTCAATGTGGGAGTAGTAGAAATGCACGTTCAGTCCCTGCCTCCTGCACTCGTCCGTCAGTTCGCGCACCACGTCGCGGCGGAAGGGGGTGGCATCCACAATGTCATAGTCCGAATAGCGGGTGTCGAACATCGAGAATCCGTCGTGGTGGCGCGTCGTGAAGCAGATGTACTTGGCACCCGCCTCGCGGAAGGCCGTCACCCACTTCTTCGCGTCGAAGCGGGCGGGATAGAAACCGCCGGCCGCCTTGGCATACTCGTCCTTGTTGATGTGGTTCGACTGCAGGTACCATTCGCCCTGTGCGAACATGCTGGAAATGCCCCAGTGAAGGAAAATGCCGAACTTGTTGGCAGCGAACTGCTGGCGGGCCGCCACGTTTTCGGAGGTTGGCTGATAGTCCTTCTGTGCGAAGGACGGAGTGGTGAGGACGCCCGAAAGAAGCAGTCCTGCACATGCTTTCATAAAATGTTTCATCATTACGGTGTATTATAGGGTTAGGATGCAAAAATACGGTAAATCCGTGAGAATCGGAAACCGGGAGTCTTAAAAATACCTATTTAAGAGGATTGCACCATCCGGATTGATTTCCTGCCTCACCAGGCACAAAGCTCCTTGTAGAGCCGCTGCACGGGCAGGCCCATCACATTGAAGTACGATCCTTTCAATCCCGTCACACCAATAAACCCGATCCACTCCTGCACACCATAGGCACCGGCCTTGTCCAGGGGACGATAATGACTCACGTACCAATCTATTTCCTCCTCTGTCAGCCGGTCGAAGGTCACCTCCGTAACGGCGGCGAACGTGCGCTGCCGGTCGGCCGAGGTCAGGCATACACCAGTAATCACCTCATGCGAGCGTCCCGACAGCTTCCGCAACATGTTGCGGGCTTCTGCCTCATCTGCCGGCTTGCCCAGCACCTCCCCGTCCACACACACCACCGTGTCCGCCGTAATGATCAGCTCGTCCGGCTGCAGTTGCGGGCGGTAGGCCTCGGCCTTCTCGCGGGCAATGTAGCAGGGGATGTCCTCCCCCGCGAGCGTCGCCGGATACGATTCGTCGATGCCGGGCAGCAATTGCACCTCGTAATCAATCCCCAGCCCCGACAACAGTTCGCGACGGCGCGGAGAGTTCGACGCCAGCTTGATATGGTATCGTTTCAGATTTTCCAGCATACCGATTCCTCCTTTCCCGTTACCATCCGAAGGCCGCTTCGTGCGACATCCACTTGCCTTGTGCGCGGAGTACCTGCTCCACTACGTCGCGTCCGCAGCCGTAACCACCGTTTCGGTGAGAGATGTAACGGCACACCTGCTTGATTTCGGGAGCCGCATCGGCCGGACAGCACGACAGGCCGGCCAGACGGAGCACCTCGAAGTCGGGGATGTCGTCGCCCATGTACAGCACCTCCTCAGGCTGTAGGCCGTACTTCTCCAGGAAGTGGGCATACTCTTTTGTCTTCACCGCTGCCCCGAGGTAGACATCGGGGATGCCGAGGCCTTCATAGCGCTTGCGCACGGCTTCGGTCCGTCCGCCGGTGATGATGGCCACGTGGAGGCCACACTTCACGGCCAGCTGCAAGGCATAGCCGTCTTTGATATTCACGGTCCGCATGGGTTCCCCGTTGGGGTGCAGCGGAATGGTTTCGGCACTCAGCACGCCGTCCACGTCGAAGACGAGTGCCTTTATCTTTGTCAAATCGTAGTCAATCATGATGGGTCATCGAATAAATGCTTTTACTGAGAATGTCATAGACCGCCGCCAGTTCGGGCCGGTCGTGGAGGAGTTGCAGGTGGTGCTCCATCACGGTCGTGTCGCCGCGCCGGGCCGGACCGGTCTGCGCCTCTGCGGGCGGGAGCTGGTGGACCTTGCGGGCCGTCTCGTCGATGAGCGGCAACATCACCTCGAAGGGCAGGCCGTGCTCTTCCAGCAACTGCTGGCAGACGGCATAGAGGTGGTTGGTGAAGTTGCAGGCAAACACGGCCGCCACGTGCAGGTAGAGCCGCTGGGCAGACGTGGCCTCGTAGACACACTGGCTCAGCCCCCCGGCCAGTCGGAGCAGATACTCCGTATCGGCTGCCGTACGAGCTTCTACGAAGCAGGGGATCTCGGCAAAATCAACGGGCCGCCGGCGGCTGAAGGTCTGTAGCGGATAGAGCACGCCGTAACGGCTGGTCAGTCCCTTCCACACATCGATGGAGATGCTGCCTGCCGTATGGACATAGAGGGCCGTCGGGCTACAGCGCACCAGCCGGGGCAACACCTCAGCCAGGGCATCATCTTTCACGGCCACTACGTACAGTTCGGCATCGGTCCTCACCTCGTCCATTTGCACGGTGAAGCCGGTCTCCAGCTGCCCGGCCAGGGTACGGGCCGACTCTTCGGTACGACTGTACACCTGGATGATGTCATGGCCGGCCTGGCGGAGCGCACGGCCCAGATGGGTCGCCACGTTGCCGGCCCCTACGAGTACAATCTTGCTGGCCTCCATATGCTTACTTTCCTCCATACTTGTTCAGGTGGATCTTCTCCCACAGCAGGTGGTCTTCACTGAACGGCTTCCGTTCCATGCCCTTGTGGCCGATGGCGATGATGGACAGCACCTGGAGCTGCAAGGGGATGTCGAGCACCCCGTGCACATACTCATCGGCACTCATGCCGTCCGCGGCCCACCGCTCGCGCACCTGAATCCAGCAGCTGCCCAGCCCGAGGTTCTCGGCCTGCAGCTGGAGGTAAATGGAGGCCACCGAGGCATCCTCGATCCACACATCGCTGACCTGGGGGTCACCCATCACCACGATGCCAAGCGCCGCGTCTTTGAGAAACGCCGCTCCCGCCTCCTTACAGGCAGAGAGCCGCTCCAGGGTGGGTTTGTCATCGACCACAATGAACTGCCACGAATTGCTCCGTTTCGAGGTGGGAGCCATCAGGGCTGCCTTCAGCAGGGTCACCACTTCGTCTTGGGTCAGCTCTTCGTCCGTAAACCTGCGCATGCTGCGCCTCTGTTGTATCAAATCGCTGAAATCTTTCATAGGATATTATATATGTATTTTCGGGCGCAAATGTACGCAAAAATTGGAGAAAATAGTGCAAAAAATGGCCTAAAGGATGTATAAATCCAAATTTATCACACAAAGGTCTTGCACCAATTGAACAAAATCGGTTACTTTGTCCTTAGAAATGTAAAGCATACAAATCACTAAATAACATAAATTGTTCAACTAAAACTAGAAAACATGAAAAAGAAGTATCTCTATCCGCTGGCCCTTGCCTGCACGCTCTGCCTGTTCACCGCCTGTAGCGATGACGATGACGTAAACGCTTGGGAACAGCTTCCCCAGACGGAAATCAGCGGTGCGAAGGCCAACTTGACCCTAAACGGAACGACTCTGAGTCAGGGCAGCGTGCAGCTGACCGTCAATAACGCTACAGCAGGTGTACTGACCCTGAAGAACGTGGTGCCGGGCTATTCCTCGATACCTGTCAACGTGAGTTTGGAAGAGCAAGCCGACGGCAGCTTCCGCTTCTCAGGACAAGCCGACGTAAACACGCTTCCTGAAGGAGCCAATGAAAGAGCCACTGAACGAAACCAGGACACCGTGGCGCTGCTGAAGGTGACGGCCAACGGTACCATCACCCAGGACGGCACGGTGAAGGCGGACATCTCTGCCGACGGTGCAGCCTTCCATCTCGGTGCCTATTCGGGCAGCACCCTGAGCCTGAACTACAGCGGTGTGCCGATGCTGGGAAAGACGGTGGCCTACAGTGTAGCGCAGAACGTACCGGTACCGGTACTGACCCTCGGCGGTGTGGTGCCCGGTGAACCGGTGCTGAGCATTCCAGGTATCTATCCGCAGAATGGGGCCTTTTCTTTCGAGACCACCACTGCCGCCAGCACGACCGTGAAGGGTAGCGGACAGTTCCAGAACGGCGCGTTGTCCTTGGATGTCAACGTTAAGCTGGGCGTGGAAGCCCAGGGCGGACTGACGGGCGAATGGCCGTTGGCGACCACCATCGGCGAACCGGTGGATTTGACGAATATCAACTACTCCGACTATGCTCCGGTGCGCATCGTCTGGACAGCTGTGAACGAAGAGGAAACCAACGGCGGCAACATCTCCAAGCTGGGCACCCTGTTCGGCTCGCACCTGATGGCGGAAGTGCTGAACGGCATTACCTTGACCGAAGACGGCAACCTGACCGCCCGCTACTATCCGGACATCGTGACCGGAGCAGGCAGCGAAGAGGAGGATGACATGCTGCAGTGGATGATGGGCAAGCTGGGAGCCTATCAGACCGCACCGGTAGCCCGTGAGTGGCAGACCTCGCCGAAGAACCTGATGCAGTGGTACGCCAAGGACGGACTGATTTACCTCGTGCCGAACCTGGTGCAGATACTGCAGCAGGCCGCCGCGGACCAGAACAACCCCTCTCTGGGCGCGAACATCGACATCATCATGGGTATGCTCCCAGCCCTGAAAGAGCTGAGCGATGAAGAACTGAAGGGGCTGCTGGCCGCCTTGGGACAGCAGGCCGGCATCGACCTGAGCATGGTTGACCCGCAGCTCATCCGTCAGGTGGCCGACTGGATGACCAACGGCGTGCCTTTGAAATACACCTTAGACGGCAACGGCGGCCTGCGTCTCTATGCCGACAAGGGCATGGTGAGCCCCTTCATGCCCCTCCTGCTCACCTTCCTTCCCCAGCTCCAGGCGAAGTTTGACGAGCTGCTGAAAGAAGCCGACGCAGAGACAGCCTTATATTTACAGATGGCGATGGGCATACTCGGCCGGGAGAAGTTCACCGACCTCGAGACGGTATGGAATGAGAACACGGCGGAGTTCGCCGTCGGACTGGGTTTCCAAAAGTAAAGGCGTATGAACAGGCTTCAACGATGGATGGACTACCGGCTTCTCGTCCTGCCTCTGACCTTTGCGGGGGCCTCGTGCATCCAGGACGAGGCACTGAACACCGAAGCGGACATTGAGCGCGTCACCCTGCAGGGGGACGCGCTGAACCGCGAGGCGGAGTTCGGCGACGCTGTGTACGACAGCGACGGAACAGCTTTCTACCCCATCACGCTCTACGTGAAGAAGGGCACAGACATCACCCGGCTGGCACCGGAGCTGGAACTGACCGCAGGCGCCACCGTGGAACCGCCCAGCGGCACACCGCGCAACTTCCGCACGCCGCAGCTCTACACCGTCACCTCTGAGGACGGACAGTGGCAACGCCGCTACCGCATCGAGGTGAGCAGCACGAGCGCCATCGGAACCTTCTACCATTTCGAGGATGTACGACTCGGCGGCAACGGAAAGTACCACATTTTCTACGAGACGGACGACGAGGGCAAGGAGCGGCTGGCCTGGGCCAGCGCCAATCCGGGCTACGCGCTGACGGACTACACCATCCAGACCCCTGAACTGTTCCCCACCTACCAGTGGGCGGAAGGCAAGAGCGGTAAGTGCGTGAAGTTGGTCACCCGCAAGACGGGTTCGCTGGGCAGCAGCGTGAACATGCCCATCGCCTCGGGCAACCTCTTCCTCGGCACCTTCAACGTGGGTAACGCACTGAAGAACGCACTGACGGCCACACAGTTCGGCCTGCAGTACGAGAAGGTACCCACCTACCTGCATGGCTGGTATAAGTACCGCTCCGGCGAGATGTTCTACGAATTGGACAAGACAGCCAAGGACAAGCTGAAGCCGGTGCCGGGACGGAAGGACACCTTCAACATCTACGCCGTGCTCTACGAGAACACCGAGGACAACCGCCTGCTGGACGGCACCAACGTACTGGCCGAGGACAACGAACAGATTATCTCGACAGCGGTCATCAGCGACGCGCATGAGACCGATGAGTGGACGGAGTTCGACCTGCCCTTCGTCTATCGTCCGGGTAAAACCATCGACCCGGTGAAGCTGGCTGCCGGTGGCTACAACCTGACCATCGTCTTCGCATCGAGCCTGCGCGGCGACTACTTCGAGGGCGCACCGGGCAGCACGCTGCTGGTTGATGAAGTGGAACTGGGTTACGAACCATGAAACGGGACACCATGAACAAGACAAGGAACATGAAAAGACGCATAGCGACGGCCTTCCTGCTGGCCGTCACGGGAACGGGCACCGCCCTCTACGCCCAGCAGGACCGCAACCAGACCCTCGTGCGCTCTGAGGCGTATGGACTGGAGTACGAGATCAAAGCCGGCTTCAACGTGGGAGGTGCAAGCCCCCTACCCCTTCCCCGGGAGATACGCGCCCTGACGGGCTACTCGCCGAACATCAACCTGGCCATTGAGGGCGACCTCGTGAAGTGGTGGGGCGAACGGCGGAAGTGGGGTGTCATCGTGGGCGTACGGCTGGAGAACAAGGGCATGGAGGCAAAGGCACGCACCAAGAACTACAGCATGGAAATCATCGGCGACGGCGGCGAGCGCATGAAAGGCCACTGGACCGGCCGGGTGAAGACCCAGTACCAGACCTCACTCGTCAGCGTGCCTCTGCTGGCCGCCTGGCGGGCCAGCGACCGGGTCCGCCTCAGTGCGGGACCTTACCTCTCCATCCAGACCAGCGGCGACTTCTCGGGCTATGTCTATGATGGCTACCTGCGCGAGGGAGACCCCACGGGAAACAAAGTGAACTTCGAGGGCGAGAGCACCGCACCCTACGACTTCTCCGACGAGCTGCGCACCCTGCAGTGGGGTGTGCAGGCAGGAGTGACGTGGCGGGCATTCAAACACCTCAACGTACACGCTGACCTGAACTGGGGGCTGAACGACATTTTCCAGAAAGACTTCCAGACCATCACCTTCGCGATGTACCCCATCTACGTCAACATCGGGTTCGGATACGCTTTCTGAGTCTTTTCCACAACAAGCACTTGACACAGAAGGAGGAAACAAGACATGGCAATACGGCTGACCACCTACGAGCGTTCGGCAGACATTCCGCCCCTGCCGGGCACCACTGTTTTCCACTCCACGGAGTTGTTCCAGGTGCTGGAACAGACCCCGGGTTACCGTCCTGTGCTGCTTGTGGCCAGCGAGGACGGCCAGGTCATCGGCAAGCTGCTCTGCATCACCCGCCCCACTTTCCGGCTGCTCCCCTTCGTGACCACCACCACGTACCTCTACGGCACGGGCGAGTACTTCCCTTCGTCGCACCGTCGGGAGGACATCTTCAGCGAGCTCCTCGCCTACTTCACCCGCATCTTCACCGAGCGGTCGCTCCTGCTCGAATTCCGCAACCTGGAGGAGCCACTGTTCGGCTACCGGTATTTCCGGCAGAACGGCTACTTCGCCGTAAAGTGGCTGCGGGTAGAGAATACACTGCGGAAGGAGGCCCTGCCGCAGTGGATGAGCAATTCGCGCAAGCGGCAGATTGCGCAAGGGCTGAAGCGGGGGGCGACAATGGAGGTGGCCGACAGCGAAGAGGAAATCCACGAGTTCTTCGGGATGCTGAAGAAATACTATTCTCCCAAAATCCACCGCCATTTGCCCGAAGAGGGCTTCTTCCTGGCCTTACAGCGCCAGCCGCAGGGAAAACGGCTGAGCCGCACTTTCCTGGTGCGCTATAAGGGAAAGCTCATCGGCGGGTCTGTCTGTCTGTTTTCGGGCGACAAGGCCTACCTGTTGTTCTCGGGAGGTCTGCGCAAGTCATATCCTCTTCACTATCCCGGCGTGCTGGCTGTCTGGAAGGCCATCAGTTACTGTCTGGAGCAGGGCTACGGGAAGTTCGAGTTCATCAATGCGGGATTGCCGTTCCACAAGTACGGTTATCGTGACTTCATCCTCCGTTTCGGAGGGCGTCAGCTGAGCAGTCGCCGGTGGTTCAAGATCCGCTGGAACTGGTTGAACCGGTTACTGGTGTGGTTGTATTTGTAATGCTCATGCCGTATTTGATGGTATAAGCAACTGCTACTCAGATGAAGGAAGCCCTACCTCGGCAGATAAAGGACAAGAGAATCGGAAAACCGTACGGCTGCGGAACACCCGGTCTGGGCGAAGCACCGTCGACGGAAACTGCGGACAATTAGGACTGTTCTGGAAATGACAAGTCTCGAAACAGACGGCAGAACGGCGGGGATAAGCCACGCCCTGCTTACCTGTCATCACCCCTTTCAAGCCATTCGCCGTATAGATATGCAGCCCCGGTTCGGTGGTAAATACCTCCATTCGGCGGCCGCTCCCAGCATCGTACACCCAAGCCGCGGGTTCGTCCAGACGGGGCGTGAAACCGATGGTCCAGCAGTGATCATACCCCCCAGTTACCTTCAGCTGCGGATCATCGTCATCGATGCGCTCCCCAATACGGCGAGGGCAGCGGAAGTCGAAAGCCGTTCCCGTGACCGACAGGTAACCGCCAGTCACGCATTTCCGGTCATCGTAGGCCGTAATGGAGTCCGCCTTCACCTGCATCCACTGAGGCTCGACGGAGCAGTCTGGACAGCCCGAGAGATTGAAGAACGAATGGTTCGTCAAGTTGAGCACCGTAGGGCGGTCGGTCACTGCCTCATAGCTGACCGCCAGTTCGTCGGCATCGGTGAGGGTGTAGGTCAGCCGCACTTCCAGTCGTCCCGGAAAGCCGTTCTCGCCATCGGGCGACACATAGACCAGCGTCACCGAACGGCTGTCGGCCCGGAGTGTCCGCCACATCCGTGCCCCGAAGTTGGGAGTGCCGCCATGGGCACAGTGGCCGTTGGCCGCCGCCTGCAGGACGAATTCCTCGCCATCGAGTGCGAAACGGGCACCGAGGATACGCCCGATGTAGCGGCCCACAGTGGCACCGAAGTTCTGGCTGTGTTGCGTGTAGCCGTCGAGGGTAGGAAAGCCGCACACCACATCTGCCAGCCGTCCCTCACGGTCGGGGACCATGAGCGAGACCAGACGCGCCCCGTAGTTGGTAACGCAGGCCTCCAGCCCATGGGCATTGGTGAGCACATACAAATGATTGTCCACCCCGTCAATACACGCCGAGAAATCGGACAAGGAAAGTCCCGACCGGGTCTGTCCCTCGGGCTGCAGGCCGGCTGCGGGGAGGCATAGGGGAAGCACTGCCGCCAATAGTGCGGCCACAATCTGTTTCATAAGCTGCTGATTTTGGTTAGTCGGGCGTAAAGGTAGAAAAAAATCAGGAAAATGTTTCGTGGTTCAGCTCATTTTTGCTTACTTTGTGCAGTTTATTTCGGCTTCGGCCAAACAAGAATCGTACCATTAAAAACAAAAGAATATGAAGATTTCTCACATCGAACACCTGGGCATTGCCGTGAAAAGCATCGAAGAGGCCCTCCCCTATTACGAGAACGTTCTCGGACTTAAGTGTTACAATATCGAAACCGTAGAAGACCAGAAAGTGAAGACCGCCTTCCTGAAATGCGGCGAAACGAAGATTGAACTGCTCGAAGCCACCTGCCCGGAGAGCACCATCGCCAAGTTCATCGAGAACCGGGGTGCGGGCGTTCACCACGTAGCGTTTGCCGTGGAAGACGGTGTGGCCAACGCACTGGCAGAGGCCGAAGAGAAGGGCATCCGCCTTATCGACAAGGCACCGCGCAAGGGAGCCGAAGCCCTGAACATCGCCTTCCTGCACCCAAAGTCGACCCTCGGCGTACTGACCGAGCTGTGTGAAAAGTAACCCCGGAAAACACATCTATTTATTCTATTAAAACGAAAAAACATCATGAGTAACCAACTTGCCAAGATAAAGGAACTTATCGAGCTCCGCGCCAAGGCCCGGCTGGGCGGCGGCGAGAAAGCCATCGAAAAACAACACGCCAAGGGGAAATATACGGCCCGCGAACGCATCGCCATGCTGCTGGACGAAGGCAGCTTCGAGGAAATGGACATGTTCGTGGAGCACCGCTGCACCAACTTCGGCATGGACAAGAAACACTATCCCGGCGACGGCGTGGTGACCGGCTGTGGCACCATCGACGGACGGCAGGTCTATGTCTTTGCCCAGGACTTCACCGTTTCGGCCGGCTCGCTGTCTGAAACCATGTCATTGAAAATCTGTAAGATTATGGATATGGCCATGAAGATGGGAGCCCCCTGCATCGGCATCAACGACTCAGGCGGCGCACGTATTCAGGAAGGCATCAACGCTTTGGCGGGCTACGCCGAAATCTTCCAGCGCAACATTCTGGCTTCGGGGGTCATTCCGCAGATTTCGGGTATCTTCGGCCCCTGCGCCGGAGGAGCCGTCTACTCGCCTGCTCTGACCGACTTTACACTCATGACGGAGGGAACCTCGTACATGTTCCTCACAGGCCCGAAGGTAGTAAAGACCGTAACAGGCGAGGACGTGACGCAAGAAGACCTGGGCGGTGCCAGCGTACACTCCACCCGCTCGGGTGTGACCCACTTCACCGCCGCCACCGAGGAGGAAGGCCTTACCCTTATCCGCCAACTCCTGAGCTATATTCCGCAAAACAACATGGAGGAAGCGCCGAGAGTGGAATGCACGGACCCCGTAGACCGACTGGAGGACGCACTGAACGACATTATTCCCGACAGCCCGAACAAGGCCTACGACATGTATGAGGTGATCGGAGCCATCGTGGACAACGGGGAGTTCCTCGAAATCCAGCGCGACTTCGCGAAGAACATCATCATCGGCTTCGCCCGCATGAACGGA
>JALEPZ010000091.1 GCA_022767125.1 Phocaeicola plebeius
TATGCTGCCGGTTCGGGCTACGACCCTGAATGGGAAAAGCAAGGCGTGAAGGCCACTTTGCAGGACCGCGACTCCCGTATCCAGCAGTTCACCAAGAAAGACGGTGATATTGATGACTACAATGCGGATGGAACCACCAATTTGGCCAACCTTTCTTGGGTAGTGAAGGGCAATAGCGAAACCCGTATGGTGACCGGTTATGCCATCAAGAAAGGCAAGCACTACGACAGCTATATGCAGACCTTGCACCACAAGGGTACATCCGGTAGTATCGTCTTCCGTGGCACGGAAGCATTGCTGAACTACATGGAAGCCAGCTATGAACTGAACGGCAACATTGATAATACGGCTGCCAATTACTGGCGGGCATTGCGTCGTCGCGCCAAAGTGGACGAAGACTTCAACAAGACGATTGCTGCCACCAATATGACCGAAGAGGCCAAAGGTGACTTCGGCGCTTACTCCCACGGACAGCTTATCGATGCTACCTTGTACAATATCCGTCGGGAACGCCGCGGTGAATTCATTGCCGAAGGCATGCGCTGGGCCGACCTGAAGCGTTGGAGAGCCTGCGACCAGGTGAAGAACTATATCATCGAAGGTATGCGTTACTGGGGATCAGTTTATGAAGGAACATGGAAGAATGCCGCCGGTGAGGATTTGGCGATTGTCAGCGTGGAAGACGGTAAGGGCAACATGTCCAGCGAAAGCATCAGCGGTGTGTACATCCGTCCCTACCAGATCAGTAAGGTGAACAATTCGGCTTTCAATGGCTATAACTTTATTGCTGCTCATTACCTGAATCCGTTGCCGCAGATCGTTTTCCGTCAGACGGCCAGTGGTGACCAGACAGATTTGAACACTTCGGTGATCTACCAGAATCCGGGATGGCCGAAGGTGGCTGGAGAAGGCCCTACTAACTGATTGATTATATAATCGTTTTGAGTTTTTGTTACGAGGCCCGATTGTGAAATCTGGTTTCAATGTTTCGGGAAGTTCTGCTGTGTCTACGGTGGGGCTTCCCTCTTTTTTAGATGGAACAACAGGAGTCCGATTTTAGCTCAACACATCCAGATAACTTTCGGGGGTTACGATATGGATGCTGCCCACAGGATAGTTGTTGGTGAACGATGCAGGCAGCGATGTAGTGCCGCGCTTGGGATTCCATTTCATCTCAAAGGCATGAAACAGACCGTCTTCCTCCTCGACGAAGTCAACCTCTTGCTGTGATGTCGTCCGCCAGAAATAATATTTCGGATAACGGCCTTCATAATGATTCTTCTTCATTCGTTCAGCGATGACGAAATTCTCCCACAACGCTCCCATATCGTTTCGCAAGTTTACAGGAGCAAAATTCTGCAAGACGGCATTCCTTATTCCATTGTCATAGAAGAACACCTTGCGGCTCTTTTTCAGCTCTGTACGCATATTGCGACAGAGAGCGGGGAGACGAAAGACGATAAAGCATTTCTCCAACAAGTCAATATATTTCTCCACTGTCTTGGAGTCAGACCCTATCGTCTGGCCTATTTCATGGTATGACACCTCACTTCCTATCTGCAAGGCAAGTGCGACAAGGAGTTTTTCCAGCAACGCAGGCTTGCGGATACCCTCCATCGACAAGATGTCCTTATAAAGATAGCTTCCTGCCATTCCCATTAGCAGCTCTTTGGCACTGCCGGGACAACTCACGATCTCGGGATAGGAACCGTAAACAAGACGTTGCTCAAGGGTTTGCCTGACCATCAGCAGACCGCCTGTCCTCAACAGCTCGCCTGTAGAAACAGGATAAAGGTAATATTCAAACTTACGTCCCGTCAGGCTTTCCTCCAATCTGTTATGCAGTTCGAAGGACGATGAACCTGTCACAAGCAATTGTACATCCTTGAAATGGTCGGTAATGATTTTCAGGGTAATACCGATACCCGCTACCCGCTGGGCCTCATCGACAATCACTGTCTTGTTAGTTCCTATCAGCAGTTTCTTCCAAAATTATATGCCTAATCCAAAAATATACCTCATTTTTTGGATTATAATCCAAAATATAAGCCGTTTTTTTGGATTAGAGGCTATTGTTGTATGATAACTGCACCTGTCGGACGCTTTCTTGCAGACAGGCTTTAAAGGGTATCATCCTGGACAAAGTTAAAGGAACCGTCCTTTGTAGCCAAGCCATAGCAATGCCCCAAAGGGGAGGAGGCATCAAGAATGATCTCATAGAAGGAAGTTGTTTCTGGCCTTCCTATATAGACGATTCGAATGCAATGTATATGCTGGTTCCAGCCACGTTCTTCACGGCTTCAGCAGAAAAGAACAGCGCATCCTATAAGGAATTACAGGAAGATGATAATCCGGTATTGCTGAAGGTATATGGAAAATAGGAGAGAGTGTGCTGCTATTCGGACATCAGTTGGCCGCATTTTCCGTTCAGCCCAGGCTGAACGGAAACGGATAGTAACCGATGCGCTCAACAGAATGGCAATTTGCAATTAAAAATCATTCTGCTTCCACATTTGACTGTTAAACATGCTTGGGCAACAGAAAAGATTCGTATCTTTGCGGCGAAAATTTAGTAGATTTACGCAAAAATATCGACACAAATGAGATTCTCTCGTGATTTTTATCTTCAGCAATTGAAGAATCGTATGCACAATGGTATGATTAAGGTAGTGACAGGAATCCGTCGCAGCGGCAAGTCATACCTTTTGTTTCACATCTTTGCTGACTTTCTTCGTGGGGAGGGAGTAGATGAAGCACATATCATACAGATAGACCTGGAGGACCGTCGTAACCGCAAACTACGTGATCCGGACGAGTTGCTCACCTACATTGACAGTCAGCTGAAAGATGATGCGATGCACTACGTCTTGATAGATGAAATACAGATGGTAAGCGAGTTTGAGGATGTGCTGAACAGCTATCTTAAGGTCAGGAATGCAGATGTGTATGTAACAGGCTCCAATTCGCATCTTCTCTCTACTGATGTCATCACCGAGTTTAGAGGCAGAGGGGACGAAGTGCGTGTTCACCCATTGACCTTTGCAGAAATGCAACCCTATTTTGTGGGTAAGACAGAGAATGAGGCCCTCCGAGAATACATGCTATACGGAGGTTTGCCTCATTTGGCAGAGTTGCCGACCAACGAGCAGAAGGAACTATACCTGAAGAACCTGATGCGCGAAACCTACTTGCGTGACATCAAGGAGCGATATAAGGTGATGAACGACGACGACCTTGTGGAACTGGTTGACATGCTTTCTTCCTCTATCGGTGGACTTGTCAGTCCAAAGAAACTTGAAGACACCTTTCGTACAGTCAAGAAAAGCACATTGAGTGCCGAAACCATCAAACGATACATCGACCTGTTGCAGGATGCGTTTGTTCTGGAGAAGGCAGTCCGATACGACATCAAAGGACGAAAGTACATTGATACTCCAGCCAAATACTATTTTGAGGATTTAGGACTGAGGAATGCACGTATCAATTTCCGTCAGAACGAACAGACACATCTGATGGAGAACCTTATATACAACGAACTCCGTTTCAGAGGTTATTCTGTAGATGTAGGACAGGTAGTATTAAATGCCAAGGATGCCGAAGGAAAGTCATACCGGAAGGTACTGGAAGTGGATTTCGTCTGCAATAAGGGGTATGAGCGATACTACATTCAATCGGCATTTGCACTGCCTGATGAGGAAAAGATGAATCAGGAGCAGCAATCTCTGTTGCATATCAAGGACGGCTTCCAGAAAGTAATCATCGTAGCAGGACTAACCCCTTCTCATCGCAATGAAGTAGGTGTGTTGTTTCTCAACTTATGGGACTTCCTGACTCATAAAATGGACTTTGCAATACACAATTAGTCTAAAACTTTACAATGATGAAATAGAATAAGAGTTATGGAGATAGATATCTTTTCACTCATAAAAGGAAGTTGTTTCTGGCCTTCCTATATAGACGATTCGAATGCAATGTATATGCTGGTTCCTGCCACGTTCTTCACGGCTTCAGCAGAAAAGAACAGCGCATCCTATAAGGAATTACAGGAAGATGACAATCCGGTATTGCTGAAAGTGTATGGAAAATAGGAGAGAGTGCTCTGCCGACTGATGTGCGGATAGAAGCAAAATCCCGGCAGCCCTGCAAGTGCCTCCTTGTGGCCACCTGGATTTTCTTGTCTTTTTCTCTCTTTAATTGCCGAACTCTTAGTATCTTTGCCCCGCTAATACAGATATATATCATCAATTCAATAAAATACCATTCAGTTATGGAATATAATTTCAGAGAGATCGAACAGAAGTGGCAGAAAAGATGGGTGGAGAACAAGACCTATCATGTCACCGAAGACGCATCGAAAAAGAAGTTTTATGTGTTGAACATGTTCCCGTATCCCTCCGGTGCCGGACTGCACGTGGGACATCCGCTGGGGTATATCGCCAGCGATATCTATGCCCGCTACAAACGGCTGCAGGGCTTCAACGTGCTGAACCCCATGGGCTACGACGCTTACGGATTGCCTGCCGAGCAGTATGCCATCCAGACGGGACAGCACCCGGCCATCACGACCGTCAACAATATCAACCGCTACCGGGAACAGCTGGACAAAATCGGCTTCAGCTTCGACTGGGACCGCGAGGTACGGACCTGCGACCCCGGCTACTACCACTGGACACAATGGGCGTTCCAGCAGATGTTCGGCAGCTTCTACTGCAACACCTGCCAGCAGGCAAAGCCCATCAGCCTGCTGGTGGAGCATTTTGAGCAGCAGGGAACGGAAGGACTGGATGTGGCCTGCAGCGAGGAACTGAGCTTCACGGCCGACGAGTGGAAGGCAAAGAGCGAAAAAGAGCAGCAGGAAATCCTGATGAACTACCGCATCGCCTACCTGGGCGAGACGATGGTGAACTGGTGTCCGCAGCTCGGTACGGTGCTGGCCAACGATGAGGTGGTGGACGGCGTTTCGGAACGCGGCGGTTTCCCCGTGGTGCAGAAGAAGATGCGCCAGTGGTGCCTGCGCGTGTCGGCCTACGCACAGCGCCTGCTCGACGGACTGGAAACCATCGACTGGACCGACTCGCTGAAGGAGACCCAGCGCAACTGGATCGGTCGTTCGGAAGGTACGGAGGTGCGCTTCAAGGTGAAGGACAGCGAGGTGGAATTCACCATCTTCACCACCCGTGCCGACACCATGTTCGGCGTTACCTTCATGGTGCTGGCTCCCGAGAGTGAACTGGTGCCCCAGCTGACCACGGCGGAACAGAAGGCGGAAGTGGAGGCTTATCTGGACCGCACGAAGAAACGGACCGAGCGCGAACGCATCGCTGACCGGAAGGTGACCGGTGTGTTCAGCGGTTCGTATGCCGTCAATCCGTTCACGGGTGACGCGGTTCCCGTATGGATCAGCGACTATGTGCTGGCTGGTTACGGAACCGGTGCCATCATGGCCGTGCCGGCCCACGACAGCCGCGACTATGCCTTTGCCAAGCATTTCGGCCTGCCGATTATCCCGTTGGTAGAGGGCTGCGACGTGAGCGAGGAGAGTTTCGACGCCAAGGAAGGCATTGTGTGCAACTCGCCGAAGGCGGGTGTCACTCCTTATTGCGACCTGACGCTGAACGGTCTGACCATCAAGGAGGCAATTGCTGCTACCAAGCAGTATGTGAAGGAGCACCAGCTGGGCCGCGTGAAGGTGAACTATCGTCTGCGCGATGCCATCTTCTCCCGCCAGCGTTACTGGGGCGAACCGTTCCCGGTCTATTATAAGGACGGGATGCCGTACATGATTCCGGCCGACAAGCTGCCGTTGGAATTGCCGGAAGTGGCCAAGTTCCTGCCTACCGAAACGGGCGAACCGCCGTTGGGCCATGCCACCCGCTGGGCATGGGATACTGTCAAGGAAGAAGTGGTGGACAACACGCGGATTGACCAGGAAACCGTCTTCCCGATCGAGCTGAACACCATGCCGGGCTTTGCCGGTTCGTCGGCTTACTACCTGCGCTATATGGACCCTCACAACGACAAGGCTTTGGTATCGGAAGCGGCCGATGCCTACTGGCAGAACGTCGATCTCTATGTGGGAGGTACTGAACATGCCACCGGCCACCTGATTTACTCCCGCTTCTGGAACAAGTTCCTGCACGACCTGGGAGTCAGCGTCAAGGAAGAACCGTTCCAGAAACTGGTCAACCAGGGTATGATTCAGGGTCGCAGCAACTTTGTGTTCCGCATCAAGGACACCAATACCTTCGTTTCGCTGGGACTGAAGAACCAGTACGACGTGACGCCGCTGCATGTCGATGTGAACATCGTGTCGAACGATGTGCTCGATGTAGAAGCCTTCAAGAACTGGCGTCCGGAATACAATACCGCCGAGTTCATCCTCGAAGACGGCAAGTACATCTGTGGCTGGGCGGTCGAGAAGATGAGCAAGTCGATGTTCAACGTGGTCAATCCCGACATGATTGTCGAAAAGTACGGTGCCGACACTTTGCGCATGTACGAGATGTTCCTCGGTCCGGTAGAGCAGTCGAAGCCGTGGGACACGAACGGCATTGACGGCGTGCATCGTTTCCTGAAGAAGCTGTGGAACCTGTTCTATGGCAAGAAGGGCGACTTCCTGCCCCGCGAAGGGCAGCCCTCGAAGGAGGAACTGAAGTCCATCCACAAGCTCATCAAGAAGGTGACGGGCGACATCGAGACCTTCTCCTACAATACCTCTATCAGTGCCTTCATGATCTGTGTGAACGAGCTGGGACAGCTCAAGTGCTCCAACAGCGACGTGCTGGGGCAGTTGGTGGTGCTGCTGGCACCGTTTGCTCCCCATCTGGCGGAAGAGCTGTGGGAGGCCTTGGGCCACACCACGACGGTGTGCGACGCACAGTGGCCTGCATTCAACGAGGACTACCTGAAGGAAGACAGTGTGAAATATACCATCTCCTTCAACGGCAAGGCCCGCTTCACCCTGGAGTTCCCGGCCGATGCCGACAATGCGACCATCGAGGCAGCCGTCATGGCCGACGAACAGTCGCAGAAGTGGATTGACGGCAAGACACCCAAGAAGGTCATCATCGTCCCGAAGAAGATTGTCAATGTGGTCTTGTAAACAATGGCAACGGAAGCACTGTTGAAAAAGAGATTGGGCCGGGAGTCGCGCGACTACCTGGCCATCACTTTCGGACTGGTCTGCTATGCAGTAGGGTGGGCAGCTTTTATGCTGCCCTACCAGATAACGACCGGGGGTGTGACCGGTATTGCTGCCATTGTCTACTATGTGACCGGGGTGGAAATCCAGGTGTCCTATTTTCTCATCAATGCCGTCCTCATGGGCTTTGCACTGAAGATATTGGGACCGAAATTCAGCATCAAGACCATTTATGCCATCTTCATGCTGACCTTTCTGCTTTGGCTGGTCCAGCGGCTGCTGGAGGGGCCCGACGGGACATTGCCCAAGCTGTTGGGCGAAGGGCAGGACTTCATGGCCTGTGCCATCGGTGCCGGTCTGCTGGGATTCGGCATCGGTATCGTGTTCTGCAGCAATGGCAGTACGGGTGGTACCGACATCATTGCCTGGATTATCAACAAGTACAGGGATGTGACACTGGGACGCATGATGATGTATTGCGACATTGTCATCATCTCCTCCTGTTACTTTATCTTCCACGACTGGCGGCGCGTGCTGTTCGGCTTTGTGGTGCTGTTTATCATGAGTGTGGTCATCGACTATGTCATCGAAAGCCAGCGCCAGTCGGTGCAGTTCCTCATCTTTTCGCGCAAGCACGAGGAGATTGCCGAGGCCATCAACAAGCGGGTGGACCGGGGCGTGACGCTGCTCGACGGCACGGGCTGGTACAGCAAGCAGTCCATCAAGGTGGTGGTGGTACTGGCCAAGAAGAGCGAGTCGATTGACATCTTCCGCCTCTGCAAGGACATCGACCCGAATGCCTTCATCTCGCAGAGTAAGGTAGTAGGTGTGTATGGCGAAGGCTTCGACAAGCTGAAGGTGAAATAAAGGCGCAAGGCCCTCTGAAAAAAGCCGTCCAAGACATCTTTTCCCACAGGAAGATGTTTTGGGCGGCTTTATTCATACAATTCCTTTGACAATTCCCTTTCCTCCCGGCCAGCATTTTCCCCAACTGCCTACGGACAGAAGGAAGTCTGACAGGCAGCAAAGGAACCTTTGGTAGCTGGCAGAAGAACTTTTGGTAGCTGGCAGAAGGACTTTTGGTAGCAGCCAGAACATTCGCACAAGCCACTTCTTCACCCACAGTAGCTGCTATCGGCGCACTACAAAGATGCTTCTTGTGGCAGCATCAGAACGGCCATCGCTGCTTCCTCCGGTAGCCTGCCTTTGTGTTTTCTGTCCGCCTGCCGTTCCTTCACTTCCTTCCTACAGCCATCCCTTCTCCTTTCCTCGTCCGGACACCGCCTCTCCCGGCCTCTTCTTTCCAGGAGGTCTGCGGAGAGGGTGTGTCATTGGTGGAAAAGTTACCATTTTATCCGCTGATTTGTCTGGCAGGACGGAATCTCGCCCGCGCCTCACCGCTTGTACAGCAGCCGGAAACAGAAGCCGATGTGGTGGAGGACGGTGGTGCACCATCCATAGTGGTGCGCCATGATGTGGAACCGTTCGAGCAAGGAGGCACGGCGGTTGCGCGTGGACAAGCCTTCATACTGGTAGTCGATGATCGTCAGGTGCGTATTGTGCAACACCTGGCTCTTCTTCATGACACGGATGCACCAGTCGAAGTCGGCAGAGAAGCGGTACTTCAGGTTGTAGGGCTCTGCCAGGTCACGACGGGCAAAGAATGCCTGGTGGCAGACCATCATGCCCGACAGGAAACTCTTCCACGTGAGCTGTTCGGGGGCGGCATGACGACGCATCCGCAGGAAGTGCCCTTCCCTGTCTACGATAGCAGTCTCGCCGTAGAGGACATCGGGCAGGGTGTCTGAGGGGAGTGAGTGGACCATGAGCTGCAGGGTGTCGTCTTCGTGCAGTTCGTCCCCTGCATTGAGGAAGCAGAGATAGTCGCCCGTGGCCAGCCGGATTCCCTTGTTCATGGCATCGTAGAGCCCTTGGTCGGGTTCGCTCACCACGATGGTGATACGGTCGAGATACTTGCGGACGATGTCCAGGGTGCGGTCTTTCGACCCTCCGTCCACGATGATGTATTCCACGTTCTTGTACGTCTGCGTGATAACGCTCTGGATGGTATCTTCCAGCACACTGCCCGCATTGTAGGTGACCGTGATGATGGAAAACTTGGGATGCGGATGATGGGGATGAAGCGGGGCGGTATTATTCATGTTCATCGGTAATCTGGTTGTAGAGATGGATGTATGCACGGGCGATGGTCTCTTCTCCGTAGCAGTTCGTGACCTTTCGTCGGGCAGCTTCGCTGAGGCTGGGATAGTTGCCATCGTTGAGCGACCAGTAGATGCCGTTGGCCAAGTCGGCTGCCGACTTGTATTGCGCCACATACCCGTTGTGCAGGTGGTCGATCATTTCGGGGATGCCGCCGATATGGAATCCCACGCAAGGCACTCCGCAGGCCATGGCTTCCATCAGGGTGTTCGGCAGGTTTTCCATGAGCGAAGGAGTGACATACAGGTCGACGGCATTGTAGACACGGGCAATGTCTTTTTCCTGGCTCCGGTAGTCGAGGCAGTGTACGGGAAAGGGGAAGAGGCGGCTGTATTCTTCTGATTCATGTCCCATGACCACCACTTCCAGCCGGCGGCTGAAGTCGGGCTGTGTCTGCTGGAGCAGCTGGCAGGCTTCTACTAAGTAGTCAATGCCCTTGCGCTTGTCGGTAATCTTCATGGAGCTGAACAGCAGCAGGCACTTGTCGGCAGGCAGGCCCAGCTCTTTCCGCACTTGTTGACGGTCGATGGGATGGAAGAGGCGGGTGTCGATAGGATTGGGGATGCTGGCTACCGGATGTCCCTGGGTCAAGGCACTTCGGCGGGCCTGTTCTTCCAGCCAATGGCTGCAGGCTATGAAGGAAAGTCGGCCCCGGGTGTAGAGCCGCCGTTTTTTCTCGAAGATGCGGTAAGAAAGGTCGTGCCGGTGGCCATGCACCAGCAGCGGACAGTGGTGGCAATGGGTGGCGAAGCGGTCGCACGTTTCGGCATGGTGGCAGATGCCTGTCACCGGCCACATGTCGTGCAGGGTCCAGACAACGGGCTTGCCCGCATCCAGAATCTGCCGCAGGTTGTTCAGCGACAGCATCCCCTGGTTGACCCAGTGAAGATGGATGACATCGGCTTGCTGGAATTCGGGCAGCGAGGTGATGTCGGTTCCCGTATTGGCAATATCCATGGCAAACAGGTGCTGCTTGTGGAAGTGGTTGGCCCGCCAGATGACGACCCGTTCCCATACAAAATTCCAGATGTTCCGCCACGACTTGCGCAGGGGAACTACCGTCACGTCGTCCGTCTGCTTGTCCCTGACCAGCATTTTTGCCTTGATGCCACTCTTTTTCAAGGCTTCCATCAGGCGTCGGGCGGCAATGGCTGCACCTCCTGTCTTTTCCGATGTATTGATGATGAGTACTCTCATGAATAGTTGCACTGTTTGTTCCGTGCAAAGGTACGAACTTATGCAGAAAGTCACAAATTTCGAACCAATTTCTGCTATCTGCCGAAATCTCCTTTCAGCGTACGGCGGATGCGGCGGAGGGCCTTGGCCCAGAAACAGTTGGTGCGATGGTAGTAGCGGCGGAAGGCGCGGCGGGCTTCCAGGTTTTCTTCCACGGGATAGATGGGCCGGACGGGCAGGGGAGACATCCAGAGGTGGGAAGCATATAGTCCGCCACCTCCACAGTGGGTGCCGCTGCCGTCGAAGCCGGTGTTCTGGACCAGCGAACGGCCGACATTCAGGGAGAGGATATCGCGCAGGAAGAGGCTCGCATTCCATCGGATGGCCCAGGAGTTGTTCTTCCCGGCAATCTGGCGGCGCAGCATGCGGGTAAAGGGATAGGTGCCGTCGAAGTCGAAGGTACGTGTTAGCCGCCGCTCCTCCAGTTGGCGGAGCAGGTCGCTGCCGTCGGGGTTGAACCATTTCCAGGCTCGTGCCCAGGTGGCCCATCCCCAGCTGCCGGTCCATTTAATCAGGAAGGTGTCGGGCAGGGAAGGGTCTTGCGTGAAGTCGCATGCCTGAATGTGTCCCACTCGCTCTTCCAGCCGGTAGGTCTCCAAGGCATCGTTCATGAAACGGAGGAAATGAGGAGCCACCACCAGGTCGTCTTCCAGCACGATGACCCGGTCATAGCGTTCCAGTACCCGCGTCACTCCATCGATGACATTGCGGGCCAGTCCCCAGTTCTCCGTGCGCTCCACGATGTCCACCGAGGCAAAGCCTTGTAGGCGGTGGAGGAAGCTGCGCACTTCGGCCACGGCCGGTCCGTCTTCGGGGTGGCGTGGGGCATCGGAATAGACAATGAGAGGGCTCTGCGCCGCCAACTCGTTCTGGCACAACGATTCGATGAGTCGGCGCGTGTGTGTCGGGCGATTGTACACAAACAGAAGGATAGGGGCTGTGGTCATGGCTGTCGGGGCAATTCGGGTAGGATGTGTCAGAACTTTTGGCGGAGCGTAATCAGACGGTCACAAAGCCGTTTGGTCAGGCTGATGACCGGTATGCCGGTGACTTTCTGGGCCCGTTTCCAGAAGGCAGCCTCATCCTTGATGCCTCCGTCGCGCTCGAGTGTGCCGAACAGACGGAACAGGCCGCGCTTCTTCTCGTAGGGCAGGTGCCATACTGCCATCTGCTCGTCGCCCGGTTCCACGTTGGTAAACTGTGGCGATGTCCACATCCGCTTCACGTAGCGGTTGGCATGGGCATTGCGCAGCTGCAGGCGTTCGGCCAGAATGCTCAGCACGTGAGCTTCCTCGTTCAAGGTAGGTTTCCGCTCTTCGCGGTAGCTCAGGTTCTTGTCCCATAAGTCGGGAAAGGTTTCGTTGATGTGGCGTACGGCATCTCCCCGCAGGCCGATGAACTCGCCGCCGTAGTAGACGATGGGCTGTCGGGGCTGCTGATGGTAGGTACGGACATAGAATTCCTGCATCTGTTCCAGCCGGATGCCGTTTACGCGGACTTCCGGACGATTGATGAACTCGTAGAGGGCGCTGCCGTCGCGTTCGATGCATTCGAACAGTCCGTCCAGCGGATGGCGGCACAGGCAGTCGGCATCGCAGACCACTGCGGAGTCGGTCGGATTCATCCTCCGTTGCATCCATCGCAGGATATCGTACAGATAGAACTGGTTCTGCCACGAACTGTACCAGTCTCTTGGCGGACGACTGGTATAGGGAAGCGTCACCACTTCTACCGAGAGGTCGGAAAACGTGCGCTTCAGGTAGTCGGGAAGGTCCTTCTCCTGCAGGTTGGTGAAAAACAGGAAATGGATATTGGGGTTATAGTAGCGGAATGTATGGAAGAACGGCACCTGGATTTTCAGGTAAATCGAGCGGGCAAGGGACGAACTGCCTTTTCTGCCCAGCTGTGGGTAAAAACTTTCCTCCTCTTTCGATTCCTGGTAGAACCAGCTGATAATGTAGCGGACATGTCGGTGCATGGGTATACTTCTTGTTAGTGTAAATACTGGCGAATCCAACCATTGATGTCGTACTTATCCTTGATATTCGTCGGAACCGGTTCAGTGGGCTGGCGAAGAAAGTCGTTCAGGCCATCGGTCGAATTTTTTCCAAAGATAAAGATATTTTTTGAATTATAAAAATCATACTCCTGAATCTTTGGATTGTTTGTAATAAGTTTTTTCCCATAGAACAAGGCCTCCAGGGGCCTACGGGTCAGTCCGGCCTGGTCTTTTTGGCAGATATCGATGACGCAACGGGATGTTGCTAATTGTGAAAGGTATTCGGCATAACTGATTCTCTGTTCGTTACACGTTGGAATGATGAACCGGCATTTCCAGCCGTTGCCTTCGAGTAGCCGTTGCAACTGCTCCAGCTCTTCGGCCCGGTCCTTGGGCAGGCCACAGAAGAAGCAGTCTGTTTTTTCTTCCGGCAGGGGGCCTTCGGGGTAGCGGAAATATTGTCCCGTCAGCGTCAGACCATACCGGTCGGCATCTTCCGGGTCGAACGTACTCAGCCGGTAGCCCAGCCGGGCAATGGCGGCCAGCTCCTGATCGGGGCGACGGAAGATGCTGCGGATGGGATTGCAGTAATAGATGAAGCAGGGGGTGGCAGCAGGGAGCAGGGACCTGATGACCCGTAGTGTCCGCAGGTTGGTACCTTCGTAGAGCAGGACGCGGTCGGCGGCCGTGGCTTGCAGCAAATGGTCGAGTCCCTTGCGCGAGAACCAGGTGTACAGGACCGGACGGGGCAGGGGCAGACGGCCCACCAGCAGGGCGTGTGTCAGCTGTTTCCATTTCTCTTGGGGGAAATGAAGAAAATTGTCCACATATTCCATGCGCTGTTGCAGTTCGGGAGTCAGTCCTGAGAAGATGCAGGGAGGGGCTCCCAGAATATAGAGTTTTCCGTTCATGGTCGTTTCTTTTTAAGCAGGTAATCGAGGCATTCGTCCAGTATGTCAGCATGGAGGGCTTTCAGGAGTAGCAGGTAGCACCCGGCAGTCGTGGTGATTTTCACGCCGAAACGGGCCAGAAGTCCTCCGCCGGTCCATTGGGCAGCCGCGGTCCCGATGCCGCAGGCGAAGGCGGCACCGATCACGAAAGGCAGCAGTTCGCGGACGAGGGCAGAGAGGGGGAGTTCGATGAAACGGCGGGCCAGGTGCTGCCATACGAACAACCATCCGACAGGAAGGAGGACATAGCAGGCAATCAGGGTATAGATGTTTCCGCCCAAGGCGATGGCTGCCAGTACGACGCAGAACTGGAGCACCACTTGGGTAAGGATGTTACGCATGTAGAGGGCCGACTGGCCTTGGCTGATGATGAGGCTGGAGAACAGCGTGGTGAAGGGGACAAACGCGCCTCCCAGGCAGAGCAGCCGCATCATGGGAATGCTGTCTGCCCACTTTCCACCGACCGTCAGCAGAATCAGTTCGGGGGTGATGATGGACAGACCGAACAGGGCGGGGAAGGAGAGGAAGGCAGTGAAGCGCAGTATCTTGCGGAAGACTTGCGATGCGCGTTCACGGTCTTCACGGACGGTGGCCAGCACCGGTTGGGCCACGCTGTTCAGCATCCCCGTGATGAACTGGTGGCCGGTGCCGTTCCATTTGTTCGCCTGGTTGAAGTTACCTACCGTCGGGGTGCTGAAGAACTTGCCCAGCAATACCGAGAGCAGGTTGTTGTTCAATTGGCTGGCGATGTTGGTAATCAGCAGCTTGCTGCTGAAGGCAAACAGCGGACGGATGGGGGAGAAGTCGACGGGCAGTGTAGGCCGCCACGGCGAGTACTTCCAGGTGCAGAGGGTGACTACCACCAAATACGTCAGGCTCTGGGTGGCAATCCCCCAATACGAGAAGCCGTTGAGGGCCAGCAGGATGCCGGTACATCCCGATACGACATGAGCGATGATGCCCGAAAAGGCCTGTTGCTTGACCTGCAGGTTCCGGTAGAGCCATGCCCCTTGTGCGGTTCCCAGGCTGGCGATGGGAATGGCAAGAAAACAATAACGGGCCAAGGGGGTCAATGCCGGTTCGCCGTAGAAGCGGGCGATGAGGGGGGCACAGCCGAACAGGACGGCATAGGCGGTACATCCGATGCAGAGGCTGCACCAGAAGACGGCATTGTAGTCCTCGTGGCGGATGTCCTTCAGGTTGACGAGTGCGGCCCGGAAGCCGCTTTCCTGCAGGGCATTCCCGACAAGGGTGAACAGGGTGAGCAGTCCCACCATGCCGTATTCTTCGGGACTGAGCAGCCGGGCGAGGACGATGCCGAAGACAAGCACAAGGACTTGTTGTGCGCCGTTGTTCACAGCTCCCCACAACAAGCCCTTGGCGGTTTTCTCTTTCAGCGATGACTGCATGCTTTCAGAGGATGCGTTATTTTACTTCACTGCCGGGTTTCACTTCCTTCAAAACGGAAGTTACGGCCAATGAACCGTCGAAGTTCTCGGCACTCAGAATCATGCCTTCGCTCACCAGCCCGTTCTTGAACTGGCGCGGAGCCAGGTTGGCGATGAACAGTACCTGCTTGCCTACCAGTTCTTCCGGCTGGTAGTGCTGGGCGATGCCGCTCACGATGGTACGGTTCTCCAGTCCGTCGGCAATCTTGAACTTCAGCAGCTTTTTCATCTTGGGCACGTTCTCGCATTCCAGCACTGTACCTACCCGGATGTCCAGCTTCTCGAAGTCTTCGAAGGCAATGGTCGGCTTGATGGGGTTGGCCTTGTAGTCGGCAGCTTCGTTTGCCTTCTTCGTGGCCAGCAGCTTGTCCACTTGTGCCTGGATGGCACAGTCCTCGATTTTCTCGAACAGCAGTTCTGCCTTGTTCAGCGGATGTCCGGCTGCCAGCAGGTCGGTGCGTCCTAACTGTTCCCAGTCGAAAGCTTCCATGTTCAGCATCTTGCGCAGCCGCTCGCTGCTGAAGGGCAGGAACGGTTCGAACGCAATGGCCAGGTTGCCTACCAACTGGAGGGCAATGTTCAGGATGGTGGCTACGCGCCCCATGTCGGTCTTCGCCAGCTTCCACGGCTCGGTGTCGGCCAGGTATTTGTTGCCGATGCGGGCCAGGTTCATGGCTTCCTTCTGCGCGTCGCGGAACTTGAACACATCCTGCAGCTTTTCCACTTCCGCCTTTACGTCGGCAAATTCCTTGAGTGTCTCGCGGTCGTAGTCGGTCAGTTCGCCGCAAGCCGGCACCTTCCCTTCAAAATATTTGTGGGTCAGCACCAGGGCGCGGTTCACGAAGTTGCCATAGACGGCCACCAGCTCATTGTTGTTGCGAGCCTGGAAGTCCTTCCACGTAAAGTCGTTGTCCTTCGTTTCCGGCGCGTTGGCCGTCAGCACGTAGCGCAGCACGTCCTGCTTGCCGGGGAAATCCTGCAGGTATTCGTGCAGCCACACCGCCCAGTTGCGCGATGTGGAAATCTTGTCCCCTTCCAGGTTCAGGAATTCGTTGGCTGGTACGTTGTCCGGCAGGATGTAGCCGCCGTGCGCCTTCATCATCACGGGGAAGATGAGGCAGTGGAACACGATGTTGTCCTTGCCGATGAAGTGGATGAGGCGGGTGTCGGGATCCTGCCACCACCGCTGCCAGCTGTCCCAGCGATCGGGCTGTGCGTCACACAGCTCCTTCGTATTACTGATGTAGCCGATGGGCGCGTCGAACCACACGTAGAGCACCTTTCCCTTCGCTCCCTCTACGGGCACGGGAATGCCCCATTCGAGGTCGCGCGTCATGGCACGCGGCTGCAGGTCCATGTCTAACCACGATTTGCACTGGCCATATACATTGGGACGCCACTCCTTGTGCCCCTCCAGTATCCACTCTTTCAGCCATTCCTGATACTGCCCCAACGGCAGGTACCAGTTCTTGGTGGGACGCTTTACCAGCGCATGACCGGGATTGTTCTTGTTGGTGGGATTGATCAGTTCGTCGGGCGAGAGCGTGGCCCCGCACTTCTCGCACTGGTCGCCGTATGCTCCCTGCGCATGGCAGCGCGGGCATTCGCCCACGATGTTGCGGTCGGTGAGGAATTCGCCGGTTACCTCATCGCAGAACTGCTCTTCGGTAATTTCCTCCAGCTTCCCGTCGTCGTAGAGCTTGCGGAAGAAGTCGGAGGCAAACTGATGATGGGTAGCCGAGGTCGTTCGGCTATATACATCGAACGAGATGCCAAACTCTTCGAACGACTGCTTGATGAGCGTGTGGTAGCGGTCCACCACGTCCTGCGGCGTACAGCCTTCCTTCTTGGCGCGGATGGTGACGGGTACTCCGTGCTCGTCCGACCCTCCGACGAAGAGCACGTCCTCCTTCTTCAGCCGGAGGTAGCGCACATAGATGTCGGCGGGCACATAGACCCCTGCCAAGTGGCCGATGTGTACCGGTCCGTTGGCATACGGGAGAGCCGAAGTGACGGTTGTTCTTTTGAATTTCTTTTCCATACGTATGAGTTGAGGTTTTCATTAGTTTCTGTTGGCGCGTTTGCGTTCCAGTTCATCAAGGATGACCTTGCGCATACGCATGCTCTTCGGGGTGACTTCCACGTACTCGTCCTCCTTGATGTATTCCAAGGCTTCCTCGAGCGAGAAGATGACCGGCGGGATGATGCGGGCCTTCTCGTCCGATCCCGATGCACGCATGTTGGTCAGCTTCTTCGACTTCGTCACGTTGATGACCAGGTCGTTTTCGTGGACATGCTCGCCCACCACCTGTCCGGCATAGACTTCCTCCTGCGGATAGATGAAGAAGCGGCCGCGGTCCTGCAGCTTGTCGATGGCGTAGGCAAAGGCAGTTCCACTTTCCATGGCAATCATCGAACCGTTCGTGCGGCGGGGGATGTCTCCCTTGTAGGGCTGGTATTCCTTGAAGCGGTGGGCCATGATGGCTTCTCCCTGCGAGGCGGTCAGGACGTTGGTACGCAGGCCGATGATGCCGCGCGAAGGCATGTCGAACTCGATGTTCACGCGGTCGCCCTGTGTCTCCATCGATACCATTTCTCCCTTGCGGCGGGTCACCATGTCAATCATCTTGCTGGAGAACTCTTCGGGCACACTGATGGTCAGTTCCTCGATCGGCTCGCACTTCACACCGTCTATTTCCTTGAAGATGACCTGCGGCTGTCCCACCTGCAGTTCATATCCTTCGCGGCGCATGGTCTCGATGAGGACCGACAGGTGCAGCACGCCGCGTCCCGATACGATCCACTTGCCGTCCTCGTTTTCTGCCTTGCGCACCCGCAATGCCAGGTTCTTGTCCAGCTCCTTCTGCAGACGGTCGTGGATGTGGCGGGAAGTGACGTATTTCCCTTCCTTGCCGAAGAAGGGCGAGTCGTTGATGGTAAAGAGCATGCTCATGGTCGGTTCGTCGATGGCAATCGGCGGCAGCGGTTCCGGATTCTCGAAGTCGCAGATGGTGTCGCCGATCTCGAAACCTTCCACACCGATGATGGCGCAGATGTCGCCCGACGATACACTTTCCACACGCTTGCGACCCAGTCCTTCGAAGGTATGCACTTCCTTGATTTTCGACTTCACCATCGTGCCGTCGCGCTTGGCGAGGGTGATGTTCATGCCCTCGCTGATGGTCCCGCGGTGTACACGTCCCACGGCAATACGTCCGGTATAGGACGAATAGTCCAGCGAAGTAATCAGCATTTGGGGTGTTCCTTCCAGCTGATGGGGGGCAGGGATGTATTTTACGATGGCATCCAGCAGCGGAGTGATGCTGTCGGTCGGTGTCTTCCAGTCTTCGCCCATCCAGTTGTTCTTGGCGGATCCGTACAGCACCGGGAAGTCGAGTTGGTCTTCTGTCGCATTCAGGCTGAACATGAGGTCGAATACCATTTCATAAACTTCCTCCGGGCGGCAGTTGGGCTTGTCCACCTTGTTTACTACCACGATGGGCTTCAGTCCGATCTGTAAGGCTTTCTGCAGTACGAATCGGGTCTGCGGCATCGGGCCTTCAAAAGCGTCGACCAACAGGATGCATCCGTCGGCCATATTCAGCACTCGTTCCACTTCTCCTCCGAAGTCGGCGTGTCCCGGAGTATCAATGATGTTGATTTTTGTACCTTTGTAGTTGATGGAGACATTCTTCGAAAGGATGGTGATTCCTCTCTCTCGCTCCAAATCGTTGTTATCCAATACCAATTCACCATTGGTCTGGTCGTTGCGGAACAGATGTCCGGCGAGCATCATCTTGTCCACCAGCGTGGTTTTCCCGTGGTCTACGTGGGCAATGATGGCAATGTTTCTAATATCTTGCATACTATACCTATATATTTGGGCACAAAGTTACTACTTTTTTAGATATAGGCATGAAAAGATGCAGAAAAAATAAGGGAAACGCTTGTGGACTAAAAGAATATTTGTACCTTTGCAGCCGCAAATCAAATTTAATATATTTAATAAACAGTCAAAATTATGTATTTAGACGCAGCTAAAAAACAAGAAATCTTTGAAAAGTACGGAAAGTCTAACACTGATACTGGCTCACCCGAAGCTCAGATTGCATTGTTTTCATACCGTATTTCTCACTTGACCGAGCACCTGAAGGTCAATCGTAAAGATTATAGCACTGAAAGAGCTTTGACCATGTTGGTAGGTAAGCGTCGTTCCTTGTTGGAGTACCTGAAGGCACGCGACATTGAGCGTTACCGTAACATCGTTAAGGAACTGGGTCTGCGCAAGTAATCCGTTGCTTGCCGCTCCTGAGAAGGTTCCGGGCCGTTTCTCCTTTTGTGGAGAGACGGCCCGGAACTTTTTTTGTGTCAGGCAAATCGTTCGATAATCTCTAAGCACATGCGCCCGTTGTGGTAGGGGCATAGTTCAATCATATGAAACTACGAGTTTCAACATTTGAAACTCAAGAAGAAGCTATATGGGTACAGCCGACAGTTCCATTTGAGCGTTCTTTTTGTTTCTTGTCCCAAAAGTAAGCAATTATTCTCATCCCTCCAATCGATAGGACAGCCAAATCAATGAAAAATCCACCGATTTGGCTGTCCTATCCATGATAGTGCAGCCAAATCGATGAAAAAAACCTCGATTTGGCTGTGTTATCCCTCAGTTGCCGGGATTTATTGGAAGCGTGCCCTGTTCTGCCGCTCGTTGTGGCCGCCTTGCGGACGATGGCCACCTTTGTCCTGCCGGTGTTGCGGGGCGAAGACCAGCTCCAGCTGGCGGGCGCTGAGCAATTTCGCGAACTTGTCGAGGTACTTGGCCTGGATGTCCGCCCGCTCACGCTGGGCCTGGATGCGGGCCTTGATGCGGTCGCGGATTTCCTGGTCGGTCGGAGGAGTGGCCGGTTGGGTCGGCTGCTGTCCTTTCAGTTCCTTGCGGTCGGGACATTCCTTGCGGCATTCCTTCAGGGCGTTCAGGTACTCGGTATAGAGCGGTGTGAACTTGGCGGCGGTAGCCTCGTCCAGCAGCAGGCGTTGCTGCATCCGTTTCACCTGAAGTTCGGTGCGCTGCTCGTCGGTCAGCTGCTTCCGTTCGGGCCGTTGTCCTTTGGCCATCGGTCTGCGTCCGGGACGGTTCGGGCGTTCCGCTTTGCGGACGTTCTCTGTGGGGGCAGCCCCTGCTGTGGTCGGTTCGCTCTGTGCGAAGGCGGTGTTCATACTCAGTGTCAATGCCATCAGGGCGGCGGTCAGAAATGTAGTTGTTTTCATGTTCTTTCTTCTTTTAGTTTCGTGGTTTGATGGAGCCTGTTCGGGAGGTTCCGTACCCGTTATGCTGCTTGTACAAGTTTATGGGTTAGAACGAAAAACGGGTGGCAGGTTTAAGGGATGGTGAAGAAATTAACAATAGTTCAAATCTAAAAATATCGATATTACAGATAATGCGATTAATAAATATGATTTACTTTTCATATATTTTTCTTGAGCCTAAAGCATTGGAAAATCAGTTCATCTTCGCTGAACAATGGATTGTCGGGGTTGTTCAGTGATACATACAGTCCTTCCTTCCCGATAAAGTAATAATGATAGGCATACTGGTAGGCAGGGAACTTAGTTTCTCCTATCAGCTGATACTGTTCATCGAGAATCAGAATAGAAAATTCACGACCATTGTCTTCTCCAGACATGGGACTTTTGGTCTTTGGCCATTCATATGGGTGCAGAGCAAAGCGATAGAATACTTTACGGTACTTGTCATATAATAAATGGTGGTACTGCGGTTTCAGTGACTCTCTGCGCAAGCGTGCTTCCAAATCAGTCTGTGCATAATAGGGCTCTGGGTGCAGCGACGGGAAATATCGGCTTTGGGCTTTGTAAGAACGCACGTGCAAAAAGTCGGACGATACGTAAATGCTGTCAGACTTATTAAACGATACGGCTACTTCTTTACCTGTGTCTGCATAACTGAATCCCCTGTCGTAGGACAATGTACGCATGATTTCTTCTTTGTCGAATATGGAGGGATAGCTCATTGGAAGAGGATGCAGTTGCCCGGAACGCAAGTCAGCTACAGCAAAGATATTTGATGTTCTCCAAGTATCTTTTCGATGAGGGTAACCGATGTGAGTCTGTGAAAAATACAGTAGGGAATCCCTAAGAATCGCAGGCTGATGGTAATAGCTCATTACGTGAGTGGTACAGAATGTACCGAACCCCTTTTTGCGGTCGTATAAACCTGGAGAGCGGAACAGAATCTCCCCCTTGTCATTGACGATGTAAAAGTGGGGGGAATCCGTAGTGACAAGAAAATGACTAGCATCGAGTGCTGTACCTCCATATATGGCAGGAATCCCGTTGGGCCCTTCTCGGAACAGTGGAATTTTCTTTGTAACAGAACAATCTGACAAATTGTATATCAAAATGTTGGGTGTGCCTCGATCGCCGCGGTTCTGGAGAAAGAGGAATTCATTCCCTTTCTCGTCTTCGAACTGGAACATGGCCTTACTGCCATAATAAGTCTCTTTGTCCACTGTCAGGTAGATAGTGTCTCCGGCTTCCAGAAATGCTAGCTCTTTTGTGGACGAACATTCGGATGACAGGCAAGAAGTCATCATTATACAAGATAAAATGAAAATCAAACTTTTCATGGACAGGATGTATAAATACGAGTGCTATCTAATATATAGGGTATAGCACTCTCTAACTAAGTTTGGTGATTAGTCCTCGCAGATACAATAATTGTCTGATCCTTCAACACAATCATTCGCTTCACTGCTCCACATGCACAAATGTGCATCATATCGTGGTTGTGGGGAGCCATCATTACCGGTAGCCAACACTTTGCATACACAAATAGACACAAAAATCAAACAAAATACTAATTCTTTAGCCATACTCTTTTTTTTAGTTAATAATTAATCATATATCGTTGCACATAATTGGGTGTCATTTGATTCATTTACAAAGATAGATGCTCCTTTATTATTCTCCAACGAGTAATGAAAGAATTAATGTGACAATATATTATTCTGATAATCAATATTCTATATGCTATTATACCCAATTTGAGAGGAAAAATGCGACAAATGAGAGGAAAAATACCTTCTTTCCTTTCGTAAATTGTTCATAATATTCCAAGTTTTAATTCTTTTTGTACTATCAACCCTCTTCGGAGATGATTCTTGCCTTAGGCGGTCTGCCAGGTCGCTTAGCCTTCACCTTCTTTGATTTATATTTTGGAGCGCAATTGTCTGGCACTATGAAACCGAAAGCTTCACATATTTCAAGCTGCCTCCCCACAAACGGGGTGATGTGCCTGGCCTTCCCTTTGTGTTCTACACTCCTGATGGAACGCATCTCGTCAAGGATTTCAAGTGATGAACAGAAAGACTTCTTCAGTGCAGTTGACCTCCATATATACTTTAGGTATGATGACATGACAAGTGCTATAAACATGACAAACAGCCTGCCGTTCTTTCCGTCCTCCGACCAGCATCTCTGCCTGTCGCAGCCAAGTGGTCCTTTCTGCTGTTCAAAGTATTTCTCCTGCTCGTCGCGCAGCGAGTAGGCATCAAGTGCCTGCATTGGCGTAAGGTCAAGCTTGTGCGTGACATTGGCGTAGAAGCCTGAGGCGAGCCTTGCCTCCTCCACTTTCTTGGTGTTGAGAGCGTATGAAATCAGAGTCCTGTCATCCTCCTTGAGCTCGACAGTGAAGTAGGGGTAGTTCTTGTGTATGCTTTCGTCATCATCCATGGAAAAACCGCCAGCCATGATTTCTTCCAGGGCAGCCCGCTGCCGCTTGATGGCCACATCAAGGGACGTGAGTTCCTCGCTACGCCTGACAGGGTCGAAGTACAGGTTGAGACGCAGCCTGTCGGCACCCTTCTCCGTACCCGCGCGTACCTCCACCTTATAGTCTATGTCATACTGACGGCTGTATATCCTGTTGTCCTCGTCCACCTCCATTCCTTCAGGGGAATGGACGAACGAGCCAAAGGCGCGTATCTTCTCGAGCACCATTTTCTGGCGCACCTTCACCCACATGATAAGCGGCTGGCCGTCAAGGATGTAACGCTCCATGTTGCGCACGGACTCATACCCCCTGTCCGTGATGAGTACCAACAGGGGAAAGCCTGCATGCCTGAGATCCAACAGGATGGTCTCCACGCTCCTTGAGTCCGGGATGTTGCCGGGGAAAGTCCTGTAGTATATGGGCATGTGAGTGTTGAGGTCATAGACAACCACCTCAGTTGTCTGCTCAAGAGGAAGCCGCTCCTTGTTCTTGCCCCACTTGATGTCGGCCAGCGAGCTGCCGTATGCAGAGCGGGTTGTGGAATCCACGGCACACAGGTCACCGTCTTTCGTCCTGGCTGCCCTTAAGCGGAACAAGTCCATACGTTGCTGCTCTGTGATACTTTGTGTAAGGCGGGTGATGTCCGACGAGGTCAGAGGGTAGCCGCATGGAGTCTTGACAATCCGCTGCCAATGGGCAACGCGGTTGAAAGTGTTACCCGTGGTGATGTGGTACATGGCGAGTGTCATGATGGCATCGGCCATTTCCCTGTTGCCGCCCAAAGCCTTCTCCAAATCCTTGCGGATGCCCGTCTTTTCAGCTATCTGCTCCAGCAGCCAAATGTCACCATACAACTTGTTGGAGTCGTCATCACCGTTTGTTGGCCTGCCTGCCTTTCGCTCACTCGTAAGTGCAGCAACCTCGCTCATGTCCCAGTCATCGGGAAAGATGAGTTTCCTGCGCTCGGACAAATCTGCATAAAGAAACGTCTTGTTGGGATGGAACTTGTTGTTCTCGTCAACCGTACCCCAGTGGATGCGCTTGTGCTTGTTGCGCCCACTTGTCCTGTCGGGGTCTTTTACCAGCGGCTGAGTGCTTGCATACCTGTAGCCGTTGTTCAGATGTATCTTCACCTTATAGCTTGTGCTTGCTTCTGCTTGTCTTGCCATACCTGTACTGTTTTGATAGTACAAAGGTAGTACAAAATAATGAAAGAACAAGCGAAAAGGTCTTTCGGAAACCATTTGTTTATAATAGTTTAACAGAAAATATCTAATTGATAGTACAAACTGATGAAAAATTAGCAATGGTAATGATCCTGGAAGGAATATGAAGAGAAAAGGTGTCAAGGATGTGAGCAATGCCAGTGAAACAACTCCCCAATGGTTCCTCCGGGGAGTCGAAGCGGCTCTCCTGGCCCCTACAGCGGTTAATCAGCAGAAGTTCCGCTTTGAATACGTCGGCCCTGATGGTAACGGAGTACACAGGGTAAAAGCAGAAAGAACGTTCTCGCTTGTCGGCTATACAAAGATGGACTTGGGTATAGCCAAGTGTCATTTTGAGATGGGTGCAGGCAAGGACAACTTTGAATGGTCGTGCCAATGAGAGCAAATCCGAACACGCTCTGCCTAATGTGGCCGACTTTCGGTAAAAAACAAAGGACATAACCACGGACAATACAAAAAAAAGAAGATATTCGTCTTTGTTGGATGGTTTCTCGTCTTTTTTATATACCTTTGCAATGGTTATGCAGGCTTA